>CBDDRG010000173.1:0-8729 GCA_965232975.1 uncultured bacterium
GGTTTTAAAACCGGGCGCGGATTGAAACCCCAGCGCCGACAACTACTACGCGACGGCCCTGCATGCATCGCCGCGCGTTCTCGCCGCCAGAGCAGCCATGTCCGCCGGGCGCCGTGCTCTGGCGGCTGGAGCCCGAAACCGGCGCGGCCGGGCAGCCTCGCATTCTGGTTCAAAGCCGGTTGGCTCCGGACTGGTCGCATGTCGCTTCGCCGGACTGGCTGGCTGAGGCCGATGCGGGTATCGATCTTGCGCAAAAACTCTCACTCGCTACGCTCCTACCGGGCAGGCAATACCGCTTCAGGCTGCGCGCGAATCCATGCGTGACCCGGAACGGCAAGCGGCAGGGATTGATGAAGACGGTGGAGCAGGAGCAATGGCTTCAGCGCAAAGGCACTCAACATGGCTTCGCCTTGCCGACGTTGACAGCCTTCGATTTTGTCGAGCCGGAACGGGCGCGGCCCGACGCGCGCATCACGCACGAGCAGATGCTGACCGGAAAGCAACATTCGGGGAACGGTATTCAGGTTTATTCCGTGCTGTATGAAGGCAGGCTGATCGTGACCGATCCAGCGCGATTTAAGGAAGCGCTGGTGGCCGGAATCGGTCACGGCAAGGTCATGGGACTCGGTTTGCTGTCCGTCGTGCCCATTTCGGGATGAAGGAGGCATCGGCCCCGCCAAAGCCTTCGGCTGTGGACTGCTGCTGGTGCGGCGTTTGTAAGCTGCCCATCAGAAGCTTATCCTTACATATAAGTAAGGAAGGTGTTACGGAGTAAGGATATGGAAGCTACTCTTACCAGCAAGGGCCAAATCACCATCCCCAAGGAAGTGCGGGACGCGCTGCATTTGCGCGCCGGCGACCGGCTCGACTTTGTCGTGCAAGCCGATGGCACGGTGCGGGTGCTGCCGATCACCGGTTCGGTGAAGCGGCTCAAGGGCTTGTTGCCCAAACCGCCCCGGCCGCTGACGCTCGATGAGATGGACGCGGCAATCGCCAAGGGGGCGGCGGGCGAATGATTGGCCTGGATACCAATGTGCTGGTCCGTTACATCGTGCGTGACGATCCGGCGCAGACCGCCCTGGCCGATCGGTGCGTCGAGGATGTCTGTCGCGGGGAGCAGCCCGGCTGGGTCTCCCATGTGGTGTTGGCTGAATTGGCGTGGGCGCTGATTCGGGGGTAGGGGTATCCGCGCCAGGCGCTGGGCGATGTGATTTCGACGTAGCTGACCAGTGAAGAGCTTCAAGTGGAGGGAGCGCCGATAGTACGAACCGCGCTCGCCGCGTGCCTCGCCGGCAACGTCGATTTTGCGGACTGTCTGATCGGCGCGATCCACACTCAAGCCGGCTGCGATACGACCTGGACGTTCGCCAAAAAGGCCGCCCGTCTTTCCACCCATCGCCTGCTGGAATGACCGGTGGCCGACCGGCTGCCGCCGCTGCGCCCGATTCCGATGAAGAAGGCTGCCTTATCAAGCGAAACTCGCGCTCGATCCCGATTTGCGGCTCAAGGTGGTGCGCAAAATGTATGAACTGCGCTTTGGCGAGGCGCCGCCGCCGCTGCTGGGCACCAGCCCGCGCTTGACTGCGGGCAGGTCGAAGCGCGCGTTGGTGGCGCGCGGCGACATTGTCACAACGTATCGCCATCAACGTCGCAAGGTAGATGGAGGTCGTGCTCGCCACCCGAGAGAGTAAAAATTCACCAACCGCTTTGGCGTCCCGGATAAATTATCGGCGCGTAAAATGTGTGATCAAAAAGTGTGTGGTCAAAAAGGTCGCTGGCGCAAAATCCCGTCGGTTTCCATGGCGGCGATTTCATCCTCGTTATACGACAGAATTTCGGTAAGCACCTGCTTGTTGTGTTCGCCCAAAAACGGGGCATCCAGCGGCAGTGGCTGGGGAAATGCCGAGTACCGAAGCGGGTTACCGGGTATTTGAAATTCCCCCAGTATCCGATCATTGATGGTGCGGATGGTGCCGCGCTCCACCAAGTGGGGATGCGCCATGGCCTCGCCGACGCTCAGCACCGGCGCCACCGGCACATGGGCGTCTTGCAGAATGGCGATCGCAGCCCGGTCACTTTCCTGCTCCTGCAACCATTGCTCAATAATGGCAATGATTTCGTCCTTGGCGTGCATGCGTGTCTTCGGATTGGTGAATCGCGCTTCGGTAACCAGTTCCTTGTTCCCGATGGCGCCGCAAAGATTATCCCAATGGCGTTCCAGGGTCGCGATAATCAGGATGTAACCTTCCTTCGAGCGAAATACACCAGCGGGCACGATCCCGTAGTGATGCGAACCGCCGCGCTGGGGGACGACCTTGCCGCCAGTCCCGCTATACAGTTCAACATTTGCTTCATGGGCGTGGAAATAGCAGTCCAGCAGCGAGATATCGAGATATTGCCCTTCGCCGGTGCGTTCACGGTGCAGTAATGCGTAGCCGATGGAACAGGCCGCGTGCACACCTGTGCCGACATCGCCGAGGGCAAGCTGGGGTATCGAGGGCGCGCCGTCCGGATCGCCGATCATGTCGGTGACGCCGGCATAGGCCTGGGCGATGTAGTCAAAGCCAGGCAGTGATGCCAGTGGTCCGGTCTGGCCGAATGCGGAAATCGAGCACATGACCACTGTCGGATTCAACGACCGAACGGTTTCCCAATCGAGGCCGAGGCGGGCGACCACACCTGGGGCGAAGTTTTCGAGGACGACATCACATTTTGTTACCAGTTCTTTCAAAATTCGTTTTCCCTGTTCGCTTTTTACGTCCAGACAAATACTTTTTTTGCCGCGGTTGTGCTGCACATTGAGGCCGCTGCGCTTGTCGCGGCGAAATTCACCAAGGCGGGTGGGGTCGCCATAAGGCAGCATTTCCACCTTGATGATTTCGGCGCCCATTTCCGCCATCAGGCGCGTCACGGTAGGTCCGGCGATATGTTGGGTGATATCTAAAACTCGATAACCATCGAGAATGTGCTTGGGTGACATTTGCGCGGCCTTTTATGTTTTTAGGTGGACATTCAGCATACTCGACGCCCCCGCTTTGGAGTAGCGGCAGGGGTTTGGCCGGCGTCCGGCCAAGTCGATTGCCGGATTTTTCTGTTTGCCGTCGGTCACCGGCCGGCAAATTCTTTTAGCGCCGGGCTCCACCGCACCAACTGCGAGCGCGTCGTCAACTGCCTTCGCGCGCATGGCGCAGCGCGCCCAGCAACGGCGCGCGCTCGTCCAGGCAGATATTGACGGGTATTTGTTCCAGCAGCTCGCGGTAGCGGCCCTTGGCGAGAAAATTGGCGAGGAACCCGCTCGCGCCGAACGCGGGCAGGATCTTGGGGGGAATGCCGCCGGCGATGGTCACCCCGCCGCGCGCCAGCGCCGTCAGCGCCAGATTGCCGGCCTCGGCGCCGAGCAGCGCCAGATACCACGCCAACGCCCGCTCACAGAGCGGATCGCTGTGCGCCAGCGCGCGCGCGCAAATGGCGGCGGTGGCATCGGCGCTGGCGGGCGGCGCCCAGCTATCGGGTTCCTGAGTGCGCAGAAAATCGTGGATCAGCGCGATGCCGGCGCCGGACAGTAGGCGTTCGATGCTGACGTGGCCGGGAAAGCGGTGTGCGGCATGGCGCAGCAGCGCCATTTCGGCGGCGTCGCGGGCGCCGAAATCGCGGTGCCCGCCCTCGCTGGCGAGCGCGTGATGGCGATGGCCATCCCAATGCAGAATCGCCATGCCGAGCCCGGTGCCGGGCGCGATCACCGCCCGGTTGCCCGTCGCGTCCGGTGCGCCCGCCTGCACGCACTGGAACTGGGTTGCGGCCATACCCGGCAGCGCCAGCGCGGCCGCTTCCAGGTCGTTCAACAGACTGACGGCGGTGGCTTCGAGCCCCAGCGCGCGCGCGATGTCCGCGACGTCCAGATACCAGGGCAGATTGGTGGTGTGAGAGCGCCCGCCGAGCACTGGCCCGGCCACTGCCAGTGCGCAGCGCGTGGGTGTGAGCTCGGCGTAGCGGCGCCGGAAAGCGGCGAGGATGGCGATAAAGTCGGCGTGGTCGGCACTGGCGAAATGGGCGCTCGCGACCGCCGCATCCGGGGTTGCCGGGTGTCGGGGAAAAATGGCGAGACGGGTGTGGGTGCCACCGAGATCGCCGACCAGAATCATGTAGCGCCTCCGTTGTGAATCGTTGCGCCAAGGCCGCTGGGGCGCGCGAGCGCCACATTTGCGCCTGGCGCACGGTGCCACGCCCTGGCGTGGCCGCGATGGGTGCAACCGGCGGCGCCGGGTCTGCGCGCCGCTGCTATTATGAAGTAGTCGGGGAGGGCAGTGTGGTAACTCCGCTGTTGCTCCCCCCGCGTTGTTCATCCTCGGCCAAAGCAGTTCCCAAGCCATGTCGGGTACCCGTTTTTCACTCGAAGTACAGCCGCGGATTCCCGCCCAACTCCAGGGTCTTGAGCAGCTCGCCAACAACCTGATCTACAGCTGGGATCGCGGCGTGCGCGGCCTGTTTTTCCGGCTCGACCGGGATTTGTGGGAACAGTGTGGCCACAATCCTACGCTGTTCCTGCGGCGTGTCGGGCAGGAGCGGCTCGACAAGGCGGCGGCCGACCCGGTGTTCCTGCAGGATTTTCGCGGCCTGATGTCCGCCTGCGACAGCTACCTGGAGTTTCGCAACCGGCGCGGTACCAAGGGCTTGCTGGGCGACAGCGATCTGGTCGCCTACGCCTGCGCCGAGTACGGCCTGCACGAGAGTCTGCCCATCTATTCCGGGGGCCTCGGCATTCTCGCCGGCGATTACTGCAAGGCGATGAGCGACATGAATGTGCCCTTCGTCGCCATCGGCATTCTGTATCGGCGGGGCTACTTCAATCAGACCATCGACGCGGACGGCAACCAGATCGCCACCTATGCCGCCTCCCGGTTCGAGGATCTGCCGATCGCCTGCGCCCGGTGCCGGGAGGGGAATCCGCTGACCGTCGCGGTGTCCATCGCCAACCGCGAGGTTTGGCTGCGGGTGTGGGAGGTGCAGGTCGGCCATATCAAACTGTATCTGCTGGATTCCGACATCGAGCAGAATTCGGCAGAGGATCGCGCCATCACCTATCAGCTCTACGGTGGTGGCGCAGTCAACCGCATCCAGCAGGAGATCGTGCTGGGGATCGGCGGGGTGCGCGCCCTGCGCGCGCTCGGGCTCGCACCCAAGGTGTGGCACATCAACGAGGGCCACGCCGCTTTACAGATCGTCGAGCGGTGTCGCGAACTGGTGGCCCAGGGCCTGGATTTCGCCAGCGCCCTGGAGGCGGTGGCCGCGAACACCGTGTTTACCACTCACACCCCGGTGGCGGCGGGCCACGATGTCTTCGAGCACGGGCTGGTGCGCCATTATCTGGCTGCGCAGGTCGCCGAGCTGAACATTCCGGTAGATCAATTTTTGGCGCTGGGGGCGAGCCCGGGCAATGAGCACCGCTTCAACATGACTGCGCTCGCGCTGCGCGGCTCGCGTTTTCACAATGGCGTCAGTGCCATCCACGGCGGCGTCGCCGCGCGCACGGAGAGCTATGTCTGGCCGCAGATCGAGCCGGCGGAGAATCCGATCCGCTATGTCACCAACGGCGTCCATGTGCCGACTTTTCTGGCGCGGGAGTGGGTGACGTACTTCAATCAGCAGTTCGGCAGCGGTTGGCGCAACGAATTGTGCAACCGCGACTACTGGCGCCGGATCGATGACATTCCCGACCAGGTGTTCTGGGCCCAGCGCGAGCTTTTCAAGAACCGGCTGGCCGAGGCGCTGTGCGAGCGCATCCAGCGGCAGCACGCGCGCAACGGCAGCAGCCCGGCGCAGATCAACCGCCTGACCTGCCACCTGGAGCGAGGCGAGCGCAGCGTCATGATGATCGGCTTCGCGCGTCGCTTCGCCACTTACAAGCGCGCTACGCTGATCTTTACCGACGAAGCGCGCTTGGCGCGCCTGCTCAACGACCCCGAGCGACCGGTGATCTTTATCTTTGCCGGCAAGGCGCACCCAGACGACCACCCCGGCCAGGCGCTGATTCGCGCCATCCATCACCAGGCGCGCAAGCCGGAGTTCGAGGGCAAGATCCTGCTCATCGAAAACTACGATATCGCGCTGGCGCGCGAAATGGTCAGCGGCGTCGATGTCTGGCTCAACACCCCACAATACCCGCTGGAGGCCAGCGGCACCTCGGGCCAGAAAGCGGCGATCAACGGGGTGCTGAATCTGAGCGTGCTCGACGGCTGGTGGGCGGAGGGCTACAGCGGTGACAATGGCTGGGGCATCGCCCCCCACGGCCCGCACCACGCGCAGGAGTTCCGCGACCGGGAGGATGCCCGTGAACTGTTCGATCTGCTCGAACGGGAGGTGATCCCGCTCTATTTCGAGTTCGAGCGCAATTGCCAGAGCTATTCCCGCGGCTGGGTGGCGCGCGCCAAGGCGGCGATGAAAACCACCATTCCCCGCTTCAATGCCGAGCGCATGGTCGCCGACTATATCCGCGAGTACTATGCGCGCGCCGTCCGCCAGAGCGAGCGGTTGGCGCGGGACGACTGGGCGGGAGCCAGGGCGCTCGCGGCGTGGAAGCACAGGGTTATCGCCGGTTGGCCCGCGGTCAGCGCCGAGCGCCAGGATGTACCGCTCGCCAGCATTCACGCCGACGAAACCCTGCCCATCCGGGTGGCCGTGGAGCTCGGTGCCCTGACGGCCGCCGATGTCATGGTCGAGTGTGTGCTGGGCGTGGAGGTGGCGGACGGCGAGTTCGAGGCCCGCGCGCACCATACCCTGGCCCATGATGGCCGCGCGCCCGATGGCCGCGCGCTGTTCGCCATCGACTTGAAGCCGGATGCGCCCGGTCTGCAATGCTATATGCTGCGGGCCTATCCCCACCACGAGCTGCTCTCCCTTCGGTTTGAGATGGGCCGCATGCTGTGGATTTGAGGTTTCACGCGGGTTTTTGCACTCGCAATTCCGCGCTGGTCGCGCGACCCTTCGCGAGCGATGCCGCGCTGTAACCGGAATAACTGGCGGCGGTTGCGCGCGGCGGCGCGCTTGCTGGACAACGCCATCGACGTCCGCTGTTCGACCCTGAACTTTATCCGGCCAGTGCGAATATCGGCGAACTGGAATCGGCATTTTCCCGGTACTCCGGCTGGTGCATGTGCCAGCACAGCACCACGTCGGTGCGGGCGGCCGGCGCCCGCTCAGGTGACATGGCTGTTCAGTCCGTCCTTGGCAAGCATCTCCGCCGATACCAGCACGATGCCCTGGGGCGATACATGATAGTGGCGCGCGTCGGCGGCCGGATCCACGCCGATCACGGTGCCGGGGGGGACGGCGCAGTTGGCGTCAATCACCACCCGCCGCAGGTGACAGCCGCGACCGATCTCGACATTGGGCAGAATCACCGCATCCTCGATGCTGGCGTAGCTGCTGACCCGGACATTGGTGCCGAGCAGCGAGCGGCGCACCGTGGCGCCGGAGACGATACAGCCGGCGGCGACCATGGAATCGATCGCCTGGCCGCGGCGGTCGTCGTCGTCGAACACGAACTTGCAGGGCGGCAGTTGCTCCTGGTAGGTCCAGATCGGCCACTTGCCGTCGTACAAATCGAGGGGTGGCGTCACCGCCAGCAGATCCATGTGCGCCTGATAGTAACTGTCGATTGTGCCGACATCGCGCCAGTAGCCGGGCCCGCCGGTGATGGGGTCGCGAAAGTGATGGGCGGCAATGCGGGCTTCGCCGATCAAGCCCGGGATGATGTCGCGGCCGAAATCGTGGCAAGAATGGGAATTCAGGGCATCTCGATCGAGAATCCGCTCCAGAAACTCCCGCGCGAACACATAAATTCCCATCGATGCCAGTGCCAGCGCCGGATCGGTCGACAGCGCGCTGGGGTGGTGCGGTTTTTCGTCGAAGCCCAGCACCCAGCCGGCGGCATCCACCGCGACCACGCCAAACCCGCGCGCGTCCGGCAGCGGCACCGGAAGACAGCCCAGCGTCATGTCGGCGCCGCTCGCGATGTGGCGATCGAGCATCGGGCGGTAGTCCATTTTGTAGATGTGGTCGCCGGCCAGCACCAGCACATGGGCGGGTCGGTGGTCGCGAATGATGTCGAGATTCTGGTGTATAGCGTCGGCGGTGCCCAGGTACCAGCAGTCCCCGGTGCGCTGTTGCGCCGGCAGCAGTTCGACGAACGCGTTGAGTTCCGGGTGGAGAAAATGCCAGCCCTTGGCGATGTGGCTGTTGAGGGAGTGGGATTTGTACTGGGTGAGGACGCAGATGCGGCGGATGTCCGAGTTGACGCAGTTCGACAGCGGAAAATCGATCGTCTTGTAACTGCCGCCGAAGGCCACCGCCGGCTTGGCGTGCCAGCGGGTGAGATCGTGCAGGCGGGTGCCGGAACCGCCGGCCATGATCAATGCCAGCGTGTCGTGGGGCGCACCGGGGTGACCGGCAGCAGACCGAGTAGGCATGTCCTGGCCCTCGTGGCAATCGGCGCTGATCGCAAGCTGATCGGAAGTAACGTCAGCACCTCGCGGCCATCATCGGCCATTTTCGTGACGGTTTGGTTAGGAGCCTGTCGGACTTGAGACTGTCCTACTGCGGAAAAGCCGAATTTGGTCATATGTTGCGCAAATTTTCGTTGAATAACCCCAGTATTCGCCGCAAATTTGCCCAAAATCTGCCTCAAATCGGACTTTCCCTCGCTACGGACGCTCAAGTCCGACAGGCTCCTA
>CBDDRG010000174.1:0-21011 GCA_965232975.1 uncultured bacterium
TTCACGAGAGATTGGAAAGCCGCCATGAACCAGTTCGCGATACTCTACGAAGATCGCTTCACAGGGGCTCGCTCATGAAAAAATCCGGTTGAAGCGGAAAGAGACCAAACCGCCTCACACACAAAAAATCGGACAGCCCCCAGCGGGGCGTCACTTTCGTCGCGCCGGGGACGGGTTTCGCCGTACAACATCATTATTTGTTGGCGGAAGTTTCTTCGTCTTTTCTCCGTCCAAGTCAACATCGATACCACGTCACCCTTCGCCGACCAAACTTTGAGTGAAAGCGCGGCGTCGGCGCTCCGGATAGTCGTCAACGCACCAATACTTCCAGCTCGACCGGCCCGCTCAACAACGTTACTCTTACGTATGGTGGCGTAGCCCTTGGGATGGTTGTTTGACGACCAAAAACGAGCTCGATACGCCGCTACTTTGCAAACCCTCGAACTTTTCAAACCCTCAAACACGCGACCCGGTTATAACTCATGACCAATGAGCAGAACGACGTTCTGTGGGACCAAATCTGCACCGAAGCTCAGGCCGCAGCCCGCATCGAGCCGTTGCTCGCCAGCTATTTTCACGCCGCCGTTCTCAGCCATCCGTCACTGGTGTCTGCGCTGATCCACAATCTGGCGGGCTTGCTCGGCAGTCAGGTGGTGTCGGCGCTGGTAATTCGGCGCGTCTTCGCCGAAGCCATGGTCGCGGACGACAGCATTGCCGAGCGGATGCGGCGCGATCTGCGCGCCTATCGCGAACGCGATCCGGCCTGCCATGGCTATTCGATGCCGCTCCTTTATTTCAAGGGCTTTCACGCGCTGCAGGTGTATCGCGTCGCGCATTGGCTGTGGCGCAATTGCCGCCGACCGCTGGCACTTCATCTCCAACACCTGGCGGCGGAAATCTTCGCCGTCGACATCCATCCGGGCGCGGTGATTGGCGGCGGCATCATGATCGATCACGCCACCGGGCTGGTGGTGGGAGAAACGACGGTTATTGAGGACGATGTGTCCATTCTGCACGGCGTTACCCTGGGCGGCACCGGCAACGAGAGCGGCGACCGCCACCCCAAAGTACGCACCGGCGTGCTGATTGCAGCGAGTGCGCGCATTCTCGGTAACATCGAGATTGGCGCGGGTGCAAAGATCGGCGCTGGCAGCCTGGTGGTGACGGGGGTGGCACCCCACACCACCGTTGCCGGGGTGCCGGCGAAGCTGGTCGGAGTGCCGCTCGAGCAGGCTCCGGCGCTGGCCATGAATCAACAGATCGACATTTGCGGTGAATCACTTGACGCCTGATCCGTCGCCCTCCGGCTGGCCCGGTGTTCTCTACCGGCGCTTGATCGCCTCCACCCGTTATTCGATGCAGGGGCTCTTGGCCTGCCTGCGCCACGAGGAAGCCTTTCGCGTGGAGCTGGCGCTGTGTCTGCTATTGGCGCCCGCCGCGTTCTGGCTCGCCGCCAACAACGTTGAGCTTGCGCTATTGCTGGGCTCGCTACTGCTCGTGTTAATTGTCGAGCTGCTGAACTCGGCGGTGGAAACGGTGGTGGATCTGGTCAGTGTCGAGTACCACGAACTGGCCGGCAGGGCCAAGGATCAAGGCTCGGCGGCCGTGCTGCTGGCGCTTGCCACGGTTATGTTGGTATGGGGGCTGGTGCTTTGGGAGTGCTTACAGGGTCGAGGCGGGGCGGTTTAACCCGGGGTCGAGCTGTTCCAGGGGTAGACCAGAAACGCTATACAACTGCCTTTTCGGTGGCAGTTCATCCAGCCATTGCAGCACGCTCTGATAACGCCGCACCCGGTGCACGAAGGCGACGGCCTGTCCGCTGCGGACGAAGCCGTGCTTCGCGGTGCGGTAGAACGCGCGCTCCTGCAATAACAACAGATGCCGCTTGACGCTGGGCCAGCGGTTGGGGTTTTCACCGCGACGCTCCGCCAACGCGCGGGCGTCCTCGACGTGGGCGAGCCCACCGTTGTAGGCCGAGAGTGCCAGCCAGGTGCGATCCGGTTCCTTGACATCAGCGGGTACGAGGCCGCGCAAGCGGAGAAAATATTCGGTACCGCCACGCAGGCTTTCAAGGGTGTCATGGCGATTGCTGACGCCAACTTCCCGCGCTGCGGCGGTCGTCAACATCATCATGCCGCGCGCGCCGGTTGGCGAGATCGCGGCCGGATTCCAGCGCGATTCCTGATAGGCAATGGCGGCGACCAGGCTCCAGTCGATGCCATATTCTTCCGCCACCAGCTTGAATAACTTCTGATACTTCGGCAGCGTGCTCGCGACCTCGGTCATGAAGTCCTCCACGAAGGTCGCGGTCAGTTCACTGCCGTGGTCGAAGAAAGTATCTTTCAGACTCTGCAATTCACCGCTCTGTTGGTAGTCGTGCAGGAAGGTGTCGGCGGCCCGCACGAGGCTGTCATCACCGTTCTTGTTATAAGTGCGAAAAGCCCAGCTCACCGGTTCCGGCGCGGTGAGACTGAAGGCCGCGCGGGCGCGTGGGAACAGCCCGCGGTTGGCGGCATAGGCAATGGAGTCGACAACGGCGTAGTCGATGTCGCCATCGTGAACGCGGCGCATCAAATCCGCCGACGCAACACCCGACAAGACTTTCCAGCGCTGGTTGGGGTTGTTGCGTTGCACCTCCGCGAGGCCGTCACTCTGCAAGCCATCGGCAATCAGAATGAGCGCGCCAGCGGGCAGATCGTCGATTGATTGGGGCATGATCTTGCCGAGCGCGGAAATCAGTTTTTGCTCAACGCTGTCATAGGGCGCGGAAAATAGCAGCGGGCGCCAGGCGCGTGGTTTGGCGATCAAGCCAGCGGCGGCAAAGTCCACCGTAGCATGCTGGAGCATGGCGTTGATCTGGCCGCGACTGTCGTTCAGGTGGACTTCCAGGCGGACACCGAGACGATCGGCAAACGCCTTCGCCAACAGATACTCAAAACCGTTACTGCCCTTGCCATCTTCGTAATAGGTGGCGGCACCACTCACCGTCGCCATGCGCAACACGCCTTCTGCCTGAACGGCTTCGAGGGCGGTAAATGCGCGGCTGGATGGCAGTGCCAGGCTGGCGAGCAGAATGGTTAGTGCCGGCGCCAGACGGGTTTTCCTGCGTTGAACCTGAGCGAGTTGCGAGTCCATGGCCGCATGGTAACAGAGCGCGCCACTTTGTCACCCCCGTAAAAAAGCCGTCAGGGGACGGAATATTTGGCAGTGGTTTACCGGCGTCGACGGGGGGGCGACCATTGCACGAGCCGCATTGCCCGCCGTCGAACTGCCACGCTCATGCCCCGGACGCAGGGTGGGCGCTGGGCAACTCAAGCTTTGAGATGCTTGTATTTAAGGCGCGTCGGCTGTGCCTGGTCACCGCGGCGACGGATGAGATCTTCGTGGTAGTCCGTGAAATTGCCCTGATGGAACACGATTTCACTATCGCCTTCGAACGCCAGAATATGTGTCGCGATGCGGTCGAGAAACCAGCGGTCGTGGGAGATCACCAGCACGTTGCCGGGAAAGGTGTCGATCGCTTCTTCGAGCGCGCGCAGGGTTTCGATGTCGAGGTCGTTGGAGGGCTCGTCGAGCAATAACACGTTGGCGCCCCGCTTGAGGGTATTGGCAAGGTGCAGGCGACCGCGTTCGCCACCGGATAGATCGCCGACGCGTTTCTGCTGATCAGCGCCCTTGAAATTGAAGCGGCCAACATAGGAGCGCGAACTTACTTCGTAACTACCAATGCGCAGTATGTCCTGGCCATCGGAAATGGCTTCCCACACGGTTTTGCTGTCGTCCAGATGGTCGCGGCTCTGCTCCACATAGGCGAGCTTGACGGTATCGCCAAGCACTACGGCACCCGCGTCGGGCGTTTCGGATCCGGCGATCAAGCGGAACAGCGTGGATTTGCCGGCGCCGTTGCCACCGACGATGCCGACCACGGCACCCTTGGGAATACTTAGCGTCAGGTTGTCTATCAACAACTGGTCACCGAAGCCTTTGCTGACGCCGTTGAGCTCGATAATCTTGTCGCCCAGACGGGGACCGGGCGGAATATAGATTTCGTTGGTTTCGTTGCGGGCCTGAAATTCCTGGCTGTTCATTTCGTCAAAACGCTGCAGACGCGCCTTGCTTTTGGCCTGTCGGCCCTTGGGGTTTTTGCGCACCCATTCCAGTTCCTGCTTCAGCGTCTTCAGGTGCGCCGCTTCGGTTTTTTTCTCGAGTTCCAGGCGCTGCGCCTTGGTCTCGAGCCAGGTGGTGTAGTTGCCTTCGTAGGGAATGCCCTGGCCGCGATCGAGTTCGAGAATCCAGCCGGCGACGTTATCGAGGAAATAGCGGTCGTGGGTCACGGCGACGACAGTGCCGGCGAATTTATGGAGAAATTGTTCGAGCCAATACACGGATTCAGCGTCGAGGTGGTTGGTCGGCTCGTCGAGCAACAGCATGTCGGGGCGCGACAACAGCAGCCGACACAGGGCAACCCGGCGTTTCTCGCCGCCCGACAAGGTATCGATGCGGGCGCTCCAGGGCGGCAGGCGCAGCGCATCGGCGGCGATATCGAGCGTGTGATCCAGATTGTGAGCGTCCCAGGCCTGGATGATGTCTTCGAGCTCGCCCTGGCGTTTGGCCAGCTTGTCGAAATCCGCGTCGGGCTCGGCATAGGCCGCATAAACTGCATCCAGTGCCGCCAGCGCGTCCACCGCTTCACGCACGCCGTCCTCGACATTGCCGCGCACATTCTTGGCGGAATCCAGGTGGGGTTCCTGCGCGAGATAGCCAATTTTAAGGTCGGGCATCGGCCGGGCTTCACCGACGATATCGGTGTCGATGCCCGCCATGATTTTCAGCAGCGTGGATTTGCCGGAGCCATTCAGCCCCAGCACGCCGATCTTGGCGCCGGGGAAAAACGACAACGAGATGTTCTTGAGGATTTCGCGTTTGGGCGGAACGATCTTGCCCACGCGATTCATGGTGTAGACGTATTGGGCCATTGGGATCACATCGCGGATGGGGTGGGCATTCGGGGCCGGCATTCGGGGCCGGAATTGTAGCGAAATGGTGGAATGGAGTGAACGGAGCCGGGCGGACACCGGTGCGGGATTCTACGGCCGTGCGCGAGGCAACCGAATCGTCGTGGCATGATTCGGGCGCAAACAACCGGCCAGCAATGGCGATCGCCGGTGGCAACAAAGGTGGTGGTGTGGATTACCTGCTAAAAACTGGAGCGGGAAACCGGATTCGAACCGGCGACCTCAACCTTGGCAAGGTTGCGCTCTACCAACTGAGCTATTCCCGCTTGGATCTGGTACCACTTAACGTTTAACGTTTAACGTTGCCATCCCGATTTCAGGATTGGCGTCCCGTAGGGGAGTCGAACCCCTGTTACCGCCGTGAAAGGGCAGTGTCCTAGGCCTCTAGACGAACGGGACAACTTTCTTCGCTCTTCCTTCGCTCTTCGCTCCCTCGAACCAGGCTTGCAAGCCATGGCCAGACACTGCATCCGGGCTTGGCGGCTTCCGGATGGCGGCCAGCCTGGCGCGAGGAGGCGGCATTCTAAAAACCCTGCGCCGGAGTGTCAAGCTGCGATGGCCGCTGGGTCGTCGCGTCGAGGTGTGTGACCCAATGCGCGGCGACCGGGCCTATTTTGCCTTGGTAAATTTCAGCGACAGCGAGTTCACGCAATACCGCAGTCCAGTGGGTGCCGGACCATCCTCAAAGACATGGCCGAGGTGGCTGCCGCAGCGCGCGCAGGTGATTTCGGTGCGCACCATGCCGCGGCTCACGTCGGTGTGCTCGTCGATCATGTCGTCATCCACGGGCGCGTAGAAGCTCGGCCAGCCGCTGCCGGATTCGTATTTGGCGTGGGCGTCGAACAGCGGCGCCTCACAGGCCGCGCACAGATAGCTGCCGGGCGCGGTCTCCCGGTAATACCTGCCGGTGAAGGGCGGTTCGGTGCCCTTGTTGCGACAGATTTGGTACTCCTCGGGAGACAGCCTCGACCGCCAATACTCTTCGCTTTTGTCTTTCCACTGGTTCATGTTGGAACTCCTTCAGTCAGTGCGGGTTGCGCAATTTCCGCTACAATACGCCACTTTTTTCCACGCATCTCAAGGATTCGCGGAGTCGCCGGAACCATGCAGCACTACCAAAAATCAACCAAGCTCGATAACGTCTGCTACGACATTCGCGGCCCGGTGCTCGACCACGCCAATCGGCTGGAGGAAGAGGGGCATCGCATTCTCAAGCTCAACATCGGCAATCCTGCGCCGTTCGGGTTTGAGGCGCCAGACGAAATCATCCAGGACGTGATCCGCAATCTGGTTGCCGCCCAGGGTTACAGTCATTCCAAAGGGATTTTCGGCGCCCGCAAGGCGGTGATGCAGCGCTGCCAGATCCAGAGTATCGCGGATGTTGACATCGACGACATCATTTTGGGCAATGGCGTCAGCGAACTGATTGTAATGGCCATGCAGGCACTGCTCAACCCGGGCGACGAGGTGCTGGTGCCGGCGCCCGACTACCCGCTGTGGACGGCGGCGATGACGCTGTCCGGCGGCAAAGCGGTGCACTATCGCTGCGACGAAGGGGATGGCTGGCAGCCGGACATCGAGGATATGGTCGGCAAAATCACCTCGCACACACGGGGGATTGTGGTCATCAATCCCAACAACCCGACTGGCGCGGTGTACGGCGAAGCAACGCTGCGGCGCATCGTCGAGATCGCGCGCGAACGCAATTTGATCATTTACGCCGATGAAATTTACGACCGTATCGTCTACGACGGCGCCACGCATGTCCCGCTCGGGAGCCTGGCCAAGGATGTGCTGTGCATCACCTTCAACGGCCTGTCCAAGAATTATCGCCTGGCTGGTTTTCGCTCCGGCTGGTTGATCGTCAGCGGCGCCAAGCACCGCGCGCGCAACTACATCCAGGGCATTGAAATGCTGGCGTCGATGCGCCTGTGCGCCAATGTGCCCGCGATGTATGCGATCCAGACCGCGCTGGGCGGCTACCAAAGCGTCGGCGATCTGGTCAAACCGGGCGGGCGTTTCTACGACCAGCGCAATCTGGCGTGGGAACTGTTGACGAGCATCCCGGGTGTCAGCTGTGTGAAGCCGCAGGGCGCGCTGTATCTGTTTCCGCGCCTCGACCCGGACATCTACCGCATCGCCGACGACGAGCAGTTTGTGCTCGATCTGCTGTTGCAGGAGAAAATGCTGCTGGTGCAGGGCACCGCGTTCAACTGGACCGACACCAATCACTTCCGCATCGTGTTCCTGCCGCGCACCGACGATCTCAAGGACGCGATCGGCCGGCTCGACAATTTTCTGGCGCGGTTGCGGTAGTCACCGGAGAAGGTTCGCTCAAGTACTGCGAAACCCCACCGCCGACAATTCCTGCCGGAGTTCGGTGGTGGATACGCCGTCGATGAGGTAGCGGCTGAACTCATGGCGCTCCGGCGCGGTGCGGCGCAACTGGTCGAACGCCGAGCCGATGGCAACCGCGCCGGTTGCGAGCGCGGCCAGCATGCGGCGATGGTCGGCGCGCACGTCCAAGGCGCCCAGCACGGCGGTCGCCAGATCGCCACCTGCCCGCAACTGCAGGGTGATCGGCGCCGCCGCCACTGACGCGGCGGGAACGGGAATACCCAGCCAGCGACAAAAGGCATCCCGCACCATCAGAGTGCCGCGCACGCGGCCCTCGCGGCTGTAGCCCGCGATATGCGGAGTGCCCAGCGCAACCCGCTGCAATAGCTCGATATCGATGTCGGGCTCCGACTCCCAGACATCGAGCACGACCTGTAAATCGGCGCCGTCCCGCAGCCGGTTCAGCAAATCCCGGTTGTCGATCACCGCCCCGCGTGCGGTGTTGATCAGTAGCGCGCCGGGTTTCATGCCCGCCAATGCCCGTGCGTCGATCAGATGAAAAGTCGGGTGCGCGCCGCCGCGCGTGAGCGGCGTGTGCAGGGAGACGATATCGCTGGCGAGAGCGTCCGCGAAGCTCACCAGATTGAGGTCGTTGCGCGCGCCCAGAAATGGATCGTGAATGCACGCCTCGACGCCGAGCGCCCGCAAACACCGATACAGCCGCCCGCCGACATTGCCACCGCCGAGGATGCCGACCGTCTGCCCACGCCAGCCGGGCCGACAGGCGCACAGCGCCGAGAGCACATACTCGACCACGGCCTGGGCGTTGCAGCCGGGGGCATTGGCGAACGCGATAGCGCGCGCGGTCAGGTAGTCGAGGTCGAGATGATCGACGCCGATGGTGGCCGAGCCGACAAACCGCGTGCGACTGCCGGCGAGCAGGTGCCGATCCACCCGCGTGATGGAGCGCACCAGCAGCACCTCGGCCGTTGCGACATCCGCTGGGCCAATATCGCGCCCCGCTCGCAGCCGCACCTCGCCGAACGGCGCAAACAGCTCGGCGACCAGAGGCATGGCGCTGTCGGCGAGGATCTGCATGGTCTCTCGATGTCGCCGACGTCAATAGGATTTGGGCAGCCCCAGAATAAATTCGCCGATGTAATTGAGGGTCATCTCGCGGTTGATGGGTGCCACCTTGGCGAGCCGCGCCGACAGGAAGTGGCTGACCATGTCGTAGCTGTCGCAGAAGCCGTAGCCGCCAAAACACTGGATCGCCGCATCCGCCGCCTTGAACGAGGCGTCGCAACCCACCAGCTTGCCCATGCTCGCGACCTCGCCGACCACTTTCGGATCGGCGCCGGCATCCTGCAGCCAGGCCGCCTTCTGCACCAGCAGCGAACCCGCCTCCAGCTGCGCCCTGGCCTCGGCCATGGGGTGTTGCAGGCCCTGATAGGCGCCGATCGGCCCCCGGAACACCTTGCGCTCGTTGGCGTATGCGACGCCGCGCGCGAGCACGTGGCGACCCTCGCCGATGGCGCCGGCGGCGACCACCATGCGCTCGGGGTTGAGCGCGTCGAACAGCACCTCGGTGCCGCGCCCGACCTTGCCGAGCACGTTGGCGCGGGGTACCCGGACGTTGTCGAAATAGACGAAGTACTGGCCCTCCGGATTCAGTAGCACGGTGTCCATCAGCTCCCACGACAGCCCGGCGGAGTTGGTATCGACGACGAAGAGCGTCAGTTCCGCCCGCGCCTGGGCGCCGCCGCTGTCGGTGCGCGCGACCACCAGTACCTGGTGGGCATCGCGGATGCCGCTGATGAACAGCTTGTTGCCGTTGAGGATGAAGTCGTCGCCAGCGGCTGTCGCCACGGTCTCGATGCGGAAGGTGTTGGTGCCCGCGTTGGGTTCGGTGATGGCGAAACAGCAGCGTTTCGCACCGCTGGCGATGGCCGGCAGCCAGCGCTGCTTCTGCTCCTCGGTGCCGTGCTTGCTGATGCTGGGCACGGCGATGCCCTGGTTGACGACGAAGTACAGGGGGGCGACGCCCTGTTCGGCCATGCGCTCCTGCACCAGCACCAGTTCCAGCATCCCCATGCCGGCGCCGCCGTACGCGGCCGGCGTATTGACGCCGAGAATGCCGGCCTGGGCCAGAGCATCCCACTGCTCCTGCGGGAAAATCTTCGCCTTCGCGCAGCGCACGTAATAGTCGCGGGGGAAATCCGCGGCAATCCTGTCGGCGGTGTCGAGCAGCATGCGGTGTTCTTCGGAGCGGCTGAAATCCATGGCGGCGACCTGTATCGGTGAGGGCCATCAACAGTGGCCTGATGCTGGGTGGGCATCAACCCCGGGACAACTCTAGCAGAATGCCGGCCGGCCGGCCGCCGCCCCGCAGCGCGAGCGCGCCGCGGCCGGATCAGCTGTGGTCCAGATGGCTGCCCCGACGGCTGTCCGGCATCAGCACGGCGGCAGCCAGCGCCACGCCGGCAAAGGCGGTGACGTACCAGTAGAACCAGGACTCGCTGCCGGCGGCCTTGAACCAGAGCGCGACATATTCGGCGGAGCCGCCGAACACCGCGTTGGCGACCGCGTAGGACAGGCCGACGCCGAGCGCGCGCACCGGCGCCGGGAACAGCTCGGCCTTCACCAGGCCGCTGATCGCGGTGTAGAAGCTGATGCTGATCAGCGCCATCAGGATCAGCCCGAAGGCCACGCGGGGGTCCGTCGTCGCCGCGATCGCCGCCAGTAGCGGCACCGTGCTCACCGTCGTCAGCACGCCGAACAGCCGCAGCGACGCGCGCCGCCCGATGACATCGGCGAGCGCGCCGAACAGGGGTTGCAGCAGCATGAACACCAGCAGCGCCAGCGTCATCACCAGGCTTGCGGTCTCGACCGCCATGCCGGCGGTGTTGACCAGATACTTCTGCATGTAGGTGGTGTACGTATAGAAAGCCAGCGAGCCGCCGGCCGTCAGCGCCAGCACCAAAGCCAGCGCGCGCGCGTGGGGCCGCAGCGCGCGCAGCGTGCCGGCGCCGGCGTCGGGTTCGGCGGGCGCGGTCTCCGGCAGCGCGCGGCGCAGATAGAGCGCGACCACCGCCAGCCCGGCGCCGACCACGAAGGGGATGCGCCAGCCCCAGGCGCCGAGTTGCGCGGGGCTCAGCAGCTGTTGCAGCAGTACCAGTGTCAGCACCGCCAGCAACTGCCCGCCGATCAGCGTGACGTACTGGAACGACGCCATGAAGCCGCGGTGGCGGGCGATCGCGACCTCGCTCATGTAGGTGGCGCTGGTGCCGTACTCGCCGCCCACCGAAAAGCCCTGCAGCAAGCGCCCGAGCAGCAGCAGCACCGCGGCGCCGCCGCCGAGCGCGGCGTGGCCGGGTGTCACCGCGATCAGCAGCGAGCCCGCGCACATCAGCAGCACCGAGCGCACCATCGCCGAGCGGCGGCCGACGCGATCGGCGTGGCGGCCGAAATACCAGCTCCCCAGCGGCCGCATCAAAAAGCCGGCGGCGAAGATCCCGGCGGTCTTCAGCAACTGGGCCGTGGCATCGCCACTGGGGAAGAACAGGGGCGCAAAGTACAGCGCAAAAAAGGAGTAGGCGTAGAAGTCGTACCACTCGACCAGATTGCCCGAGGCCCCGGCGACGATCGCCCACACCCGCTGGCGCGGCGAGGGGCCGGGGCGCTCATCAGCCTGGGCGGGGAGGCCGGGGCGAGTGGCCCGCGGGCGTGCGCGTCCAACGGGCGCCGCTGCCATTCAGGTGCGCTCGGCCGCAGCGGCCCGGCCGCGGATCAGCGGGTGCAGCGGGCGGTAGTAGTCGGCGCGCGCCTCGCCCAGGCGGTCCTGGACCCTGTCCTCAGCGACTCCGACCGCCAGCAGCAGGCTGGCCGCGAGCGCCAGACTGGTTTCCATGGTTTCGGGAATGACGTCGCTGGCGCCGGTGGCGCGCAGCTGCGCAAGCTGGGTGGTGTCGCGGGCACGCACGAGGATCGGCAGGTCCGGGTTGAACTGGCGCGCGTGCAGCAGCACCCGCCGCGCGGTGTCGGGGTCGTCCAGGCTGATCAGCAGCGCCGCCGCGCGCGCGAGCCCCGCAGCTTTCAGCAGATCGGGGTTCGCGGCATCGCCCCAGGCGACCGGCAGGTGCTGGGCGACCGCATTCGCCACCAGGGTCGCGTCCATGTCCAGCGCGATGAACGGAATCTGCTCGCGCTGCAGCAGATGGCCGATATTCTGCCCGACGCGGCCATAGCCGCAGATGATAACGTGGCGCGTCCGATCCTTGGCCATGGCCGCGATGTCCTCTGCCGTGGCCTGGGCGCCGCGCGCGGCCGCTTGTGGCAGCCAGCGCGCGACCAGCCGGGCATTGGTGCGGATCAGCAACGGTGCCACCGCCATGCTGATCAGCAGCGCTGTCAGCACCACCTGGGCGTAGTCGGCGGGCAGTACCTCGCCCTGTTGCGCCAGCGCCAGCAGCGCAAAACCGAACTCGCCGCCCTGCGCCAGCACCAGGCCCGTGCGCAGCGCCACGGCGCTGGTCGCCCCGGCGAGGCGACACAGCACCGCGACCACGGCGAACTTGAACACCAGCAGCGCGGCGAGCAATAACAGCACCCAGGGCCAGATCTCGGGCAGCAGGCGCGGGTTCACGAGCATGCCCATGCTGGCGAAAAACAGCCCCAGCAAGACATCGCGGAAGGGCCTGATCTCGGCTTCGAGCTGATGGCGGAATTCGGTCTCGCTGAGCATCACGCCGGCGACAAAGGCGCCGAGCGCGAGCGACATGCCGAACTGGTGGGTGAGGCCGGCGGCGCCGAGCGCCACTAGCAGCGCCGTCAGCGTGAACAGCTCGGTGGAGCGAAACCCCGCCACCGCGCGAAACAGCGGTCGCAACACCCAGCGCCCGATGGCCAGAATCGCGACCAGTACCAGCAGGCTGCGCAGCAATACTGTGCCCACGGCCAGTGCCGAGGCGTCGGTGGCCGGGCCGGACAGCCCATTCAGCAACATCAGCAGCGGGATCACCATCAGATCCTGAAACAGCAGGATGCCCATCGCGTTGCGGCCGTGACGGGCGTGGAGTTCGCCCTGGTGGGCCAGTTGGCGGGTTACGAGCGCCGTGGACGACATCGCCACCACGCCGCCCAGCACCACCGCCCCGGCGAGACTGAGGCCGAGCAGCAGAGCCCCGGCGGCGGCGATGCTGCCCGTGACCAGCACCTGGGCGCCACCCAGGCCGAACACCGCGCCGCGCATGCGCAGCAGCAGTGGCGCCGAGAATTCCAGGCCGATCATGAACAGCAGAAACACCACGCCGAACTCGGCGAAGTACTGAAACTGCGGAGAGTTGTCCACCAACCCGAGACCGTGTGGACCCATCAGCGCGCCGAGCGCGAGATAGCCCAGAATCGACGGCAGCTGGCAGCGCAGCGCGAGCACCACCATCGCCACCGCCGCGGACAGCAGCAGCAAAATATCGGTGAGTTGACTGTCGTCCATGTCGGGCGAGCGTACCACAGCAGCGTCAAGCCACCGCTTGCGACCGCGGGCGGCGCTCAGGGCGCCGGTGTTGGCGGGTCTTGAAACTGGCGTTCAAGGTAGGTCAGGAAAGCATCCATACGGCCGTTGCTGGCCAATACTCTGGACGTGCCGAACATGATGTCCACCTGATCGCCAATGCGGAACAGGCCGCAGTTGGTGCCGCCGATGGGCATGTTGAACATGCCGTCGAGACGGAATCCGGGGCAGCTCAACGCGGCGCGGTCGATATCGCCGACGTTGGACAGCAACGCGGTTTCTAGGGGTGGCTTGGTGGTGTGGTTGGTCGCCCGCCGCGACAGCAGATAGTCCATCCAGGTCAGTGGCAACAGCTTGAAGCAGTTGGCCGCAGGTGCGAAATAAGCCTCCATCCTGCGGTCGAGCAGATGGGCCAGCTTGCGCCGGAAATCGTCCGCGCCTTCGCCCGGGCACAGTGGCACCCGCACCATGCTGGTGAAGTTGAGCGACGAATGCAGCCCCGGCAGGTGGCGGCGCAGATCGACCGGCACGGCGATGACTGCCGGCGCCCGACTGTGCTGATGGGCAAAATTCGCGACCGCCGCGGCGACGCGGGACAGGACATTGCGGTGGCCGCCGCCGGGCAGCCGCACCCGCCGCCAGGTATCACCCTGGTCGGTGCCTGCCGGTGCGCCGGTCAGTGCCACCGTCGCGATGCGCCGCGACGCGGTTTTCTCGACCCCGAGCGAGCGCATCAGATCGACATCGCTGAAGCTCGCGTTGGTGCCCAGCAGCGCTTCGCCGCGCAGCGCGCGAAACAGTTCCTGCAGCGCATGCAGCGCGCCGCGACCGTCCATGACCGCGTGTAGGGTGCGCAAGATCACGAAGGTGCGCGCCGGCGCCTGCGCGACGATGAGCTCGACGTTAGGGCCGGTGGTGAGATCCAGCGGCAGCGCGCGGATAAAGTCGGCGCCCTGGGGGGAGCGGCCGTCCCAGGTGCAGGCGGGTACCAGGCGCAGGCGCGGCGGCGCGCCGTCGCTGCGCCAGCGCGCGCCCAGGCCGCGGCCGCACAGGCGCAGACGTAGCCCCGGGTTTACCTGCGCCACTTGGTCGAGGGCGCGTTGCCAGCGCACGGCCGCCAATCCGCCGCAACCTTCGGCGACGATAACGGCCTCGCGCGGCGGCTCGATGGTGTGCCGGCTGGTGCCGATGCTGGCGTGGTAGTACTCGATCAGCGACAGCGGCCGGCAGATTTCGGTCTGCGGCGCCAGTGCGGGCAGCGGTCTCATGGGTGGTGATGCTCCCGGTCTGCGTCCAGCGCGCGGACGAGAAATTTCAGGAATGCGTCCAGGCGGCCGTTGCTGGCCTGGACCCGGGGCATCCCGATCACGATTTCCACGCGCTCGCCGACCCCGGCCATGATACAGCCGGCATTGCGGGTGTGGGGCGGCGCGTACACCGCCTGCAACTGGAATCCGGTGCAGCTGAAGAGGGCGGAATCCAGGACTCCGACGTTGGAAATGAGGCAGGTTTCCAGCGCCGGCTTGGTCAGCCAGTTGTTTGCCGTGCGCCGCATCAGGCGGTCGAGCAGCGCATCGGCAGCCAGTGCAGCACCTCCACGATGCGGTAGTAGGCGGTTTCCAGGTTGTGGTCCAGCATGTGGCCGAGCTTGCGCTGGAAAGCCGTCACGCCCTCGCCGCGGTACAGGCGCACCATCAGGCCGCTGGCGAAATTGAGCGTCGAGTGCAGCCCCGGCACATGCCGGCGCAGATCCACGGGCACGGTGATGACGGCTGGCCCGGTGCTGTGCTGGTGGTAGTAATCGGCCATGGCCACCGCGACCCGGGCCATGATGTCCTTGCGGTTGCCGGTGAAGGTGATGCGGCGCCAGGGGTTGCCCCATTCGCTGCCCTGGATGGGGCCGGTCAGAGGCTGGGTTTTGGCGCCGCGGGCGTGCGAATACCAGGTGCCCATGGCCACCGGCAGCTCGATATCGGTGAACCCGGCATTGGTGCCGAGCAGGGGCTCCCCGCGCAGCGCGCGAAAGGTTTCGGCGGCGAAGTGGAGCAGCCCGCGGCCGTCCATCGCCGCGTGGTGGGCGCGGAAGATCGCCAGGCTCGACGCGGCGCGCGGGGCGATCACCAGTTCGCAGCACGGGCCCTGGTCGATCGCCAGGGGCGCGGCCCAGATGAAATCGGCGCCCACCTCGGAGCGGCCGTCCCAGCCGCAATCCGCGACTGTGCGCAGGCGCGGCGGTGGGCCGTCGCTGCGCCAGCGGGCTTTTCTATTGCTCCCCACCACGCACAGGCGCGCGCCCGGGTTGGCCTGGGTCGCGTCCGCGAGCGCCGCTCGCCAGCGCGCTGCGGGCACTGTGCCCAGGCCTTCGAAAATGATTGCGCCTTCGTTGGGCGGCGCGTTGGTCTTGGGGTGTTTGCCGGCACTCGCATGGAAATATGCGGACAGGGACAGGCGGCGCGCAATCGCGGTCTGGGGTTTGAGTGGTGGTAGTGCTGTTTTCATTATTGGCCTGCGCCGTGGGCGCACTCCGTGGGTGCGGGTCAGGTCGAGCGGAGGGCATCGACGATTTCCAGGCGGGCGGCCCTGAAGGCCGGCAGCACGCCGCCGAGGACGCCCATGAACACCGCGAATGCCAGTGCCTGGGCGGCGATCGCGGGGGTCAATATCAGCCTGAATACGACCTCGGAAAAGGTCTGGAAATTGGTGGTCGAGATTTCCAGCAACTGCATGAACGACGCCGCCGCGAGGCCGCCGAGGCCGGCGCCCAGGCCCAGCAGCACCGCCTCCTGCAGAAAGGCGGACAGGATATTGCGGCGGCGGAAGCCCAGCGCGCGCAGGGTGCCGATCTCGCGGGTGCGGCTGGAGACACTGGAATACATGGTGATCATCGCGCCGATGATCGCGCCGATGGAAAAGATCAGGGTGATGGTGCGCCCGAGAATGGTGATGAAGCGGGCCAGCTTTGCGGATTGATCGGCGTAAAACACGGTCTCCCGCTTGCTGTCGATCTTCAGGCGCTGATCGGCGGCCAGCGCGCGCGCGAAGGTGGTGAAGCTGCTGCTGTCGCGCAGTCGCAGCACCACCGACGAAAACGCCTGGCGGCGGAAGGCCTGCATCATCTGCTCGCTGTCGCCCCAGATCTCGGAGTCGAAGCCGCTGTTGCCGCCGGCGAACACGCCGACCACTGTCCAGTCGCGCAAACCGAAGTGGAGCGTGCTGCCGATGCGGGTAGTATTGTGGCCCTTCGCCACGCCGGAGCCGACGACGATCTCGGAGGTGCCCAGGCGGAACATGCGCCCCGCCAGCAGGTTGACCTGCGGGCGCATGGCGAGGCCGTTGGCGGTGGTGCCGCGCACCACCACGTTGGCCAGGGTGTTGTCGTTCTTGGGCAGGTTGACCAGCACCAGTACCTCGCGCGAGATCAGCGGCTCGCCGGCGGGCGAGGTCGCCAGCCCCGGCAGCGATGCCAGCAGGTTCGCCTGTGCGCGCTCGACGGTGCTCTGCACCTCGGTCTGGGCACCCTGGCGGATAATCACCACATTGGCGCGGGAGCCGGTGCTGCCGAGCGTGTGGCGCAGTCCCTCCGCCATCATCAGTACGGTCGCGAACACGAATACCACCAGCGCCATGCCGGCTGTGGTCAACAGCGTGGTGCCCTTGCGGGCGACCAGGTTGCCGACCACATAGGACCAGGACAGGCCCTTCATATTACCGTCTCTAAATTCAAGTGACGGCCCGTAAACCGTCGGCGATGCGCAGGCGCGCACTGGTGAACGCGGGCACCGCGGCGGCGACCACCCCCACCACCAGCGCCGAACCCAGTTGCAGCGCCACCGTCGTCGGCGTCACCGCGAACACCGTAAACATGCGGTCGGTGGCGGCGTGAAAGGCGGTGGCGGCCGGAAAGGTCAGCGCGATGCCGGCGAGCCCGCCGGTCAGCGCGATGGCCAGGGACTCAGCGAGAATCAACAGAAATACGAAGCTGTCGCGAAAGCCCAGCGTCTTCAGCGTGGCGTGCTCGCGGATGCGCTCGCGGGCGGTCATCGCCATGGTGTTGGCCATCACCGCCATGATGATCAGGATCACCACATAGGCGACGGTCTGGATCGCCAGCAGAATGGTCTCGACCATGGCGAGGAAGCCGAGCTGAAACGCCTTCTGGGTCTCGGTGCGGGTCTCGGCCAGGGAGTTTCTGAAGGTGCTGTCGATGGCCGCCGATACCGTCGCCGCCGCACTGGCGTCTTTGAGCTGCACGATAAACACCCCGACCCGGTCGCCCAGCACCGGCAGCCGTTGCTTCAGCGTCTCGTTGAGGTAATCCCAATGCAGGAAAAACTGGGTTTCATCGACCTTGGCATCGGCGCCGCGATAGATGCCGCGCAGTGTGAAGCTCCAGGTGCCGGGGTAGATGGTGCCGCGCAGCGGGATCTGGTCGCCGATCCGCCAGCCGTGCCGGGTGGCGATCTTGCGGCCGGCCACGACGCCGCGGCGGTCGCGCTGAAAGGCGGCTTTGTCGTCGGCGCCGAGGACGTACTCGGGGTACAGGTCGAGATAAGTGCCGGCGTCGACGGCGAACTGCGGGAAAAAGTGCTTGTCGTCGATATAGATGCCACCGAACCAGTTGGCCCAGGTCACCCCGGCGACGCCGTCGATCTTGCGCAGCCGCTCGGCGTGGCTGACCGGGAGCGCAAAGCTGAGCGAGGCTTCGTTGCGGGTGATCAGGCGCAGGGAGGAGCTGAGTTCGGCGCCCGCATACCAGGCGTCGACGACCGTCTGCAGCAGGCCGAAGGACACCATCGCGACCGCGATCCCGGCGGTGGTCAGGCCGGTGCGCAGGCGGTGGCGCCACATGTTGCGCAGCGCCAGCCGCGGCGCGTAGCTCGCGATCACAGGCTACCTTCGGCGGCGCCCAGGGGCAGCAGCACGCCCTTGTCCAGGTGTACCTGGCGGCGGGCGTGGGCGGCGCACTTGGGGTCGTGGGTGACGATGATGATGGTTTTGCCGAGCTCGCCATTGAGCCGGCCGAGCAGGCTGAGCACATCGTCGGCGGCCTGGCGATCGAGATCGCCGGTGGGCTCGTCGGCGACGATCAAGGTGGGGTCGGCGACCAGCGCGCGGGCGATCGCGACCCGCTGCTGCTGGCCCCCCGACAGCTCGTTGGGGTGGTGGTCGGCGCGGTCGCCGAGATTCACCATCGCCAGCGCCGCCGCGACGTGAGCGCGCCTCTGCTGGCGGTCGAGATGGGTCAGCAGCAGCGGTAGCTCGATATTCTCGAACGCGGTCAGCACCGGCATCAGATTGTAGAACTGAAAAATGAAACCGACGTGGCGGGCGCGCCACGCGGCCAGCTCGCGCTCCGGCAGCGCGGCGATATCCACGCCGTCCACGCGCAGCGAGCCGGAGGTGGGCTTGTCGATGCCGGCGATCAGATTGAGCAGCGTGCTCTTGCCGGAGCCCGACGGCCCCATCAGCGAGACATAGTCGCCGGCGTCGATGTCGATGTCGATATTGCGCAGCACCGGCACCGGCTGGGCGCCGCGCCGGTAGGTCTTGGTGAGATTCTTGATGCTGATTAGGGCGGCCATCATTCGGCCTCGACGACCTTGACGCGCGCGCCGTCGCGCACGCCGCCGACCGGTTTCAGGATCAGCAGGTCGCCGGGCGCGACGGTACCGGCGATGGCGCGCACGTCGCCCAGCAGGGCGCCGGCGACGACCGTCACGGCGCTGGCCGTGACGGTGCCGGTGGCGTCGGCGCCGACCCGGTAGACCAGGGTCCGGTCGCCCTGGCGGACGATGGCATCCGGGTGCACGGCGGTCGCCGGTTGCTCGTCCGTGCTGTCCAGGGCGCGGGTCAGAAACCCGACCTTGGCGCTCATGTCGGGCAGAATGGTGCTGTCGGGATCGAGAATGCGCACCTTGGTGGTGACGGTGGCGCTGGCGCGATTGACCGTGGGCACGATGGTGCTCACCACGCCGCGAAAGCGTTTGGCGGGAAAGGCGTCGAGGACGATCTGGCAGGGCTGGCCGACCTTGATGCTGGCGAGCGCCGACTCGGAGACGTCGGCGTCGACCTCCAGCGTGCTCATGTCGGCCATCACCACGACGGCGCCCTTGGCGTCGGCCGCCGATGACATCGGCGTCACGATATCGCCGATATTGGCCGCCTTGGAGATCACCACGCCGTCGAAGGGCGCGCGGATCTTGGTGTAGTCGATGGCATTGCGGGCGAAATTCTCGTTGGCCCTGGCCGCGGTCACCGAGGCGGCGGCGCTGTCGACCGCGTCGCGCGCGCGGGTGACCCGCGACACGGCGTCGTCGAGCATGGATTGGGAAATGAATTTCTTGCGGTACAGGCTGCGCATGCGCTCCAGGTTGCGCCGGGCGTCGGCGAGCTCGGTCGCCGCCGAGGCGGTGGCGGCGACCGCCACCGCCGTATTGGCCACCGCGTTGTCGAAGGTGGCGGCCACATCGCGGCTCTCCAGGCGCGCGATCAGCTCCCCCTCCTTGACCACACTGCCCTCGGTCACGCCCAGCCACTCCACCCGGCCAGTGCCTTTGGAGGCCACCGCCGCCTGGCGGCGGGCGACCACATAGCCGGTCGCGTTGAGCACCACATACTGCTGGGAGGGGTAGGCGGCTACCACCTGGGTGGTGTGTACGGCGATCGCGGGCGGGTGGATCAGATAGACCGCCCCGGCGGCGGCCGCGAGCAGCAGCGCCCCGTGCCACCACCGCGGGCGGAACCTGCGCGCCGACGGCGCCAGGCCGGCATCGCGGTTGACACGCAGTTGGTCGAGATCGACGTCGTTCAAGGGGATACTCCTGGCGGGTGGTTACCTGGGGGCGTGGGTCGGCGGCCGCGGTCAGTGGGCGAAATGGGCGCCGTACGCGCCCACCAGGGTGTCCAACTGGCCCTGATGATTGTAGGCGGCGGGTGCGGCAAAGGTCGCCACGGTGAAATCCGGGTAGCTGGCAAAGACCAGGTTGAGCTTGCCGACCGCGCCCGGAATGCCGTAGATCAGGGCGGCGTCGAAACCGGGGCAGGAATACCACTCGCGGCGCACCGTGCCCATGGACACGATGCCGCCACTGGGCAGGTGCGGGGTCGCGCGGTACAGCAACTGGTCGCGGTTGGCCTGCAACTGGCGGGTCAGATACCACAGCGGGATCCACAGCAGGCGGCGCGCGTCGGGCGCCTGACGGCAGTCGGCGTAGGTGTCCAGCCGCTGCCGGAGTTGCCGCATCAGCGTGCGCGGGGTGTCCGCCGGGTCGATGTTCAGGCGCACATAGCCGGTGAGATTGCCGACGCTCATGGCGTCGGTGCGCAGCCCCCGGTAGTCGATCGGAATAGTGAACCCGACGTCGCCGGACTCCCGCCGCCGCGCCCAGGCGGCCAGGAACACCGCGCTCGCGGCGAGCAGATTGGGGATCCGGCGCGGCATCAGCACGCGCCGCCAGACGTAGGCCAGGGGCTCGCGCGCACCACCGTGGTCGAGGACGGCGAGGCAGGGGGTGGGCGCGGGTATGTCCTGGTGTGCGACCCGGTCGCGGTACTGATCCTGCACCTCGAGGTCGGTCAGCGTCGCGGGCGCGCCCAACAGCGGTTCGCCGCGCAGCGCGCGGAACACCTCGGTGACCCAGTGCAACATGCCGCGCCCGTCGAAGGCGGCGTGCAGGCCGCGGAACACCACCCGCGTGCGCCGATCCGCGCCCCGCGCCAACACCACCTCCGCCACCGGGCCGCCGCCGCTGGGATCGAAGCGCCGTGCCATGAACTCGGCGCCGCGCTCGCTGCTGCCGTCCCAGGCGTCGGCGTCGACCACGCGCACCTGGGGCGCGCGGCCGCTGTCCACCCAGGCGGCGAACCCCAGCGCGCCGCGCAGGCGCACCCGCACCCCCGGGTTGGCGGCGGCGGCAGTGGTCACGGCGGCCTGCATGTGGGCCGGATCGATGCTCCCGATCCCTTCGACGACCGCATCGACGTGGTAGCGGTAGAGGCGGTTGATCACCAGGCAGTAGCGCTCCATGGGCGACAGCGCGCGGCGGTAGCGGGCGGGGCTCATGGGGCTGTCTGCGGCCCTGACGCTGCCGGCGCGTTCACGCCGGGGTCAGGAATTCGTCGAGGGTGGCGAGCAGGGCCTGCGGCGC
>CBDDRG010000175.1:0-5392 GCA_965232975.1 uncultured bacterium
AATCGCGTGGGCACGCTGCGCTTTGCCCACCCTACAGCTCGCTTTGTGCAGGGTGGATTAGAAGCTTGGCGGACGCCATGGCCGGATCATCCGGGATTCCACTACGCTTCTTCCAAGCTACGGTTTCTTACCTGAAAGCTAAACGTTGGAGCGGCCCTTCATACTGTGCAATAAGTGTCTTCAAGGGGTCAGCTCCCCGATAAAACATGGCCGAATCAACCCCATTCTCAGCGGTAAGCTTGGCGGCCCGGCGCACCGTTGCAATCGCCCCTTTACCGACCTGGCTTTTCCAGCTAGGAAATCCAATTTGAGCAATTTTCACCAATTTCTCTTTCCGCTTACCAAAGAAGGGAAATTCACGACTGTAATCAATTCGGCAGATGTCGATATAGTTGTTATGCGGATTAGACAAACAGTGGTTGAAATCTCGCAATCGGCCATCTAACTCGTTGTACGTAATCGTGTAGTAGCGGCTATCACGCTCTCGCGAATTTCGCTTTAAGTAGTCGGCGATGAAAAGCACATCTGCATCATCCGCACGCCTCAAAAGCTCCTTCATGCGGCGATATTTGTCGAGACTACGCTCAGCAACCTCTACCATAAAGTTTTCAAGATCATTTTGTCCATTCGTGGGATACCGGTTCATCTTGTGAAGCGCATAAAGATATGTTAATAGCCCAGTACGCTTATTTGCGTCATGAAACGGGTGGTCTGTAACCAGGCCAAATACCAGGGTTGCGGCCTTCTCGTAGGGAGTTTTCCATTTTGTGATCCCGCCGTATGCAACAAATTGACGATAAACAGCAGAATGTAGAAGATGAAGGTCTCGCGGCCCGATTCCACCTAAACCAGACTCTTTTCCAAAGAAGTAGTCTGCGATGAGAAAATGCGCACGCAACACATCCAAGAGGCCGACGGTCTCTTGAGTATCATATTGATCATCTGCATCAACTTGTTTGACCCACCGCTTGTATTCATTCGAGACCATCTCATTGAGAAATGCGACCTCCATTTACCCCCCCCCCCCCGGCTGAGTGGTAATGCTTGCCGTGCGCCTCGGCAAGTTCATGTAGTTTGGGGTCGCGCAGGAAGCCCAACATTCATTTCTCTCCGCCACGGGTCGTCAATACGCCCCACTCACCGCGTCTGTCCGCCGATAACGCATTGGGTCCTTGCCTGCCGCGGCTTGTTGGGCTTCCTGCGTCAGCCCAACCTACCGCTTGCTTAAAGATATTTTTGAGAATTGTTTCCGGAGTTCATCGAGCGACTTTTGAACGTTTCGTAAATCGTCCCCAGCGAAAATGGTTTCGGCGCCACACGCCGCGCATTTTTTCTTTCTGCCCGGGACCATTTCATTAAATTTTACCTTCATCACCCGCTTGCATTCAGGGCACTTTATGTCTGTAAATTCCATGTAATAGCTCCGTTAGCAAACCATCCATCACCCACACTTCGACTCCCCACAATTCAGACATGTCAAACACCCGTCCATCATGATCATGGCCTTGGTGCTGCACTTGTAGCAGAGCTGGGCGCCGTCGGGATAGGTGGCGTCGGTCTCGGCTTTGGTCTGGCCGGTGCGGGTTTCGTATTCGCTGCGTTTTTCTTCGATCAGTTTCAGTTGGCGGGCGTCGAGTTCGCTGTCCGGCAGCATGCCGATGGTGCGCAGGTGTTGTTCGATGGCGTCGCCGATTTCGGCCACCAGGGACGGCATGTAGCGGCCGCCTTTCTTGAAGTAGCCGCCGCGCGGGTCGAACACGGCCTTGAGCTCTTCCACCAGAAAGGTGATGTCGCCGCCCTTGCGGAACACGGCGGACACGATGCGCGTCAGCGCCACGATCCACTGGAAGTGCTCCATGCTCTTGGAGTTGATGAAGATCTCGAACGGCCGGTAGTGCTCGTGCTCGGTGCCGGCGTTCAGCACGATGTCGTTGATGGTCAGGTACAGGGCGTGCTCGGTGAGCGGGGTTTTGATTTTGTAGGTGGTGCCGCGCAGGGTCTCGGGCCGCTCCAGCTTTTCGTGCATCTGGATGACTTTGGCGCTTTGCCGCTCGGCGCTTTCCGCCGCCGGAGCATCCGGCCTGGGCGCTTCCGCTTTGGCCGGCTCTTGCGGACCGACCACGCTGTAGCCGGTGATTTTCTTGTCGATGCGAATGGTCATGGCTGGGTGTCCGGGTGATCAGAATTTGCCGTAGTAGCCTTCCTTGAGGGCGTCGAACAGATTGGCGGCGCTGTGCAGATCGCCGTCGTATTCGATCTCCTCGTTGCCCTTGGCCTCGATGACGGTGCCGTCTTCCAGCTCGAAGCGGTAGGTGGTGTTCTCCAGGTCCTTTTCCTTGACCAGCACGCCCTGGAAGGCGGCCGGGTTGAAGCGGAAGGTGGTGCAGCCTTTCAGGCCCTGGTCGTAGGCATACAGGTAAATGTTCTTGAAGTCCTCGAACGGGTAGTCCGTGGGCACGTTGGCGGTCTTGGAGATGGACGAGTCGATCCAGCGCTGCGAGGCGGCCTGGATGTCCACGTGCGCCTTGGGGGTGATGTCCTCGGCGGTGATGAAGTAGTCCGGCAGTTGCTCGGCCGGGTCGGCGCTGCCCGGGATGGCGCGCGGGTTGACCAGGTGGCGGTAGGCCAGCAGTTCGTACGAGAACACGTCCACCTTTTCCTTGGTCTTGCGGCCCTCGCGGATGACGTTGCGGAAGTAGTGGTGGGCGAAGCTGGGCTCGATGCCGTTGCTGGCGTTGTTGGCCAGCGACAGGGAGATGGTGCCGGTCGGCGCGATGGAGCTGTGGTGGGTGAAGCGGGCGCCTTTTTCGGCGATCGCCTCGATCAGGTCCGGGCGCACGCCGCCGACGCGCTGCATGTAGCGGCTGTAGCGGGCCAGCAGCACGCGGCCGGGCAGTTTGTCGCCCAGCTTGTGGCCGTCGGCGGCCAGTTCCGGGCGCTTGCGCAGCATGTCCGGCGTGATCTCGAACAGCTCGTCCATGATCGGCGCCGGGCCTTTTTCCTCGGCCAGTGCCACGCCGGCTTCCCAGCCGGCAATGGCCATTTCGCGCGACACGGCGTCGGTGAATTCCAGGGACTGGGCGTCGCCGTAGCGCCGGCCGAGCATGGTCAGCGTGGAACCCAGGCCCAGAAAGCCCATGCCGTGACGGCGCTTGCGGAAGATTTCGTCCCGCTGTTGTTGCAGCGGCAGGCCGTTGACCTCGACCACGTTGTCGAGCATGCGCGTGAACACGCGCACCACCTCGCGGTATTCGTCCCAGTTGAAGCGCGCCTCGGGCGTGAACGGCGCCTCGACGAAGGTGGTGAGGTTGATCGAGCCCAGCAGGCAGGCGCCGTAGGGGGGGAGTCCTTGCTCACCGCACTGCCCGGTCACGATGCCGTTGAACACGACGGAATTGTGGTCCGGCTGGGTGGTGTCATAAACCGGATGCACGCCTTCGTAAGTGATTTTCTCTACGCGAGCAGTGAAACGCTGGGTCTTGCGCAGGCTTTTATCCGCGACCCATGCATTGTATTTGGCCGTCTTGTTTTCTGACAGAAAACCGATTTCATGCATGAAGCGATCGCGGGACTCGCCGTCGATGATCAATTCGTAGTCGGCCTTGCAGTGATACAGCTTGTGGCTGCCCTTGCCGTCTGGCAGGAAACGATCCTGCTCGTCACGGCGCTTGTGGATTCGGGCAAATATTCCAAAATTGGCCAGCAACATCTGGACGTCTTTCAACAGGCTCGGCTGACTGGAGGCAAGCCGGACGGAGCACGTCAAGGACTTGCCCGAAATATTGACCGAACCGTCGGCCTGAAACAGGCCGCGCAGGTAGCCGACCACGCAGTCTTCGGTGCCCCGCCAGACCACTTCAGGCACTTGGAACTTGCGTTCCTTGGTGAAACCGTAGTGCTGCAGATAGCGCGCCAGCAATACGGAGCCCACAAAGACGTGATTGCGATTCTCGACCGCAACCGGCTGCACCTGATAGTCCCGACCCTTCACAAGGCCAGTGCCGGCAATCAAGCTGTTTACATGGCTGGCGATGTTTGTGGCGAGAGGCCGATCCTCACCCCAGAAATTGACATAGGCAATCGATTGCTTGTTCTTCGTTTCAGTGAAATGCCCATCGCCGGTTATCAGACCGATAAGTACCCCGAGTTCAAGGCTGCCCTGATCGCCAAACTGGCCCTTGCCGGACTGGATCAGTAGCTCGTCACCGACTTTCAGCTCCTTGAGCTTGAGCTTGCCGCGCTGAGTATAGAAATCGTGCCACTCGGTGGCTTTGATTTCGTAGCCCTCCCGAGTGACCACGCGGTACACGTCTGCGGTTTGCGATGTCATGAACGCGGGCTTGGCCGGGCGTATGGCTGTGCCGCGCGTTGCCTCGGACAAGGTCCGCGTGTCGACCGTCACCTGCAGCGGCTCGCCGGTCTCGTACAACTCGCCGATCGGGATCATGCCGCGCGCGGTGTGCAACCGGGTGTCGGCCGTCACGCAGGGGTTGGTCGCGCGGGTCTTCTCCCAGAACCAGGTGTTGTTCAGGTCGTTGTACTGGTCGATCAGAATGAAGCCCGGCTCGGCGTAGTCGTAGGTGGAGGTCATGATCAGGTCCCACAGCCGGCGCGCCTTGATGGTCTTGTAGACCCGGCAGGCGACCAGGCCCTGCTCGTTGACGATGTAGCCGCGGTGGGTGGGCCATTCGCGCCAGATGATGTTGTCGGCGCTGTGCACGTCGATGCCGTCAGCGGCGGCCTCGTGACTGGCGACCGGGAAGGCGAGCTGCCAGTCGGCGCCGGCCTTGACCGCCTCGATGAACTCGCGCGTGACCAGCAGCGACAGGTTGAACTGGCGCAGGCGGCCGTCCTCGCGCTTGGCGCGGATGAAATCGACCACGTCCGGGTGGCCGACGTCGAAGGTGGCCATCTGCGCGCCGCGCCGGCCGCCGGCCGACGACACGGTGAAGCACATCTTGTCGTAGATATCCATGAACGACAGCGGCCCGGAGGTGTACGAGCCGGCGCCGGTCACGTAGGCGCCGCGCGGACGCAGGGTGCTGAATTCGTAGCCGATGCCGCAGTTGTGGATCACCAGCAGGCCGGCGTTGCCGGCCAGATAGTTGTTGTGCTTCTCGACCGTGAAGTCGTAGAAGGTTTCGGGCAGATCCAGGCCGCGCTCGATGGCCTCGACCGGGCGCAGACAGCGGGCGAAGTCGATCAGCGGCGCAAGGGCCGGGAAGCGCTGCGCCCAACGATCCAGCCAGACGCGGCTGACGACTGCCTGGCGGTGGTAGCCGTGATAGAAGCCGAGCCGCTGACGTTCCTGGTGGCCAAGCTCGCCCTCCAGGGTGGCCAGCGCTGCGTGCAGGTCGGCTGGCATGACGTAACGGTCGTACTGACCGGCTTG
>CBDDRG010000176.1:0-7634 GCA_965232975.1 uncultured bacterium
TGCAGCAACTGAACCCATCCGAAATCAGCGAGATCATCCGCCAGCGGATAGAACGCCTGGAAGTCGCCACCGAAGCGCGCAACGAGGGCACCATCGTTTCGGTTTCCGACGGTATCGTGCGCATCCACGGTCTCGCCGAGGTCATGTACGGTGAGATGATCGAATTCGACGGCGGCCTCTACGGCATGGCGCTGAATCTGGAGCGCGACTCCGTCGGCGCGGTGGTGCTGGGCGACTACCAACTGCTCGCCGAGGGCAGGAAGGCGCGCTGTACCGGCCGCATCCTCGAAGTGCCCATTGGCCCCGAACTGGAAGGCCGCGTCGTCGATGCGCTCGGCAACCCGATCGACGGCAAGGGCCCGATCAACGCCAAGCTGACCGACGCCATCGAAAAAGTGGCGCCCGGCGTCATCGAGCGGAAGTCCGTCGATCAGCCGGTGCAGACCGGGCTCAAGGCCATCGACGCCATGGTGCCGGTCGGTCGCGGCCAGCGCGAGCTGATCATCGGCGATCGCCAGATCGGCAAGACCGCGATCGCCATCGACACCATCATCAACCAGAAGGGCACCGGCGTTAAGTGCGTCTACGTCGCCATCGGCCAGAAGAGCTCCACGGTCGCCAACATCGTCCGCAAGCTCGAAGAGCACGGCGCCATGGCGCACACCGTAGTGGTTGCCGCCACGGCGTCCGATCCGGCGGCGATGCAGTTCCTCGCGCCCTACACCGGCTGCACCATCGGCGAGTACTACCGCGACCGCGGCCAGGACGCCTTGATCGTCTATGACGACCTGACCAAGCAGGCCTGGGCCTATCGGCAGATCTCCCTGCTGCTGCGCCGCCCGCCGGGCCGCGAAGCCTACCCCGGCGACGTGTTTTACCTGCACTCCCGCCTGCTGGAGCGCTCCGCGCGCGTCAACGCCGAATATGTCGAGGCGTTCACCAAGGGTGAAGTCAAGGGCAGGACGGGTTCATTGACGGCATTGCCGATCATCGAGACCCAGGCCGGCGACGTTTCGGCCTTCGTGCCGACCAACGTGATCTCGATCACGGACGGCCAGATCTTCGTCGAGACCAACCTGTTCAACTCGGGCATTCGCCCGGCCATGAATGCCGGTCTGTCGGTGTCCCGCGTCGGCGGTTCGGCGCAGACCAAGATCATCAAGAAGCTCGGCGGCGGCATTCGTCTGGCGCTCGCCCAGTACCGCGAACTGGCGGCCTTCTCCCAGTTTGCCTCCGATCTCGACGACGCCACCCGCCAGCAGTTGGAGCACGGTCAGCGCGTCACCGAGCTGATGAAGCAGAAACAGTACTCGCCGTTGAGTGTGGCCGAAATGGGCGTGGTGCTGTTCGCCGCCAACGAAGGCTATCTGCGCACGGTCGACGTCAGCAAGGTAGGGTCGTTTGAAGCCGCGTTGCTGTCGTACATGAAGGCGGAACACTCCGAGTTGCTGGCCAAGGTCAACGAAAAGGGCGACTGGAACGACGATATCGCCGCCAACTTCAAGGCTGCGCTGGACAAGTTCGTCAGCACCCAGGCTTGGTAGACGGCGGCAAGCCCAGAGACCACAGGTAGACAGCGCATGGCCGTCGGCAAAGAAGTCAAAACCAAGATCCACAGCGTCAAGAGCACGCAGAAAATTACCAGCGCCATGGAAATGGTCGCGGCCAGCAAGATGCGCCGCGCCCAGGAGCGCATGGCCCTCGGCAAGCCCTATGCCCAGCGCATCCGCGGCGTGATCGGCCATATCGCCAACTCGTCGTCCGAATACCGCCATCCTTATTTGCATGAGCGCGAGGCCAAGCGCGTCGGTTTCATCATCGTCTCCACCGACCGCGGCCTGTGCGGCGGTCTCAACATCAACCTGTTCAAGACTGTGCTGAAGGCGATGCGCGAGTGGCAGGGTAAGGGCGCCGAGGTCGATATCTGCACCATCGGCGCCAAGGCCGCCGGGTTTTTCGGCGCCGTCGGTGGCCGCGTGGTGGCAACGGTGCGCGACATGGGCGATCAGCCCGCGGTGGTCGATCTGATCGGCAGCGTCAAGGTCATGCTCGACGCCTTCGATCAGGGGCGTCTCGACCGCCTGTTTCTGGTCAGCAACACCTTCGTCAACACCATGACCCAGCGCCCCGAAGTCGAACAGTTGCTGCCCCTGGAGGCCGCCGCCGACAAGGGCATGAAGCACCACTGGGACTATATCTACGAGCCTGAGGCCAAGGATCTGCTCACCGGGCTGCTGGCGCGCTACATCGAATCCCAGGTCTACCAGGGCGTCATCGAGAACAAGGCGACCGAGCAGGCGGCGCGCATGATCGCGATGAAGAACGCCACCGACAACGCCGGCACCCTGATCGACGAGCTCGAACTGCTGTACAACAAGGCCCGCCAGGCCGCGATCACGCAGGAACTGTCGGAGATCGTCAGCGGCGCCGCCGCTGTCTAGAAGGCGGTCGGCACCCCGAATGCAAGCGCAAGCGAACCAGTGGAGAAGCGGAAATGAGTAGCGGACGTATCGTGCAGATCATCGGCGCAGTTATCGATGTGGAGTTTCCACGGGATCAGGTGCCCAACATCTATGACGCGCTGACGGTCGCCGACAAGGATCTGACCCTCGAAGTCCAGCAGCAGCTGGGCGACGGCGTGGTGCGCACCATCGCCATGGGCTCGTCCGAAGGCCTGAGCCGCGGCCTCGATGTCACCAATACCGGCGCCGCGATTTCGGTGCCCGTCGGCCAGGGCACCCTCGGCCGCATCATGGACGTGCTCGGCAAGCCGATCGACCAGGCCGGCCCGGTAACTGCCGAGCGCTACATGCCGATCCACCGCAAGGCGCCGGCCTACGCCGAGCAGTCGTCCGCGATTGAACTGCTCGAAACCGGCATCAAGGTCATCGACCTCATCATGCCCATCGCCAAGGGCGGCAAGATCGGCCTGTTCGGTGGCGCCGGCGTGGGCAAGACGGTGACGCTGATGGAGCTGATTCGCAACATCGCCATGGAGCACTCCGGCTTCTCGGTGTTCGCCGGCGTCGGCGAGCGCACCCGCGAGGGCAACGACTTCTACCACGAGATGAAGGAGTCCAACGTGCTCGACAAGGTCGCGCTGGTATACGGCCAGATGAACGAGCCGCCGGGCAACCGGCTGCGCGTCGCGCTGACCGGGCTGACCATGGCCGAGTACTTCCGCGACGAAGGCCGCGACGTGCTGATGTTCGTCGACAATATCTACCGCTACACGCTGGCGGGCACCGAGGTGTCGGCGCTGCTCGGCCGGATGCCCTCCGCGGTGGGCTATCAGCCCACGCTGGCCGAAGAGATGGGCGTGCTGCAGGAGCGCATCACGTCCACCAAAACCGGCTCGATCACTTCCTTCCAGGCCGTCTATGTGCCCGCCGATGACCTCACCGACCCATCGCCCGCCACCACCTTCGCCCACCTGGACGCGACGCTGGTGCTGTCGCGGCAGATCGCCGAGCTCGGCATCTATCCGGCGGTGGATCCCCTCGATTCCACGTCGCGGCTGCTCGATCCCCTGGTCATCGGCCAGGATCACTACGATGTGGCGCGCGGCGTCCAGGCAGTGCTGCAACGCTATAAGGAACTGCGCGACATCATCGCCATTCTCGGCATGGACGAGCTGTCCGAAGCCGACAAACTGGTGGTCGCCCGCGCGCGGAAAATCCAGCGCTTCCTGTCGCAGCCGTTCTTCGTGGCGGAAGTGTTTACCGGCAGCTCCGGCAAGTACGTGCCCATGAAGGACACCATCCAGAGCTTCAAGGGCATTCTCAATGGCGACTACGACGACCTGCCCGAGCAGGCGTTCTACATGGTCGGCGCCATCGAAGAAGCGGTCGAGAAGGGACGCAAGGGCTAGGTGCCGAGGCGCGCGGTCGGGTAGTCGGCGGTTGGCACGCCGGTCGCCCGCGCCCGCGCAACCGGCCGTTTCGAGACAACAGTCAGTACAGAGCAGCGAGTATGGCGATGACCGTTCACTGTGACATCGTAAGCGCCGAAGAAGCGCTGTTTGCCGGGCTGGTGGAGATGGTCGTCGCCACCGGCTCCCTCGGCGAGCTCGGCATCACCTTCGGCCACACGCCGCTGCTGACCGGGCTCAAGCCCGGGCCGGTGCGCCTGATCAAGCAGGGCGGCGCCGAGGAGGTGTTTTATCTGTCCGGAGGCTATCTCGAAGTTCAGCCCAGCATCATCACCATCCTCGCCGACACGGCGGTGCGCGCCGCGGATCTCGACGAGGCCGCCGCCGCCGAAGCGGCCAAGCAGGCCCAGCAGGACATGAAAAACCAGAGCAGCGAAGTGGATTACTCGCGCGCCGCCGCCCGCCTCGCCGAAGCCACCGCCCAGTTGCGCACCATCGAAGAGCTGCGCAAGCGCGCCGCCCATATCCGCTAGTCGGTTACGCCGCGCTGAACCAACCAGGTTGGCCAGTTCTCGCTATTGAGTTGGCCTTGATCAGAGCTCATCGGCAATGGGGGGCGAACGCCAGCGCCGCTGAGTAGCTCAGCGGCTCAGGAATTCGAGGCTAGGGGGCGTCAGGAAACCGCGGCAGATCGTCGTTGATCTCCCACCAGGTACTTTTCGAGCTCGTGTAAAAATGGCACCTGGGCCGCACCGGTAGGGGTTCATCGATGAGCCCCGCGCGCACGCGGATTACACCGGGCAGCTTGTCTTTGCCGCTATAGATCGGTGAGCCGCAGGTGGCACAAAAAACGCGCTGTTTCCCCGGCGATGACTCGTATGTCTTCAGCAATTCGGAGCCGCTCAGCAATGTAAAAGCGCTGGCGGCCACCGGCGTGTTGGTCGCAAAGGGCGCGCCCTGCGCCTTGCGGCACTGACCGCAGTGGCAGACCTCGATCGGCGCCAGTTCGCCTTCAATCCGAAACCTCACGCCGCCGCATAAGCAGCTACCTGTATACAAGGCCGGTCTCCTCAATCAATTCGCTGCCCTGATAGCACCACGCCAGCCGGTAGGTCAGGTTAGCGGAGCGCAACCCGACGCTTGACCCCTTGACCCCTTGACCCCGGCGCCGCGCGGCGTTCTGATTGACGCGCTTTGGTATCCGGGCGATGGGGCACGGCCCTGGCGACAAATAACAATACACCAACTGGTAGGAGGCATTACCGTGAACAGAGGACACGCACTAATTACCGGCGCGATTGGCGGTTTGGGTACCGCCATGACCAAAAAGCTGATCAGCCAGGGCATCCCGGTGATCGGTTGCGACCGCAAGGCGGATCAGCTCGCCGGCTGGCGCGCCCGCGAACTCGATGCCGAGCAGAGCAAGATGGTGACGCTGTTTCCGCTCGATATCACCAAGGAAGAGCTGGTACAGGAACTCGCCACCGAACTCGCCCAGCGCAAGATCCACATCGCCTACCTGATCAACAACGCCGGCATTCAGGGCCCGGGCAAAGCCTGGGAAATGGACACCAAGACCTGGGACCGCGTGGTCAAGGTCAACATGTACGGCTCGTTTTTCATGGCGCGGGCGTTTTGCAAACCGATGGTGGAAGCCGGCTGGGGCCGCATCCTGAATTTCGCATCACTCGCCGCCTACAACCCGCCCCGGGATTGGGGCAGCTACGCGGCGGCGAAAGCGGGCGTGCTCGGTTACACGCGATCATTGGCTCGGGATTTGGCTCCGCACGGTGTTACCGTCAACGTCATTGTGCCGGGCCTGATCATGCACGAGGGCTTGCGCGGCACTATCCCCGACAAGTTTTTTGAAAATCTGGCGAAGGAAGTGCCGATGAACCGCCCCGGCCGGCCGGAGGAAATCGCCGAGGCGGCCGCGTTCTTCATGTCGGAGGGATCGTCTTATGTCACCGGGCAGACCATGCACGTCAACGGCGGATTGTTTTTGCCCGGCTGACTTGACAGTCGGCTCTGGCCCTATCCGACCGCAATCGTTGAGCGTTCCATCCACATAATCCAGAAGAAAAGGAGCAGCTTTATGACGATGAACGCCATAGATGCGGTCAACCGCGTCGCGCGCGGCGCACACGACAATTACCGCGACGCAATTCGCCAAGGTGACGCCCAGTTCCAACAGCACGAGATCACGACACCGCTGCGCATGGCGCATTTCCTGGCCCAGGCTCTCCACGAAACCGGCGGCTTTACGATCCTGCGCGAGAGCATGAATTACTCGGCGCCGCGGCTCATCGAGATATTTGGCGTGAATCGCCACTCCGCGGCGGTGACGGCAGCGGAGGCAAAGCAGCTCGCCGGCGAGCAGGAAGCCATCGCCGAGCGGGTCTATGGCCTCGGCAACCCGCGCAAGGCGCGCGAACTCGGCAATACCCAGCCGGGCGATGGGTTTCGCTACCGGGGCAATGGCGTGCTGCAAACCACTGGGCGGGGCAACCACCAACGCATGGGCGCCGCCTGTGGCCTCGATTTTGAGCGCAACCCCGAGCTGGTTGTCGATCCTCGGCACGCCCTCAAGCCCGCGCTGCAGGAGTGGACGCAAAACAACCTGAACGCCGCTGCGGACAAGAACGACATCCGCACCATCACGCGGCGCATCAACGGTGGCTTGATCGGTCTCCCCGAGCGCGAACTGTGGTTCAACAAGCTGTGGCCATTGCTGAAGGGCGATAGTCAGCCGGTGGAGGCTTGGCAAGCGAGCGCTGCCGATAGCAAGGTGAAGCGACTTCAGAAAGCCCTCAACGACCTGGGGGCGAACCCGAAGCTCAGCGTCGATGGTCGCTATGGCCCCGCCACACAACAGGCCGTGACGCGTTTCCAAGCGGCTGCGGGCATTGGCGCTGACGGCGTCGCGGGCCCGGTCACCGCGGCGGCCATCAAGCTCAGACTGGAGACGCTGCGGTGAGCCCGGCACGCCGTGCCTGTTCCGGTGGTTCGAGCCCCGCCGCTCCCCGGCCATCGCGTGCGGGGGCCGGGTTGCGAGTGCGCCCACAAAACTGGAGCGAGGCAACATGAAAACTCATCTAATTGTCGCCATCTTGGCGGCGCTGCTCGCCGGCTGCACCTCCGTCAGCGTGCGTCCGGTTCAGTCCGGACTCGGCATCACCGAGCTCTGTATCGAGGTGAATCCGCGGGTAACCCTGGAGGATTTCCTCCCCGTCGTGCGCGACGGCGTCGCCCGCCACGGGCTAGTGGCAAGGGTCGTTGCGGCGCCGGCGCCCGCAGATTGCGAGGCGGTTTTGAACTATACCGCGCAGGCGAACTGGGATTTTGTGGCGTATCTGATCCACGCCAACTTGACGCTGAAAAGGGGCAGCCAAATCTTGGGTGCGGCGGAATATCATCTCGTCGCAACCGGCGGCTTATCGCCCTTCAAATGGCAGAGCACCAAAACCAAGATGGATCCGGTTATGGATAAGCTCCTGGCCAAGGTCAGCAAATAGTTGACAGCCCCCCGGCACTTTTTTATCGATGGGCGGTTTTATCGATGGGCGGTGTCCGCCCTCGCCGCGTCGGCGTCGCAATTCTCCGTATCGATCAACATCGTCTGAACCTAAATCCGGCAGTTACCCTGCCACTGTGAGCCGGTCTGACGGGAGCCACGGCGGCAGCGGGCGAGTAATTTTGGCCACGACGTAGTCCAGGAACGTCTTCCAGCGATCTGTCTGTGGCAACTGCTCCGCAACAGCCC
>CBDDRG010000177.1:0-2826 GCA_965232975.1 uncultured bacterium
CTGCCGGATCTGGCCGGCTTTCGGCGCATCACCTTCCTGCAAGGCTCGGCTGCGGAGCTGCCGTTCGATGACGGCGCCTTCGACCTGGCGATCACCGTGCTGGCACTGGAGCAGATGGAACGGATCCGCGCTCGGGCGCTCGCCGAGATTGCCCGCGTGGTGCGTTCGAACACGCTGATGATCGAGCCGTTCCGCGACCTGAACGACGGATTTTGGCAGCGGCTGAACGTCCGCCAGCGCGGCTATTTTCGCGGCCGGATCGCCGAGCTGGCGGACTTTGGCCTGCAACCGCTGGTGGCCTGCGCGGACTTTCCGCAGAAGTACATACTGCGCGCGGCGCTGGTGCTAAGCGCCAGGGTCGGGCGCGGCAGCGGCCAGCGGATAGCCGTAACTTGAGTCGAGCGTGTCGCGCACCATTGCGTCGATGACCGCGACCTGCTCGGGCGTGAAGCTTTCGCGGTAGCCGCCGACCCGGCCGCTGCGCACCTTGAACGACTGCGGGTTGTTGGCGTCGCGCGGCTTCAGGCGCGTCGGGGCGCGCGGATCGGTGGCGTTGTCGCGCGCCAGACGCTGCATGTTCTGGAACGAGCCGTAATCGATGGCCGCCTGCACGGCCGCCATATCGACTGCGCCGGCCACGAACCGGATCAGGTGCGTCAGGGTCGGTTCCGGAGCGCTGCGCAGGTCCTCGTACCGCACCCGCAGCACATCGTCGCGCCCGCTCGTTTCCACCGCCAGGCGATTCATGAAGGCAATCAGGTTCGGCAGCCCGGTGCGCGGGTGCATGGCGAACTCGTACAGGCCGAGCGGCCCGGCCGGATAGTCGTTGATCCAGTGCTTGCCCGGTTTCATGCGGTGCTGCCAATGGTAATAGAACGACACCATCACATCGCCCGGATCGCGCACCAGAAGCACGAGCCGCTTGGCGGCATGCCAGGGGCGCGAATCCAGTGTTCGCCGGTCACGGATGTAATTGTCGTGAGTGAAGAACATGCCCAAGGGCGTACCGGTGGCGCGTTCGTAGGCGCCGAGCATGGTCGCCAGCCAGGTGCGTCCGCTCTTGGCATGCGACACGACCACGGCGCGGGCGCGGGCGATGTAACGGGCTTCGTGCCAGCCCCGCACCTGGCGTGCAAAACGCTTGCGCCGGGTAACCGGCAACACGCGGCCGCTGCGCAGCAGCATTCTGCGCAGCACATCATCAACCTGGTTTATCGACACGGCGGCTCCTGGGACGGGCAATGGCGTAGGATACAGCGGCTTTGATTTTCTGCCCCAGGCACCGGCTAGGCGCGAGTTGTGGGGTCGGGATCGCCGCCGGGCGAGCCGGCCGCCGCGGGCTCACCTGCGGGTAGCCCGAGCAGCGAGCGGACGCGGGCACCGACCTCCGCGAGTTGCGAGTTCCCGTGCGCGGGACTCCTGCCCGGCGGAAAGGGCTTGCCGAGAGGTGCCGCCAGGCCCAGCCGGTAAAGCGTACGGTGCAGTTCGGTGATGTCCCGCTGTGGCTTCACTGGGTTCTTGGTGTGGCGCCGCCGACCCACCCAGGACAGGGCGCGCCGCAGGCGGGCGGTTGGTGCAACCGGCAGTTCGAACACGGCCAGCGGACGACCCAGCCGCGCGACCTCGACCAACATGGAGGCGCTGTCGCCGGTCACGACGAAACGGTCGGCCAGGCCCAGCAGCCCGAGGTAGGGGTTGTCCGCAGACCCGGGCGCCGCCCACCGGAACAGGCGCGCATTGGATGGCAGGAGGTCCGCCAGCGCGCGCGTAACCGCCTCGGGCGTACGCCGGCTGGTGCTCACGTACAGCGTGCCGACACCGGCGGTGGCGGCCAGCGTGCGGTCGATGAGCAGTTGGGCGACCTGCGAGTCGAAGCAAAACGGCCGGGTCGGCCCGCCGACCAGCACCGCGGTAATCGGCCGCGGCAGTGGCGCCAATTCGTCGCGCCAGCGTGCCGCCGCCTCGCCGATGGCGGCCAGCGGCGGCGCTATCAAGGGCAAGTCCAGATTGATCACGTTCGCCCGCGCGGGCAGTCGGAACTGCGGGGCGGCAACGATCAGATCGAAGGCCTCGTAATGGCCGTGCGGCCGCCCGACCAACACCAGTCGCGCGTGGCCCCGCGACTGCTCGCGCAGCCACAGGGCGACGTTCATCAGACGCCGCCCGCTGAGCACGACCAGATCCGGCCAGGGCGGCGCCAGCAGGTCACTCGCGGAGCGGTCGAGATGGCCGAGACCGGGGCGGATCGGCGGCTTGCCTCGCTGCCAGCGCGCGCGCATGCGCATGCGCTTGACGGTAGCCGGCAGGCCGACCGCATCCAGCAGCGTGTCGATCTGGGCGTTGTCGCCGGCCTTCTCGGCCTGCAGCGCCCAGATCAGGGGCGTTTCGCTGGCGACTGGTACCGGCGCTGGCTTGTCGCGCGCTGGCGAGACCAATGACTCGATGAACACCTATCCCCGTCCTCGCTGGATTGAATCGCTGGTCGAAGGCCAGCAACGACGATGGATTATCGCCAAAAACCACTTTGGACGCGGCGCCTTGCGCAAGTCTCGCGGATGACTCCGCGCGCGACCCAAAGTGGGCGGCGCAAACCCGGCCTCTTGCCGCCGTCGTTAACGGATCAGTGCTCACCGCGGCAGCGTTTCTCCCGGCGCCATCACCACTGCGCTGCCGCGCCGGAACAGCCCCCGCACCGCAGACAAGGTCCGCTCCAAATCAGTATTCGAGGGCGGCGGGGCCGCTGGCTGGGAGTCGTCCAGCGCTTGCGCGAAACCGTTGCCACGCAGCGCCGCGTGCAGCGCGGTCAGGTCGCGCGGCGGCCGCAGC
>CBDDRG010000178.1:0-4090 GCA_965232975.1 uncultured bacterium
CCTGGCGCGACTTTCCGGAAGCCGAGGCGCTGCGACGAACCCCCGCCGTGGACGTGCCACGGGATCCGCTTTAGATACTCGCGCTCGACACCAACACCGTGATTCCCTTCTTCAAGGGAAGCGGCCGGGTTGCCGAGCGGCTGCTTGCCACGGCGCCGATGGAAATCGTCATCCCGGCAATTTGCGTCTACGAAATCAAAACCGGCATTGCCAAATCCCGGGAGCCGGGCAAGCGGCGCAAGCAGTTCGACCAACTCCTCGAACTGGTCGCCATCCTGCCTTTCGACCAAGCGGCGGCGAACCATGCGGCCGCCGTGCGCGCCGCTCTGGAAGACACCGGCCAACCGATCGGACCGCTGGACACACTCATCGCCGGCACGGTACGCGCCTCGCCATGACGAAATCCCCTCCCGTCATTGCGAGCAACGCGAAGCAATCCATGGTTGCTCACCCGCAGCCACCGACGCTGGAGTCACCCACGCGGCTCGAAGCCCGGTACCTCTCGTTTGAATGGCGCCACCGCCTTCGCAGCGATGGATTGCCGCGCCCGCTGCGCGGGCTCGCAATGACAATCCACCCCGTCGTCATCGCGAGGCCTGCAAGGCCGTGGCGATCCATGACCACATGGCCGAGCGTTTGCCACCGAAGCCAGTACGTGGTGCCCTGTTGCGGTCACCGTAGCGACGAGTCGCTGCCCGCGGCATGCCGGCTTGCGGTCACCGAGGGCTCGCGCTTGATCAGCACAATTTGCGCAAAGCTCGTTAAAGCAGGGATAGGATGGCGACTGAGCAAAGCCGATAAACGCAAATGCAAACGCGCCAAAACTGGAATTTTCTGGTAGTAAGCGGCGTGTCCGAAAAACCCGAGATACTGATCTACCTCGTATCCCAACCCCTCAAACTTGAGGATGTGCGAGCGGAGCGGGCCGCGGCACCAGCTGTAGTGGGCCGGAAATTTCCCGCGTTTCCCCGCACTCTCGCGACCAGGCTGCACGAGATGAAGCAGCTTTTCAGCAGCCGCCTCCGGCAACAGGGCATTGACGACAAACGGCGGCGCAAACAGGGTGGGGAAAAAGTGAAACGCATGACCGCCATCGCGCAGGATCGAATGGATATTGCGGTGAAATTTTTCCCCACTGGGCACATGTTCAGCCAACATCCGACTGAACGCGAAATCGTATTGCCCCTCGGGCAGAAAGTCGTCCGCGCAAATATCCGCGCAAACCTTCATGTAACCGGCCGGTGCCTTATCCAGTTCCACTTGGGAGATATCGAGCAATGTGTATTCCAGCCCCCGCGCCGCGACAAACTCAGGAGTAAGCGTTGGGTTGGCGCCACCACCGATTTCGATAACTCGATTGAAACCAAAGGCGGTGATCATTTCTTGAATGCGTGGAATGGCGTTGTTCCACGCATCGTCGGATAGGCCGTACCGAACGTGCGTCATAAACAGATTTCCAAAGAAAAAACTCGTTTTTCGATTCTTATGGACGTCGAAAAACAATCAAGGCTAAATGCAATGTATGCCGTGCCATCGATTCTTGAACAGACACATGCTTGTGAGCTGGACAGCGGCCACGCTTTCGTCGTCAGTCTGGCTGTGCACGGAATTTATCGAGGGTCTGTTTCGCAATTTTAAGGAAGTTGGTGGCGAAATCCATCCGACGCTGAGCGAGCTGTTCGGCGGCCGCCGCCTCTAACTGTAGATGCGGGCCAGGCTGACCTTGCGTCCAGGCGCGACCCAGCGCCGCAGCGATACTCGAAGGATCCGCAGGGTCAAAATACAGACTGTGGTCGCCAGCTTGCTCTCTATGCACGGGCAAATCGGAAAGGAAAAGTGGTACGCCAATCGATTTCGCTTCCTCCACAGTCGTGCTCCAACCTTCATAAAAGGACGGATTGAGCAGTCCCATGCTAGCGCGCATCAAGGAAAATAGATCAAGATAGGGAATCATTCCGAGCAGGCGAAAGTTCTGTTCCAAACCATAGCGCCTGACCTTATCAACCAAGGCCGGAAAATGGCCGGGGTTCCGCACGTCCGAAGAACTGCCAGACACGGCAACCACGATTTCTTGGCCAGCCTGCCGCAGCAGGTGCAAGGCTTCGATCACACCGAGATGATTTTTGTGCTGCCAGAACTGATTCGGCATAAAAAGAAACTTCTCGGGCAGGTCGTAGCGGTGCCGAACATCCTGCGGTGGCACTGCGGTTGCGCCTTCCGGTACGCGAACGACAAACGGCAGGGCAGCGAGCTTTTCCTTCGCGACCGGATAGAAAGTTTCGCATTCGCGGCAGCCGGTTTCGCTGGATGCCATGATCGTCGTACCGTACCGGGTCAGCCCTTTGAATCCCAGTTCGCGTTTCCAATACCGCGCTGCCGAAAACATGTGCGGCAGAACCCGATGTTGGAAATCGCCAATCCAGACCAACGTTGGGAATGGAAGTCGTGACCCGTACCAGGTCGCATGGACAAAAACCAGATCGATGTTCGCATCCCTGAACGCCCTTGCCGCGACGAGGTCGTGCTGCAAAGTCAAGGTACCAAGGGTACGCCATCGCTTCGCCCACCTCTTGGTATCCCATGCGGCCGACTGCACCGGCGGCTCGGACAGATATGGCGACAATTTCGCTAAAATCGAGGGGTCGACATCCTGACTTATAAACAGCACCGGCGTGATCGGTCGCCCCGGCAATTCCGATATGGCGGCCAGCAGATTTGCCAGATAGTTGATGCCACCCATCCAGCCGGCCCCGCCGAAAATCTCGAACGCGATCCTCATCTAGGTTGTTCCAACGCTAGTTTTGAACCAGACCACATAGTTCTCCAATCCCTGATGCCAATCGATCATGGGCCGTATGTTGTGGAGAGCGGCCAGGGAGGTATCCGCAACCAAAAAATCGGGATCACCTCGGCGACGTTCTCCGCTGAAGTGCAATTGCACGGATTTCCCCCAGAGACGGCAAATCTCGCCGACAATCTCTCGCACGGAAACTGCCTGCCCGGTGCCGCCGTTAATGACAAAGCACTCGGCGCTAGCGAATTCAGCTGCGCTTGTAAGATAGCGCACCGCATCGCGCACGTCGATCCAGTCGCGGAGCTCATCACCAGTGCCAGCGAGAGTAAGCTCGGTCGGCCGCGCCAGCAGTCGGTTACAGAAATCCCAACAGAGCTGCTTACGCAGCTCTGGCCCATAAACTGAAAACAGTCGCACGCAACTGGTGGGCAGGCCGAAATTTCGCGCGTAGGACTCAAACAGCAACTCACCGATACGCTTGTGATAACCGTAGGGCGAATGGGGATGTAGCTGATCCGTTTCCCGGATCGTTGTGGCATGGCCACCGCCGTACACTGCTGCGCTGGAGCCCAGCACTGCGCGGCATTTCGGCGCACTGTGCCGCAGCCACTCGAGCAGGCGGGCACAGGAAGTTACGGTGCGCTGAAAATCCTCTTCCGGAGTCGCCAGCGAAGCCCCCACCGTACTGCCGCCAGCCAGATTGAAGAGGCAATCCGGTACGCCAAAATCATCAGCCAGCTTGTCCAGGTTAGACGCGCAGACTTCACCATTCAGCCAATTGGTAACGCCCCAGGCAAGCGCATCCTGTTCGGTCCATGCCCCGTGACCCAGTCCGGAGACGCGGTAGCCCTGCGCGCTCAGGTGCCGCGCCAGATGCCGACCAATAAAACCGCGTGCGCCGGTAATAATGGCGTGTTTCAAGATGCGCCGCCCGGTTTCCGGCACCAAAAGCTATATGTTCGCCCGGGTGGACGATCAATTCGCGAAAGCAGTTTCAATATCGAATCGGCCCATCTGTCCGGGAATATCGCCTTGACTAACATGATCTTGCCTCTGAATTTCGGACACTCGTCTAAGCGACACGAGATAGCTCGAACTGCTCTGGGCTGAGATAGCTCAAAGTCGAGTGGAGCCGGTTTCGATTGTAGTAAACCTCGATGTAGTCGAACACGTGTGCCTTGGCTTGCTCGCGCGTAGCGAAGCGTTCACCGTGGATCGCTTCGACCTTGAGGCGGTGGTTCCAGCTCTCCATCGCCGCGTTGTCATAGCAGTTGCCGCTGGCGCGCATGCTGGCGA
>CBDDRG010000179.1:0-9329 GCA_965232975.1 uncultured bacterium
AGGGCACCCGCTACGGCCCCCTGCGGCACCTGGTCCCGCCCTACATCCTGCGGCGCATGAAGACCGACCGCGCACTCATCAATGACCTGCCGCCGAAAACCGAGACGCGCTCGTTCTGCGCGCTGAGCAAAGCCCAGGTGCGGCTGTATCAGCAGACCGTCGATGGCCTGGCCGACGCGCTCGATCACGCCGAGGGCATGGCCCGGCGCGGGCTGGTGTTGCAGACCCTGATGCGCCTCAAACAGGTCTGCAACCACCCCGCCCAACTCACCGGCAGCGGCGACTTCAACGCCGCCGACAGCGGCAAGTTCGAGCGCCTGGCCGAACTCTGCGGAGAACTCGCCGAGCGCCAGCAGCGGGTGCTGGTGTTCACTCAGTTCCGCGAAATCATCGATCCCCTCCGCCAGCATCTGGCCGTGGTTTTCGGCGCCCCCGGCCTGTGCCTGCACGGCGGCACCGCAGTCGGCGCCCGCGCCAAGTTGGTCGAGCGCTTCCAGGCTGAGGACGGGCCGCCGTTTCTGATATTGTCGTTGAAAGCAGGCGGCACCGGCCTCAACCTGACCGCGGCCAGCCATGTCATCCACTTCGACCGCTGGTGGAATCCGGCGGTGGAGAATCAAGCCACGGATCGCGCCTTCCGCATCGGCCAGCGGCACCCGGTGTTTGTCCACAAACTGGTCACCCAGGGCACCATCGAGGAGCGCATCGACGCCATGATCGCGGACAAGCAGCAGCTCGCCGACGACCTGCTCGGCGGCGACGGCGAAATCAACCTGACCGAACTGCCAGACGCCCAATTGCTGGAGCTGGTGCGGTTGGATCTGACGCGGATACTGACGTAGGAGCGACCATGTCCTGGGGCTATCAATCCTGGCAACCGCGGCCTTCCGTCGCCCAGCAGCGGGCGCAGGCGACCAAAATGATTGCCAAATTGACCAAGGCCGGGGTCCCGCTGCAGCCGGTCGCCATCGCCGGCACCGCCATTGCCCGCAGCTTCTGGGGCAAGGGCTGGTGCCGGCATCTGGAGACCTACGCCGATCTCGACAACCGGCTGCCGCGCGGACGCTCCTATGTGCGCACCGGTGCGGTAATTCATCTGGAAATCGCGCCCGGCCGTATCGCGGCGCGCGTGCTCGGCAGCGAGCTTTACGAGGTGACGGCGGCGATCGCGGCGCTCAAACCCAAGACATGGAAGGCAATCAAGCACCAATGTGTCGGCGGTATCGGTTCGCTGCTGGAGTTGTTGCAGGGCCGCCTGTCGGAGCCGGTAATGCGGGTCGTCACCGACCCCGGCAGCGGCCTGTTTCCGCACCTGCCGGAAATCAGCTTCACCTGTTCCTGCCCGGATTGGGCCGGCCTGTGCAAGCACGTCGCCGCCGTGCTCTACGGTGTCGGCAACCGCCTCGACAACCAGCCGGAACTGCTGTTCCGGCTGCGCGGCGTCGATCCCGCCGAACTTATCGAAGCCGGGCTGAGCGCGCCCAGGGGGGCACCGGGCACGGTCGAGGAAGACCTCGCCGCCGACCAGCTCGGCGCCATTTTCGGCGTCGAGTTCGACGCCGACACTGCGCCGGCGGCGCCCGCCGCGCCCGCGCGCCCCAAGGCCACGCCCCGGACGCCCTCGGCGCGGAATGTCGCTGCCGCCACCAGGGCGCCGGCCAAGGCGCTAACCATGGAAAGCGCAGCGGCCAGAACCAAACTGGCGCCGACCGCAGCGGGCGAGTTTCACGCCACTGGCGCTGCCGTCGCCGCGCTGCGCCAACAGTTGGGACTGTCCCAGAGTGAATTCGCGGCGCGGCTCGCGGTGGCGGCGGCGACTGTGCAGCGCTGGGAAGCCAGCGGCGCGGCGCCGCTGACGCTGCGGGCGCGTTGCCTGGCGGCGCTGCGCAAGCTGCATCGGCGCACAGCGCGCCAGGGCCGGGCCGCGAACCGGCGCTGAGCACAGAGCGGGCGCGCCTGCGCCGGGGGAAACGCTGATTTATTCCGTCGTCGCGAGGCGCGCAGCGCCGTGGCGATCCGTCCGCGGTATGCCAGGATTGCTTCCCGCCGCCCGCCACCCACCGGGCTGCACTCGCGGCTGAGAGCGACGCTCGCGGCTATAGGCGGCGCGCACAATGACGATAACTGCATAAATCAGCGCTGCGCTGGCCACTGCCCAAAGATCGGGTTCCGCGTCATCGGCGTCGGGATTCCAAATTGGGGTAATATCTGCCGGCCCCGCGCTGGAACACCTCTCGCGACACGGCAATCAATAAACATAATCAAGCTGGGGCTCTACCCATGGAACCACTGCAAGGCATTCGCATCGTCGAGCTGACCACCAACGTCGCCGCACCCATGGCGACCCTGATGCTGGCGGATCAGGGCGCCGACGTCATCCGCATCGAGTCGGTGGGCCAGGGCGACCCCGCGCGGGCGCTGGGCGCGACCCGCAACGGCGTGACCAGCTATTACCTCAGCCTCAATCGCAACAAACGCGCGATCGCCATCGACTTGAAAGACCCCCGCAGCCGGCCGCTGATGGCCGATCTGCTGCACAGCGCCGATGTGTTTGTGCAGAACGCGCGACCCGGCGTCATGGAGCGCCTCGGTTACGACTATGAAAAAGTCCATCAACTGAATCCATCGCTGGTTTATGTATCCCTGTCCGGTTTCGGCCCCGACGGCCCGGGCGCCGAGAACCGGGTCTACGATCTGGTCATTCAGGCGGTGTCGGGCATGGTGCGGGTGCAGACCGGCGCGCACGGCCCGGAGTTCGTCAAGAACATCGTCTGCGACAAGGTCGCCGCGGTGACCACGGCGCAGGCGATCTCGGCGGCGCTGCTCGCCCGCGCGCTGGGCCGAGTGGGTGGCCACCATGTCGAGCTGACCATGCTCGAAGCCACGCTGGCGTTCCTCTGGCACGATGGCTTCTGGAATCACAGCTTCGTCGGCGAGTTCGCGGCCAAGCCGTTGATTTCAGACTTTATCACTACGATACCGACCGCCGACGGCCATGTCGCGATGTTCACGGTCGGCGACCACGAGTTCGCCGGCGCCTGCCGTGTGCTGGACTACCCCGAGGCGGCGGCCGATCCGCGCTTCAAGACCGTCACCGATCGCTTTGCCAATGCCCCTGCCCTGATGGCGGAGTTCAAGCAGCGCGCCATCGGTTTCACGACCGCCGACCTGGTCACCCAAATGGAAGCCGCACAGGTGCCCTGCGCGAAAATCAACGACTACGAAGACGTCATCGCGGATCCGCGCGTCGTCCACCGGGGCTCACTGATCGAATACGACCACCCGGTGGGCGGCCGGGTCCGCCAGCCGCGGCCGGCGGCCATCTTTGCCGGCGAGCCCTGTGAGGTGCGTCTGCCGGCACCGGCCCTGGGCCAGCATACCGACGAGGTATTCTTGAGCCTCGGCCACAGCGCACAAGCACTGGCCGCGCTGCGGGCGGCCGGCGTGCTCGGCTGACCAACCACCCAGGCTACCCGGGGATCGCGAACCACTGTTCCCGATCCCCGGGTAGCGCAGAGCACAATCCGGGCGCCGCACGGTCAACTGCTACGCTCAACCACTTCCTCGACTACCGCGAGACCCGTCCCGCTGCCGCGCCTTGCTGCCGCGAGAAGCTGAAGTGCTTGTCCATCTGCTGTTCGACCTGCTCCAGATGCTCCATGTACTTGACGAAGCCGCCGTTGTAGGTGCCGTCTTGGCGGCGGTTGTCCTCGCCCTCGAAGTTGTAGTACCCGGGCGTGCACTGCTTGTTGCGATCGGTCTTGCCGCGGAACTTGATGACTTCCTGCACCCAGAATTCCTCGGCGTCCTCGGTGACATCCAGCGCCTGGTAGCCATGCTTGCGGACATGGTCGATGCAGGCGGCGATATGGCCCCCCTGGCTCTGCATCATGTCGGTCAGGTTGAACTGAAACGACGCCTGATAGCCGTTCATGATGAACAGGTTGGGATAGCCCTTGGAGTGGATGCCCAGCAGCGTGCGGATGCCGTCCTTGTACTTGTCGTTCAGCTCGACACCGTTTTCGCCGATGATCTGGTTGTAGATGCCGGTTTTCTGAATCTCGAAGCCGGTGCCATAAATGAGCAGATCCAGCTCGTATTGTTTGCCGTTGAACACCGGGCCCTTGGCGTTGATCTCGGTGATGCCCTGGCCGCGGGTATCGACCAGATGCACGTTGGGCCGGTTGAAGGTGGGCAGGTAGTCCTCGTGGAAGCAGGGCCGCTTGCACATCATCATGTACCAGGGCTTCAGTGCTTCCGCGGTGTCCTTGTCCTTGACGATTTCCTCGATGCGCTTGTGGATGCGCATCATCGAGTCGATGTTGGCGTTCTCCTGCCGCCGCCGCTTTTCGTCGCGCGGCATGGCGGCGATCTTGGCCAGCGCCTCGGGGCTCAACGGGGTGGGTTGCAGCATCAGGTTCCGGCGCTGCTGCTGCCAGCCCGGGGGCAGCTTTTTGGCCCACTCGGGGTCGGTTTCCCAATCGTCGCGAATATCGATGGATGACGGCGTGCGCTGGAATACATACAGCTCCTTCGCATTGGCGCCGAGGCCCGGCACCGCCTGCACGGCGGTGGCGCCGGTGCCGATGATGCCGACGCGCTTGTCCTTGAGCCTCTCCAGGTCGTTGCCGGTGTATTCGTAATCCCACCGCGAGGTGTGGAAGGAATGGCCCTTGAAGGTTTCCATGCCCTTGATCTTGGTCAGCTTGGGCTTGGACAGGATGCCGTTGGCGCAGATCACGAAGCGCGCTTTCATGTGATCGCCGCGGTCGGTCTTGATATGCCACAGCTGCTCCGTCTTGTTCCACCGGGTCTCGGTGACCGTGGTCTGAAAGACGGCGAGGTCATAGAGATCGTATTTTTTGGCGATGGCGCGGCAGTGGGCGAAAATCTCGTCGCCGCGCGCGTAGCGGTGCTTGGGCACGTACTTCATTTCGTCGAGCAGCGGCAGATAATCGTAGGACGGCACGTCGCAGGCGATGCCCGGATAGCGGTTCCAGTACCAGGTGCCGCCGACGTCGGCGCCGCGCTCGACGATGCGGATGCTGTCGACGCCGATCTCCCGCAGCCGCGCCGAGGTCAGCAGCGCCGAAAAGCCGCCGCCGATGAACAGACACTCGACAGTGTCGGTATAGGGCGCGCGCGGCGCAACCGGGCCGGCATAGGGATCCTGATCGTATTTGGCCAGCTGGCCGTCCAGATTGGTTTCGTAGTGCTTGCTGCCATCGGGGCGGTAATTGATGCGCAGATCGCGCTCCTCGGCGAAGCGCGCCTTGATGGCGTCGTAATACGCTTGAGGATGGGTTTCCTCGGACAGCGGATCCATGACGCCGAACTGGGGTGAATCCAGCCGGATGGCACCATGCATGACGATTGCTTCCACTGTGTTGTCGCTCATAGGGTTGTCTCCGTATTGACTACTGCTGGCTAAATTGTGGGCATCAAATGCGCTGTCGAAAGTGTCCGCGTGCGATTCAAGGGCGTCGGCCATCGAATTCGCGAAGCTGGAATGGGTTGGATGCGGGCGCGATACGCGCGCTGGTAAACCTTGCCGGATTTGCTCAGCACGTCCAGGCCAGCACGCCCGGCCAGCACGTCCGGATAGTAACCCGGCAACTGCGTGATCCGCGCGGTGACTTTGGATACTGCTGGGTTCCGGTTTCGGTCAGCGGCACATCAACCGGCGAGTCTACCCGCCGGGGTTTGGTCTACAAACAGGCATAGGTGGCCTCGATCAAGCGCACCGCGCGCGGATCGCCAAAGAAATTGGTGTCCATCTGGTTCATCGCGTAGCCCATGCCAAGGCGCGCCCTGGGGTCGGCGAAGCCGAACGAACCGCCCCAGCCGCTGTGGCCGAAGGCGTCCGGGTTGGGGCCGTAGAGTTCGGCCTTGTTCAGAATGAAACCGCGACTCCAGCGCATGCGCACGCCGATGACCACATCCTTGCGGAAACACTCTTCGCGAGTCATTGCGCTGATACCGGCAGAGCTGACGATCCGCGCGCCGGCGAACACGCCGCCATTGGCGAGCGCGCCGTACACCTTGGCGATGCCGCGGCCATTGCCCTGACCGTTGGCTCCGGGCACTTCGGCGGCGCGCCAGGCGCGGTCGTTGGCGATATGGGCAGTGAGCGGCGGATGCGCCATCGCACAATAGAGCGCGTCATTCATGCGCTTGCCGCTGCCGCCGAGCCCGGTGCCGAGCTGCTCGGAGCCCACCACCGGCAGCATTTCGGCGACGCGGTGATCCTCCGCCGCCGGCAAGCCGATGTAGTAGTCGGCATCGGCGCCGATGGGGCCGGCGACTTTGTCGGCAAACAACTGGCCGAGGCTTTTGGTGCGGCCGGTTACCCGGCGCGCGACCTCGCCCGCGATATGGCCAAACACCACGGCGTGATAGCCGTTGGCGGTGCCGGGCTCGAAAAACGGCCACTGCGCGGCGAGCGTCGCGCACAGCCCGTCCCAGTCGTACAGCGCGCTCATTTCGAGGCGCTCGCGGGGGCCGCAAATACCGGCCTGGTGGGACAGCAACTGCGCCACAGTGACCTGCTGCTTGCCGGCGGCGGCGAACTCCGGCCAGTAATCGGCGACCTTGGCGCCATAGTCGATCAGGCCCTCGTCGGCGAGCACGCCGACCACGGTCGCCGCCATGCCCTTGGTGGTCGAATAGGTGTTGATCAAGGTGTCGGCGGCCCAGGGCCTGGTGCGGGCGCCATCGGCGAAACCGCCCCACAGATCGACCACCAGTTCACCCTCCACGGCCAGCGCAAAGGATGCGCCGACCTCCTTGCCGTCTTTGAAATTTGCTGCGAACGCATCCTTCACGCCCGCGAATTCGGACGCACAGATGCCGTTGATATCGAGCTGGGACATGGTATTTCTCCTCGGCCGAATACGATCGAGGCCCCGGCGCTGGCCAAGCCTCGCGTTATCGTTATTTCTGTGGTTGTTCAGCGTCCGGCTTTTTTCAGTGCCTTGCAGTTGTCGGCCCAGTCGTAGCCGGCCCACAGCCGCTCGAAGCGCTTGTCGATGTAACGCCGCATGCTGGGGTCGGTAAAGATGTAGGGCTGGTCTTCGAGGATGGCTTCGAGTACCTGCTCGCCGACGATATCCGGGTCGAGGCCCTTGGCGAGCATCGCCGCGTTGGCCTCCAGGTCGCGCGCTTCGCGGGCGCCGCCGTAGCGCGCCTGGCGATTGCGGGTGCCGCTCGCGATATTGGTGGCGACCACGCCAGGGCACAGCACCGACACCCCGATATTGTCGTCGCGGTGCTCCTCCATCATGGTTTCCATGATCGTGACCACGGCGAACTTGGTGGCGTTGTAGGGCCCCATGTAACGAAAGCTGACCATGCCGGCCATCGACGCCGTGCTCATCACATGACCCTCCTCGCCGTGGGCTTCGATCAGCGGCATGAACGCCTGCAAGCCGTAGATGACGCCCCACAGGTTAACGTCCATGACCCACTGCCAGTTTTCCAGCGAGCATTTTTCCGATTTGCCGCTGACCCCGATGCCGGCGTTGTTGCACAGCACATGAACCTTGCCGAAAGCGTCGATGGTGGCTTTCGCCGCCGCGAACACGGAGTCCCGATCCGCGACATCGACCTTGACCCCGGCGGCGTCGATACCCCGGCCTTTCAAACCTGCGACCGCGGCATCGAGCGCCTGCTGCTCGATGTCGCCGATCATGACCTTCATGCCGGCGGCGCCAAACGCCCGCGCCATGCCGAGCCCCATGCCGCTGGCACCACCGGTGATGAATGCAACCTTGCCTTTGACGTCTTTCATTGTCGTTACCCACCTGTTGAATTTGGTGGACAGCTTAAACGACGATGGCGGTGTGGTGCATGTACCCGCCCCACAAAAGCGGGAGTTTCCTTCGCTTACCGGCGGGCGCGGGCTGGTTGTACTTGGCCGCGGTGCGCGCGACCTCGATTTTTCTCACGCGCGATCGTCAGGCTTTTGGCAAAGATATTGCCGGGGCGACCAGGCACAACCGCTTCTCCATTTCGACGACCAGCAGCAGCGCCACCCCCACGCCGATTACCGCGACGCCGTCCAGCAGCGCCAGCGGGCGGGTCGCGAACACCGTCTGAAACCAGGGCAGATAGGTGAACGCGAGCTGCCCGATGACCACGGTGCCGACCCCGATCAGCACCGCCGGCGTGCCGAGTACGCCGCGCCAGGTCAGCGAGGTGCCGTGGACGTAGCGCACGCTGAACAGGTAGAAGATCTCCATCACGACCAAGGTGTTGACCACCAGCGTGCGCGCCGTCTCGATCGGCAAGCCGCGCTGCTGCGCCCAGAAGAACATGCCAAACGCGCCGGCGACGAATAGCGCGGAGACCAACGCGATCCGCCACACGAGGTGGCCGGTGAGGATCGACTGGTCGCGGCGCCGTGGCGGGCGCTGCATGGCGCCCGGCTCCGTCGGTTCGAACGCCAGCGTCAGACCGAGCGCGACGGCGGTGATCAAGTTGATCCACAGGATCTGCACCGGCGTGACCGGCAACGCCAGGCCGAGCGCCAGTGCCAGGATGATCGTCAGCGCTTCGCCGCCGTTGGTCGGCAATGTCCAGCCGATGAGTTTCATGATGTTGTCGTAGACCGTGCGGCCCTCGCGCACCGCCGCGACGATGGACGCGAAGTTGTCGTCGGCGAGCACCATCGCGGCGGCTTCCTTCGCCACCTCGGTGCCCTTGCGTCCCATGGCAATACCCACATCGGCGCGCTTCAGCGCGGGTGCGTCGTTGACACCGTCACCGGTCATGGCGACGGTGAGGCCCTCGGCCTGCAATGCCTGGATCAGGCGCAGCTTGTGTTCCGGCGTGGTGCGCGCGAACACGGCCGTGTCGCGCGCCGCCGCGCGCAGGGCGTCGGCGTCGAGCGCGTCCAGATCGCGCCCGGTGAGCGTGCGCGGGTTCTCGGCGAGACCCAATTGCCGACCGATCTCGCGCGCGGTGACGGCGTGGTCGCCGGTGATCATCACGACCCGGATGCCGGCCGCCCGGCATTCGGCGATGGCCGCGATCGCCTCGCTGCGGGGTGGGTCGATAAAGCCGATGCAGCCCAGCAGCGTGGCGCCCTGTTCGACGTCGGCAAAGGCCAGTTCGCGCTGGTCGGGCCGGGCGGTGTGGCGCGCGAAGGCGAGCTCCCGCTGCCCCTGCGCGGCCAGCGCGTCGGCCCTCGCGTGCCAGGCAGCGCGGTCGATGGGGCGCTCGCCGGCGGCATGCGCTTCGCGCGTGCACATGTCGAACATCTGCTCGGGCGCACCCTTGATGAGGATGAAGCCGACACCGTCGTCATGGCCTTCGTGGCCGTGGTGCAA
>CBDDRG010000180.1:0-3473 GCA_965232975.1 uncultured bacterium
GACCTTCCAGTTGCAATTAACCTCCGCACGGTAGTGCCACTGCAAACTGAGTTCGTGAAATGGGTACCCGCTCAGCCGATCCCCTATCTCGCCCAAATATTCCCGCAACGTTTCACGCGGCGTCGGCGAGAAGTTCACAAAAATAAACCCCTCCCAGACATCGGTGTGGACCGGCCGCAATCCGTGATCTTGCGGGTCGAGGTCGTAAAACTGGTCGTGGTCCGTCACGTGAACCAAGTCACCTCGGGTGTTAAAGGTCCAACCGTGGAAGCTGCAGGAGAATCCTTGGCAACTCCCTTGCGCATCCCACGCCAACTTGTTCCCGCGATGGGTGCACATGTTGTGAAACGCGCGGTGCTTACCGTCCTCACCGCACACAACCAGTAACGACGTTTTGACAACCGGCAGGTCAGTGACGAAGTAGTCGCCAGCCTTGGGAGCGCGCTCAGTGCGACCGATGTTTAACCACACACGCTCGAACACGAACTTGCGTTCCAACTCAAAATAGTCAGCGGAGACGCACGAATCGATTGGTACCGGATCGGTTCCAAGCCATGGATACTTAAGCGTAAAGTTGCGGTTTCCTACCCGCTCAGGATTCGACATTAGTTCGCCTCCTATGGTGCCGTTATCATGCTAGTTCGCCGGAATTTTGAGCAGGGAGCGCAGCCTCAACATGCCCTGGAGAGAGTTTTAACCCAGAGCAAATAAACTGTCAAGAAAAAAAATCAACTGTGGATAGATTTTGCCGGCGTTCCCGCTGGGGGTTGAAGCGCCCCGTGATTCTTGAAGGCTCCATCACTTGAGAGAATGGAGCCGTGAGGAGGAAGTCAGCTGGCCCTCGGCTTTGGGATGACCGAGCTGACCATCGACAAATGGAAGCGGCGCACCGATGTGCAGGACCGGCCGCACACCGCGCACCGCCTGCAAACGACCCTGGCTCCCGGCCAGGAAGCGATGGTGGTTTACCTGCGCCAAGCCCTGTTGCTGCCGCTGGATGACCTGCTGGCGGTCACGCGTGAGTTTCTGTGTCCCGAGGTTTCCCGCTCCGGGCTGGACTGCTGCCTGCGCCGCCACGGCGTGGGCAACCCTTGGATTCAAGAATCAAGTGCAACACGATTTGAGAAATTGGCGATTTCTTCGGCCATGGCTTCGTCGGGCGTTCTCCAATCCAAGGTTTTTCGCGGACGGCCGTTCAGAAGCCGGGCGATGTCGTTGAGCGCGGTCTGGCTGAGCTCGGACAGGTCCGTGCCTTTTGGCAGAAACTGGCGCAGCAGGCCATTGGTGTTTTCGTTGCTGCCGCGCTGCCAGGGCGCGTACGGATCGGCAAACCAGATGTCGATCTTCAACCGCTCGGCCAGCTCGGCGTGACGGGCCATCTCGCTGCCGCGATCGTAGGTCAGGCTTTGGCGCAAAAACGCCGGCAGCTTCTTCATTTGCCGCGTGAAGCCTTCCAGCGCGGCATCGGCGCCGCAGCCGCGCATGCGCGACAGCACGACGAAGCGGGTCTTGCGCTCGACCAGTGTGCCGACGGCCGAGCGGTTGTAGGCGCCCTTGATGAAGTCACCTTCCCAGTGGCCCGGCAGCGTGCGCTCGGCGACGTGCTCCGGGCGATGCACGATGCGCAGGTCCTGCGGCACCGTGTTGCCTTTGGCCAAGGTTTGACGACGGCGACCCCGGGCGGGCTTGCTCTGGCGCAGCGCCTCAATCAGCGATTGCTTCAGCGCCCCGCGCGGATACGCGTAGATCGCCGTGTAAATGGTTTCGTGGCTGACGCGCCACTGCGGGTCATCGGCATGCATACGCGCCAGTCTGCGGGCGATCTGCTCCGGCGACCAGCGCCAGTATCGCAGCCGGTTGTGGACGTGTTCGAACAAGGCGCTGCCCTCGACCAGCGTGCGGCGACGCACGCAGCGGCGGCGGCGCTCGCGGTAGGCCGCCGCGGCGCGCGTGGCGTCGTACGCCACCGCCGCCGCCATGCCCCGCGCTACCTCCCGCGAGATCGTCGAAACATCACGACTCAACAGCCCAGCGATCGCTCGAAAACTGCGGCCTCGCCGCCGCTCGATCATGATCACTGCGCGTTCTTCGCTGCTCAAATGGTTGTACGTCGTTCCCATCGCAACACCTTACCTTCAGCAGGGTGTTGCACTTGGAACTTGAGTCTAAGACCTGCGCGCCCTGCGCCCGGCGCCGGACAAAGCGGTCAGCAAAGCCTTCAAGGCCTACGTGCCCGGCTTTGTGGATATCGACGTGAAGTACCTGCCGCAGATGGCGGACGAGGACCGGCGACGGCATCTGTTCGTGGCTATTGATCGGGCCACCCGCTGGGTGTACGTGGCCCTCAAACCGGACAAGAGCGCGCGCTCGGCGCAGGCCTTCCTGAAAGCCCTGGCTGCGGCCGCGCCGTGTGGGATCCAGAAGCTCTTGACCGACAACGGCACCGAGTTCACGGACTGGCTGTTCGGGAGCCGCGCGCGGGCCCCGCCCGGGACGCATGAATTCGATCGGCTGTGCCAGGCACTGGGCATCGAGCACCGCCTGACGCCCCCGCGCCACCCGCAGACCAACGGGATGGGCGAGCGCTTCAACGGGCGTATCGCCGACCTGCTGCGCACACACCACTTCCGGTCCAGCGAGAACCTGGAGCAGACCCTGCACCGCTACGTCACACTGTACAACCATCACTTGCCCCAGAAGGCATTGAACGCCCGGACTCCGGCTTCAGGCGCTTCAGGATTGGTACGCTGCAAAACCGGAGTTGTTTCATCGAAGGCCTAAGAATCGGCCGGGACGTGACAGCTAGGGTACTCGCTGACTAGGCGACGGGCTCCAGATGGTGTCGGTAATAGCGCCGCCCAGCGCTTGGTTTTTGTCCACCTGCTGCTTGGGACGGCCTGCGGGGCGGCCGCGACGGCGTTGCTCCGAAACGCGTTTGATGACCGGGCATACCTTTTCACCGAACAGTTGCAGTGAAGCAAGCGCCCGGCCCTGTGGGATTCCGCCGAACTCAAACCAGCCGTTTAGATGGGTGATGTCAGCCTCGTCCAGCGCAAGAATTTTTTCGATGCAAGTAGCAGGCGAGCCAAAAACCACGCGTTCTAGCCAGTCCTCTCTGCGTGGTTCGCCGTCAAACGGGTCTGCGTTAGCGGCGCCATCAATAACTTCTCGGTCATCCTTGAAGGGGGGAACGGGAACGGGAATTTGCCACTGCAAGAAAACGCTGGCGGCTTCCGCTTCCGCGTCGGTTGGGGTGCACATAATCGCGCGAATGGCGAGGAATCGATAAAGATCCAGGGCACGGCCTGCTTCCTGCCACAGCTGCTGCTGGTAAAGACTGCGCTCGCAAAGTTTACTGATGGCAAGTTCTACGGAACCTTGCATGAATCCGTAGCCCTCAGCGGCACAATACTCAATGCTAGCGGGACTAGACGTCGCAACCCAGATGGGTGGATGTGGCGCCTGCACAGGCC
>CBDDRG010000181.1:0-3184 GCA_965232975.1 uncultured bacterium
CGACCCGCCAATCCAACAAAGTTACTCTTGCTCATAGCGGTGTATCTCCTGTGTGTTGATTGACTTGTTTGGCGACAACAAATCAACCAGATACACCGCTACTTTTCAATTCCTGTGAACACCAGATTCAGTTATAACTCAACAACGACTGGCTGGCGGTGCAGCAGTTCACCGTTATCGCCGGGCAGATCAAGCGCCGGCCGGACGTGGTGGTGTTCGTCAACGGCCTGCCGCTGGCGGTGATCGAGCTGAAGGCCCCCGGCGGCGAGAACGCAACCCTGACTGGCGCCTTCAACCAGTTGCAGACCTACAAGCAGCAGATTCCGGCGCTGTTCCGCAGCAATGGGCTGCTTGTGACTTCCGATGGACTGAGCGCGCGGGTCGGCTCGCTGTCGGCGGATCAAGAACGTTTCATGCCCTGGCGCACCACCGACGGCGCGCGCATCGAGCCCAAGGGATCGCCGGAGATGGCCACGCTCGTCGAGGGCGTGTTCGAGCAAGGGCGCTTCCTCGACCTGCTGCGCCACTTCACGGTGTTCGGCGAAAGCCTGTCGGGCCTGATCAAGATCATCGCCGGCTACCATCAGTTCCACGCGGTAAAGAAGGCGGTGATCTCGACGTTGCGGGCCAGCCGAACGAACTGGCAGGCAGAAGATCCGGCGGAATACGGGCTGCCGAGCGTAGACCGCCAACCGGTGGGCGACCACAAGGCCGGGGTGATCTGGCACACCCAGGGTTCCGGCAAGAGCCTGCTGATGGCCTTCTACGCCGGCCTGCTGGTGTTCGACCCGCGCATGACCAATCCCACGCTGGTGGTGCTCACCGACCGCAACGACCTGGACGACCAGTTGTTCGCCACCTTCGCGATGTGCCACGACCTGCTCCGCCAGACGCCGGTGCAGGCGCAGGACCGCGAGCATCTGCGCACCCTGCTCAATCGCGCTTCCGGCGGCGTGATCTTCACCACCCTGCAGAAATTCTCCCCGGCGACGGACGAGACCGATTTCCCGGCGCTGACCGATCGCGCCAATGTCGTGGTGATCGCCGACGAGGCGCACCGCAGCCAGTACGGCTTCAAGGCCAAGGTGGCGAGCCAAACCGGCGAAATCGCCTACGGCTTTGCCAAGTACCTGCGCGATGCACTGCCCAATGCCTCCTTCATCGGCTTCACCGGCACGCCGATCGAGGCCACCGACGTCAACACGCCGGCGGTGTTCGGCCACTACATAGACATCTACGACATCAGTCGCGCGGTCGAAGACGGCGCGACGGTGCCGATCTACTACGAATCGCGGCTGGCGCGCATCGAGCTCGACGAGGACGAAAAGCCGCGCATCGACGCCGAGATCGAGGCGCTGCTGGAAGACGAGATTGAGGCCAGCGCCGAGCGCACCAAGCAGAAGTGGAGCACGGTCGAAGCGCTGGTCGGCAGCGACAAGCGCCTGGCGCTGGTGGCCGCCGACCTGGTGCAGCACTTCGAGGATCGCATGGCGGCGCTGGACGGCAAGGCGATGGTGGTGTGCATGAGCCGGCGCATCTGCGTGGCGCTCTTTGAGGCGATCATCAGGCTGCGCCCGGACTGGCACAGCAGCGACGACAACGCCGGCAGCATCAAGATCGTGATGACGGGCGCGGCATCTGATCCGGCGGCATGGCAACAACACATCGGCAACAAGGCACGGCGTGATCTGCTCGCCAAGCGCGCCAAGAACCCGGCCGATCCGCTGCGCCTGGTGATCGTGCGCGACATGTGGCTGACCGGCTTCGATGCGCCCAGCCTGCACACCCTGTACATCGACAAGCCGATGCGCGGCCACGGCCTGATGCAGGCCATCGCCCGCGTCAACCGCGTGTTCCGCGACAAGCCGGCCGGGCTGATCGTGGATTACATCGGCATCGCCCAGAACCTGAAATCCGCACTGGCGCAGTACTCGAAGCCCGATCAGGACAAGACCGGCATCGACGAGGCCGAGGCCGTGGCGGTGCTGCTGGAGAAGTACGAAATCGTGCGCGACATGTTCTTTGGCTTCGACTACCGCACGGGCCTCGGCGGCACGCCCGGCGAACGACTGGCGATGATGGCCGGCGCCATCGAATGGATACTCGACAGGCAGCAGCAATGGGCGGCGGCAGAAAAAACGCCGGATGCCAAGAAGCAGGCGCAACGGCGCTTTGCCGATGGCGTGCTGTCGCTATCCAAGGCGTTTGCGCTGGCAGCAAGTTCGGACGAGGCACGCGGCATCCGCGAGGAAGTCGGCTTCTTTCAGGCCGTCCGCGCCGCGCTGGTCAAGACTGCTTCCAGCGCCGGCTCGACACGGCAGGATCGCGAGCTGGCGATCCAGCAGATGGTCAGCCGCGCCGTGGTGTCCACCGAGATCGTCGACATCCTCGCTGCCGCCGGTATCCAAACGCCGGACATCTCCATCCTCTCCGACGAGTTCCTGCTGGAAGTGCAGCAGATGGAGAAGAAGAACCTGGCCCTGGAAGCACTGCGCAAGCTGCTCAATGACAGCATCCGCTCGCGCACCCGCACCAACGTGGTCGAGACCCGCGCCTTCACCGAACGGCTGGAGGACGCCATCGCACGCTACCACGCCAACGCCATCACCACCGCCGAGGTGCTGCAGGAGCTGATCAAGCTGGCCCACGACATTCGCGCCGCGCGCCATCGCGGCGAGGAACAGGGCCTGTCCCTTGATGAGATCGCCTTCTACGATGCGCTGGCGGAAAACGAGTCCGCCCTGCAGGTGATGGGCGATGACAAACTGCGGGTGATCGCCCACGAGCTGCTGGTGAGCCTACGCGAGAACGTGGCGGTGGACTGGGCGCACCGCGAATCCGCCCGGGCGCGGCTGCGCGTGCTGGTCAAGCGCATCCTGCGCAAGTACGGCTACCCGCCCGACCTGCAGGACGCGGCGGTGCAGACGGTGCTGCAGCAGGCCGAGGTACTGTCCGCCTCCTGGCAGCCGGGGCATTCGCGCGCATGAGGGCAAGCCCTCTGGTCAAAGACTTCTTTAACGCTGGCGCCCAGTAGTGTCCCAACGTGAGCTTCCCTCGGTTTTTCGTCTTCCAACGAGCGGTGTTCATGCTACCTGTTTTTCCATCTGTTGCGCCGTCAGCCAGTCCTGCAAGAACAGCGCAGGCGACTTATAGCCGAGCGTCGAATGCAACCGCTTCCGGTTGT
>CBDDRG010000182.1:0-3516 GCA_965232975.1 uncultured bacterium
AGACTACAGGGGCTGAAGCGGTCATACCCCCTCGAGACCCCCTCGAGACCCCCTCGAGCCAATCGCAAATCGCTGCGTGAATATGACCGACACCGTTACCAAGCGCGCAATCTGGTTGAGCGCTTCTTCAACAAGCTCAAACAGTTTAAGCGTATTGCCACTCGCTATGAGAAACTCTCTGCTCATTTTATGGCCATGGTCTCTTGTGGATGCCTCGTCCTGTGGCTGAAATGATTGTTAACACGGCCTGGCAAGCCCGTACCCTTATGGAAAAGCCATGGTGTATCTAGAACTGCTGTTCATCCTGCTGCTCACTCTCATCAATGGTCTGTTGGCGATGTCGGAGCTTGCGGTGGTATCCGCCCGCAGAAGTCGGCTCGAACACCAGGCCCGCGGTGGCAATAGCGGGGCGCGCACCGCGCTCCACCTTATCGACGACCCCAGCCGCTTTCTGTCAACGGTACAGATTGGTATTACTCTGGTTGGCATCCTGGCCGGCGCTTTCGGCGGCGCGACCCTTGCAGATCGGTTCGGCGACTGGCTTGACACGTCTTTAGGGCTCGCACCCCACGGTGACACGATCGCGATCGGCTTGACCGTAGTCGCTATCGCTTATCTTTCGCTCATCGCCGGTGAGTTGGTGCCAAAGCGCGTGGCGTTGGCCAACCCCGAGCGCGTCTCCATACTCGTCGCCAAACCGATGGACGTGCTGTCGCGCATTGCCGGCCCCGCTGTTTGGCTACTCAAGCTATCTACGGAATCCGTTCTGCGCCTGTTGAAACTGACGGGGACGCGCGGCCCGTCGGTGACCGAGGATGAGGTCAAGTCGCTGATTGCCGAAGGCACCCGGGCCGGGATCTTCGCGCCCCAGGCGCGCGCGATGATCGACGGTGTCCTCCGCCTCGCGGACCGGTCGGTGCGGGTCATTATGACGCCGCGTTCAGACGTGGTCTGGGTCGACTCCCATGCCGACTGGGATGCGGTCCGGCGCGTGGTCGAGACCAGCCAGTTTTCGCGTCTGCTGGTTTGCGACGGCTCCATCGACAACGCCGTGGGCGTGATTCGCACAAAGGATATATTGCCGCTGGCGCTCAGGAGCGAGCCTATTGCGGTGCCGTCATTGATGGTGCCGGCACTCATAGTGCCAGACCGCGTATCCGTCCTGAAACTGCTCGACCAGTTTCAGCGCCAGCGCTTACATATGGCCGTGATAGTGGACGAATATGGCTCTACCGAGGGCGTGGCGACGCTGACGGACGTGCTCGAGTCGATCGCTGGCGAATTGCCGGAGCATGGAGAACCGGTCGAGCCTGCAGTAGTCCGTCTTGATATCGGGTCTTGGCTCGTCGACGGTGCGCTGCCAATCGACGAATTCGAGGACCACGTCGGGTTGCACGGAGTTCGCGACGACGGGGAATTCCACACCGTAGCAGGCCTGGTCCTGCAACACCTCGGTCATTTGCCCACCGTGGGTGAAAGCACTCGGTGCCGCGGCGCGGAACTCGTCGTGGTCGACATGGATGGGCGCCGCATCGACAAGGTGCTCGTGCGGGTCCCTACTGGCCCAGCCGCGAACACGGACGTCTCCGGCGACTGACGAGATGCCGCTGCCAGCTGATCAGGCTGGCGTGGCCATCCAAGCACACTCCCGGGCGGGTTGTCTGCCGGTGCGCCGGGACATCTGGTGTCCCGCTTCGCAATTGGTAAGACCGTGCTGGTGCCAGACCCAAAAGTACGTGGTGTCGCTCACACCAATCTTCGCGGGGCCGTGCGCGTGCTCCAGTGCGTCCCCGCATCGGGCCGGGTTTGCGTTGTCAGTCGAACGATTTCTGCCACATCCGTCTTGCTCGGTCGTCCGCCTCGCGGCAGGTCCTTCGCGATCGCTGCCAACCCGCTATCGAGGTAGCGGCTGCGCCAGCGGCCAACCTGCGCCCGTCCAACCCCGACTTGCTCAGCGATGGCTGCGTTCTGAAACCCGTCGGCTGCAAGCAACACAATCCGCGCACGCCGCGCCAAGCGAACGCTGGTCGTTCTGGATCGGGCCAACCTCGCCAGCTCCGCAGGCTGACCCGTGCTCAATTCGATGGGTGTCGCCAGCCGCATGTTCTACCCTGCTCAGTCCTCAAATTAGTAGGTAGGGCAGGCCCCCAGGTTTTTTCTCGGCAGCAACTGCTCGCTACCGTGGTTTTTCGCCCGCGAGCCGACTTACCGCCGCTGCGCTGGAAGTGGCGATGGTGCAGCGGTCTTGCCACGGGTTGAGTTCGCTGGGGGAGGGTCGTCGACGCCCGCCGCGTGGGCCCGAGCGTCGAGGGCGGCCATCACCGCGCTGCTCTCGGCGAATACATCTTCGAACGGAAAAGCCGCGGGCGTCGCACCCAAAACCGCGCTGACGGCGGTCAAACCCGGGTGCTGCTCGGCCGGATCGGAGCTCTCCTCCCGATTCCATTCGCGGACGGCGGATTTATCGCCGAGCGCGGGAACGCGGTCTGGCGCCGCATCGAAATCGTCGACGGTTTCGCGGAGTCCGGCAGCGAAGTCCGCGAGATCAGCGTTTGCGGCAAGCGAGTGGGTCGCTGCGGTGAGCGCCTGTACAGCCGCTTGCTGCAGGCTGCCCAAGGTCTGGGTCATCTGTCCGGAAGCCTCCGACTGGTGGCGGGCGACGAGCGCCACGCTGTGCAGGTGGCGCGCGAGCCGGTCGGCCACCGCTTTGACCTCGCCGACCGCAGTATCCACTTCGGCGGGGAGAGCCGCCGTCCCGTAACCCGCACCCCGTTCGAGCGCGGCGAGGGCGGCGGCGACACCAGCCTGGACGCCGCGCACGCGGGCGTTGAGGCTGTGCGCCGCGTTGACGGAGCGCTCGCCAAGCCGCTGCAGGTCGCTCGCAATTACAGTGAAGCCGCCGACGCCACCCAATTCGGCGGCCTGAATCGCGGCGTTCAGTGCCAGCATGCGGGTGTGATCACCGCAATCATTGGCCAATAGTGCGCTGTCGCGGAGCTGCCGGGCGTCCTCAGCCAGGGCTCGCAGTGCCGCCGTCGCAGTTTGGATCCGAGCATCCTGGGCGGCGACCAGCGCACTCAGGGTGGCGACTCGGTCGGTTGCGCCGGCAAGGGTGCGGCCGGTTGCCGCCGCCTCAGTTGCCCTGGCCGAGATCTGGCCGAGGGTGGTCGCCAAGTCGCGGCCGGCGGCGTTGGCTACCGCCATTTCCCGCGCATGCCAACGGGCGAAATCGGTGAGTTGCCCCGCCCGCGCCTGGGCGTCGCAAACGGCGGTGGCAAGCTTATCCGTGGCGCCGACAAAGTATTCCACGAAGTCGCGGTAGTGCCCGGCGACGCGGTTGACGGCGACCGCCAGCGGCGCCAGCGCTTCGCCGTCGATGGTCGCGGCGGCGTTCAGGTCGCCGTTACCGAGGCGGGTCAGGACGTCCAGCAGGTCAGCCATCGCCGCGCGCTCCGCCACCCAGGCCCGGGCATGTCGCCGTCGGCGGCGAACCGCCGCCCAAAAAAGTAGCGCCGC
>CBDDRG010000183.1:0-9747 GCA_965232975.1 uncultured bacterium
GAGTCCGTACCCACCAACCTGCTGGTCAAGGTCGCCGACACGCCGCTGGAAAATGCCGCCGATGTCGATCCCTTCGATTTCATCCGCACCATCGCGGTCGCCCGCATCCTGATGCCGGCCTCCCATGTCCGCCTGTCGGCCGGGCGCGAGGGCATGAACGCGCAGACCCAGGCGCTGGCGTTTCTGGCCGGCGCCAACTCGATCTTCTACGGCGAGAAACTGCTGACCACGCCCAACCCCGAAGCCGATCGGGACATGGCGCTGTTCGCGCGCCTCGGAATTGCGCCGGAGGCGCTTGGCGCCACCGATCCCGTTGGCGACAGTCGGTTGGCCCAACTGCCGCCCGCGGCAGAGCAGCGCTTCTACAACGCAGCGGGCTGAGCGGCCGCGGGGAGATCGCAAATGAACCCGCACGCCGATATGGACACCGAGCTTGAACTGGCCCTCGGTGCGCGCCGCGCCGCCAACCTGTATCGCCGGCGGCTGACGCTGGAGTCGCCCCAGGGCGCGCAGGTGCGCCTCGATGGCGGCGCCCGCGCGGCCTTCAGCAGCAACGACTACCTCGGCCTGGCCAACCACCCGGCGGTGATCGCCGCCTTTCAGCGCGCCACCACCCAGTACGGCGTCGGCAGCGGCGCCTCGCACCTGATCAGCGGCCACTCGCGGGAGCATCAGGCCCTCGAAGAAGAACTCGCCGATTTTACCGGGCGGCCGCGCGCGCTACTGTTCTCCACCGGCTACATGGCCAACATGGGCACCATCAACGCGCTGGTGGGCGAGGGCGACACGCTGTTTGGCGACCGCCTCAACCACGCCTCGCTACTCGACGGCGGCTTTCTGTGCCGCGCCCGTTTTCTCCGTTACGCCCATGGCGATCTGGCGGCGCTGCGGCAACTGCTCGCGGACTACACCAGCGGCCCCCGCTGCGGCCGCAAGCTGATCGCCACCGACGGCGTGTTCAGCATGGATGGCGACCTGGCGCCGCTGCCGGCGCTCGCCGAGTTGGCGCAGGCAGAGGGCGCCTGGCTGATGGTCGATGACGCCCACGGCTTCGGCGTGCTCGGCACCAACGGTGGCGGCGTCGCCGAGCATTTCGGCCTCGATTGCCAGCATCTGCCGGTGCTGGTCGGCACGCCGGGCAAAGCCTGCGGCACTTTTGGCGCCTTTGTCGCCGGCAGCGAGGCGCTGATCGAAACCTTGATCCAGTTCGGGCGCACTTATATCTACACCACCGCGCTGCCACCGGCGGTCGCCGCCGCGACCCGCGCCAGTCTCGGCCTGATCCGCGCCGAGGGCTGGCGACGGGAGCGGCTGCAAGGGCTGGTGCAGCGCTTTCGCGCCGGCGCGGCGCAGCTCGACATTCCGCTGCTGCCGTCGCCGACGCCGATTCAGCCGGTGCTGATCGGCGATGATGAGCGCGTGGTCGCGATCGGCGCCCGTCTGCACACGGCCGGCTACTGGGTCGGCGCGATCCGCCCGCCGACGGTGCCCCGCGGCGGCGCGCGGCTGCGCATCGCGCTCAATGCCGAGCACAGCGATGCCCAGGTCGATGGCCTGCTGGAGGCGCTGGCGGCGGCGCTGCGCAGCGATCCCGCTGCCGATGCACCGCCGCCGAACCGCGACCAGCGCTGACGTCGGTGGGGCGCGCCTGGTTCGTCGCTGGCACCGACACCGGTGTTGGCAAGACGCTGGTGGCCTGCGCGCTGCTGCACGCCGCCCGGCGGCAGGGCTTGACCACCGCCGCGCTGAAGCCGGTGGCAGCGGGCTGTGAACAGACACCCCAGGGTTGGCGCAACGACGACGCGCTGCTCTTGCAAAGCGCGGCGTCGCTGCCGCTGCGCTATGAACAGGTCAACCCGGTGGCATTGCCGCTGGCGATAGCGCCCCATCTGGCGGCAGCGGCAGCCGGGCGCACCTTGACGGCCGCCGACCTCGCGGCGCGCTGCCGCCCGGTACTCGAACTCGGTGCCGACGTCACGCTGATCGAGGGCGCCGGCGGCTGGCGGGTACCCTTGAACGACCGCGAAACCCTCGCCGATCTGGCCGTGCTGTTCGATCTGCCGGTGATTCTGGTGGTGGCGCTACGGCTCGGCTGCCTCAGCCACGCGCTGCTGACCGCCGAGGCGATCCGCCGCGACGGCCTGGTGCTCGCGGGCTGGATCGCCAATAGTCCGGGCGGGGAGCCGATGAGCCACCGTGCCGCCAACCGCGATGCGCTCGCGGCGCGCCTGGGTTGCCCGCTGCTCGGCGACGTACCCTGCCTCGATCCCGCCCAACGGGCACGGGCGGCTGAATGGATCGATGGTTGGCCCTGGTGGCCGTCCGGGATCTGACCGACACCCGGCGGAGCGGCTTCCGGTTGTCATTTTTAGAGGGGCCGGCATAAACTCTGCCGGCTTGGCCAGCGAGTGTTGCCCGACCGGAACGGAGACAAATTGATGGCATACAAAGCACCCTTGCGCGAACTGCACTTCGTGCGCCACGAGCTGCTTGGCTTTCCCGCGCTGTGGCAGACGCTGCCCGGGTGCGAGGACGCTAGCCTCGAACTGATCACGGCCATTCACGAGGCAATCGCCACCTTCTGCGAAGAAGAGATCGCGCCCCTCGCCCGCAGCGGCGATGAAGAGGGCTGTACCTGGTCGTCGGACGGCGTCAAGGCGCCCGCCGGGTTTCGCGCGGCCTACGAAAAGTACGTCGAGGGCGGCTGGCCGGCATTGACTGCGCCTGTGGCCTACGGCGGCCAGGGCTTGCCGCCGTCACTGGAGAGTGTGCTCAACGAGATCGCCGGCTCCGCCAACTGGTCGTGGAGCATGTACCCCTTCTTGTCCAAGGGCGGCCGTTACACGCTGTCGGTGCACGGCGATGACACCCTCAAGGATACCTATCTGCCCAAGCTGGTGTCCGGCCAGTGGACCGCGACCATGTGCCTGACCGAGAGCCACAGCGGCACCGATCTGGGCCTGTTGCGCACCCGCGCCGAGGCGGTCGGCGATGGCGCCTACCGCATCACCGGCAGCAAGATGTTCATCTCCTCCGGCGACCACGATCTCGCCGACAACATCTGTCACATCGTGCTGGCGCGGCTGCCCGACGCCCCGCCCGGTACCCAGGGCATCTCGCTGTTTCTGGTGCCCAAGCGGCTGCCGGGCGCGGACGGCGAGGCGGGCGCGGCCAACGGCGTCAGTTGTGGCGCCATCGAACACAAGATGGGCATTCACGGCAACGCCACCTGCGTGATCAATTTCGACAGCGCCCGCGGCTACCTGCTGGGCGCGCCCAACCGCGGTCTCGCCGCCATGTTCACGTTCATGAACAACGCCCGCATCGGCACCGCGATGCAGGGTGTCGCATGCGCCGAAGTGGCGTTGCAGGGAGCCGTGGCCTACGCCCGCGAGCGCTTGCAGATGCGCTCACCGACCGGCGCCAAAAATCCCGACGGCCCGGCCGACCCGATCATCGTCCACCCCGACGTGCGGCGCATGCTGCTGACCATCAAGGCGTTTGCCGAGGGCGCGCGGATGCTCATCCACAGCCTCGCCTACCAGGTCGATATCGCCCAGCTCGCGGTCGATGCCGATGAGCGCCGCAACGCCGAGGATCGCCTCGCGCTGCTCACGCCCATCGCCAAGGGCTTTTGTACCGAAGTGGGTTTCGAGAGCGCAAGCCTGGGCGTACAGGTGTTCGGCGGCCACGGCTATATCCGCGAATGGGGCATGGAGCAGAACCTGCGCGATGCCCGCATCGCGATGATCTACGAGGGCACCAACGGCATCCAGGCGCTCGATCTGCTCGGCCGCAAGGTGCTGGGTTCCCGGGGCAAGTTGCTGGCGGATTACGTCGTCGGCGTGCGCGCGTTCTGCTCCGGCCAACGCGACCGCGCCGACATGGCGGAATTTGTCGCGCCGCTGGGTGAGCTGCTGACCGAGTGGGAGCAGCTCACCCGCGACCTCGACGCCAGGGCTCAGGCCAACCCCGAGGAGATCGGCGCCGCTTCCTTCGACTACCTGATGTATTCCGGCTACGCCACCTTCGCTGAGCAGTGGGCACGGGCAGCCGGTGTCGCGCTCACGCAGTTGCAGGCGGGCACCGACGAGCACGCGTTCTACACGGGCAAGGTGCAGACGGCGCGGTTCTACTTCCAGAAAATCCTGCCGCGCACACGCACCCTGGTGGCGACCATGAAAGCGGGCGCCGCGCCGCTGATGGCGCTGGCGGAAAGCGGCTTCATGAGCTCCTGAGCGCGGCGCGGATAGCGGCTGTTCATCGGGTGACCAAAGCTCAACGGGTGACCAAAGCGCGATAACGAGGCTGGCGGCAATGGCAAAGAACAGTAAATTATCCCCGGAAGACTTGCGGCGAGTGCAGGAATATCTGACATCCCCGGTACATACGGTCGAGCGCCAGCCCTATCGGCCGCTACGCCTGCTGTTGGTGCTGTGGGTCGTCGTCAGCGTGCTCGGTGGCCTGGCGTGGTTATTCGCCTGGATCAAGGGCGTGGTATAAGCCCGATCGCGCGGCCCTTGCGCGCATCCAAAGTCGACAGGAGCCGCTATGCCAAGTGTGTCGCCATTTTATAAATCGAAATCAACCCGCCTCAAAATATTCGGGCTTTTTACCCTAAGTATCAAAACGCCGCGCCTGCTCTATGCCTGTCACCGTTTCCTGTTTCGCCTCACCAACGGCGGCTGGAATGACGCGTTAAGCTGGTATATTTCGCGGGTAAGCCGAAAATATCCGACAATCTCCCCGGCCGGCTCGGTCCTTGGCCAAATGTCCGACGCAGATATCGAGGCTGTTGCAGATGGCCTCAATCGAGATGGCTGCTTCATCTTTGACCAGAGACTGTCCCCCGAGACCGTCGAACGGCTAACGCAATTAAGCCAGAGCACCCCAGTTCGTTATTTGAAGCCAGCCGATACCTATGCTGTTGCCTACTCGGAGGCTGATTATTTGCTTGGCGAGGTTAAAGATAAATCGGCGCGCTTTCAGCACGATACTGCGCATTTATTAGCTAGCTCGGCAGTTCAAAATATCGTCTTTGACGGCAATATCCTGAGAATCGCCCAAGCATATCTTGGGTGCAAACCAATCTTGGATATTGTGACAATGGGCTGGAGCTATCCCACGAAAGACCAGGACAGGTTTACCAGCGCTGCGGCACAGAAATTTCACTTCGATATGGACAGAATTAAATTTCTGAAATGGTTCTTTTATTTGACTGACGTTGATGAACGCACCGGTCCGCATTGTTTTGTGAAGGGATCGCACAGGCGTCTGCCCGCTATTTTTCGCAAGCGAGGCCGCTTTGAGGACAAAGATATTGTTGCGCATTACAAGCCGGAAGACATTCTGGAGATTTGCGGAAAAAAAGGGACCATTATGGCCGTAGACACCCGCGGTTTGCATAAGGGCAAGATTCTTGAGGAGGGAAACAGATTGATTTTTGCGCTTCAGTTCTCAAATTCGCTATTCGGCAGCACGTATAAAAGGGCGTTTTTCAACGACGTGGTTGCCGATAAGGCCGAATTCATAAAAAATCATTATCAATCCTATTTTTGTTTTTTTGGCGATGTAAATTAGCAGGCCGTTGAAAAACACTTTCAACGGCCTGGTAAAGCAAGCCAAGGATGGCTTGCACGAAGATCAAGCGCGCTAAGTGCTTGATCTTAGGAGGCCGTCGCGGGCGTGTACCGGGAGGAGCATGAAAAAGGGCGGGAAAGCCCTTTTTCAACATCCTGCTGGGGCCTCGGAAAACATTTTATTCAGTATGGAAAACTTCAACGTGGACTTTATATGAAAAAATTCAGTAGTAAAGAAAATGAAGAGTATCAGGAATTGATGGACGAGCATTTTTTTAGTTCATCAGGCTCAATTCAGCAAAAGCTGGGCGCGTTCCCACGTTATGTGTCTCGTCAGCAGCAGGCTATTTATCTTTTCAAGTGGGAGTTGTTCAGGCAAGTGCTTGAGGTTCATGGATCCATCGTCGAAATGGGTGTTTACATGGGCGCTGGGTTGTTTTCGTTTGCGTCCTTTAGTGCAATTCTTGAGCCTTACAATTATCAAAGGCGCATTATTGGCTTCGATACCTTTTCGGGTTTTCCCGATGTTACGGAAAAAGACAAAAATACGCAGTACGAATCGCCGGAGTGTAAAAAGGGGGGTCTCAGTATTGCTGATAGTCACCTGGCCGATATCGAAACATCGATCGAGATCTTTGACAAAAATAGATACCTTGCGCATTTGCCAAAGATCGAGTTGGTGCCCGGGGATGTCGCAGTAACTCTCCCTGAGTATCTGAGGGCTAATCCACACACGCTGATTTCGCTTTTATACCTTGATTTTGATCTATATGAGCCGACGATCCTCGCGCTCGAAGCCTTGTATGAACGCGTTGTTTGTGGCGGCATAATCGCATTTGACGAGATAAACAACCCCATGTGGCCTGGCGAAACTGAAGCTTTCCTCAAATTTTTCAAGGACAAGCCGGTGGTTCTGAAGAAGTGCTCATTCGAGCCGGCCAGGTGTTATTTCGTAAAGAGGTAAGTGGGAATTTGGGGCCGCTCACGGCGAAGGCGCTTGGAAGTTCGGCCATGAAAATATCCTACATTACTCATGCCTGCCTGTTAGTGGAGGTCGGTGGTGTACGGCTCCTTATGGATCCGTGGTTGATCGGCCCCTGCTGGGGCGGAAATATTTGGCATTACCCCCCGCCCAAAATGTCGCCGGAAGACTTCGTCGACATCGATTATGTTTATTTTTCTCATGCCCATGACGATCATTTCCACCCGCCGTCATTGCGACGGCTTAGAAGCGAAGTGAAACGTGCGCAGGTTATCATTCCCGATTTCGGTGTCCCTTACTTCGAAAGGGCGGTTCGGCGCGCCGGTTTCAGCGCGTTAAAGGTGCTTGGCCACGAGGGCACGTGTGAGCCAGCGCCCGGAGTCCGGCTTGAAATGCTGGTAAACGATCGCGGCGATCACGATTCGTCGCTGCTTTTGCATGCCGATGGCGTGACTGTGTTTTTCCAAACGGACAATCTGATTAGCCTCGACGAAGCGAAGCGGATTGGCAAAAAGTATCGGGTCGATGTGGTGTTTACGCTCGCGTCGCTGACCGGAATCTACCCTGCTTTTTTTGATTTTCCGCAAAACACCATGATGAGGCTGGCGGACGAGAAGCGCGTGCGGAGCCTCGATTACTGCATGGATGTCGTCATGGCATTGGGCGCGCGAGTCGCAATTCCCTACGCCAGTGACTTTTGCTACCTCGATTTCCTGTATTTTGCCAACGATTTGCACCATATGGACAAGCGAGATTTTGCCAGGCTGGCGACGAGAAGAGGCGTCGATATCGAGGCGGTGCTCATGGGGCCTGGCGACGGTATCGAGATCAACCAACACGAGCTGCAACGCCAGTTGTCGATACATGATTTTGGCAGGGAAAAGCTCGCAGCCTACGCCATTGCCAAGCGCGAAGAAATATTTGCTGCCCATCTGCAGGAGCGCTGTCACGATTCGACGTCGTTCCAGCCCGACATAGAAGCATTGCGGAGGGCACTTGATGAACGCGCGTCACGGTGGACGGGTGCGTCTTTTAGAGTGCTTTGGAAAATAGTCGCCGACAGCGGAGAGGTGCACGCGTTTGGCCAGGAGCTACCAAAAGCGACGGAAGCCTGCACGACTGACTGGAACTATGACCTGTCAATTGAAATGCCCGGCTACCGGTTGCAGCGGCTGGTGAGAGGGGATTACGAAATGGGGATAATCACGCTGTGGAACGGTGCGGTTCGCTGCCATCGCCATGTTGAGGAGCTAACCAGATCCGAAGGTCAGTTCTGGGCTTGGGTGGTCGACAATCTGCATTTTCGCAAATCCGGATTGGCAAACGAACTGTGTAACCCTGAACCGGCCCCAGAATTTTCTGGACACGAATTTGGGGTTAAATCGTGTCTGAAGAAGGAGTCGTGAAATGGGGAACAGGTTGAAGACAGCCGGTGTTGCGCCGGGCTCGCAGGAAGGAGCGCCCGTCGCGAGGAAAGTCCCACCAGATGCAGATTTTGGGCAAATCTGGGGCGAATAGCGGGGATTATTCAACGGAAAATGTGCGCAAAATAGGACCAAATTCGGCTTTCCGCAGTACGACAGTTGCAGTACGACCGTCTCAACTCCGCCATCTTCCTGGGAGATGCCTCGCGGGCCGAGCACTGGCACGCGGGTCCGCAAGCGGTGCCGCCAAGTTGGCGAGGGCAACCGAAGTCGCTATAGTCTGCGCCCGCCAGTCTCGTGTGATGTCGCCATGGCGCAACTACTGCTGTTGATCACCGTTGGGCTCGGGGCATGGTGGGGCTGGCGCTACTGGGGCCAGATCAAGCGGTTGCCTCCCGAATTACGCCGCAAAATGGTCTGGCGCGCAGCCCTGATCACTTTCGCCCTGGTGCTGTTGGCGTTGGCCGCGGCCGGTCGTGCGCCCTGGTTGGCGGCTGCGTTCGCGGCGACGTTCGCATTGGTCTACAACTTATCGCTGTCGGCACTACGCATTCTGCCGTTGCTGCGCTTTGCGGGTAGAGCCAGTGGCGCCCGCATCGGGCCGACGCTGAAGACGGCGTGGCTACAGATTAAAATCAACCTGGCGGACGGCACTCTCGACGGCGAGGTCGTGCAGGGCGAATTCGCCGGCCGGCCCTTGGCCGCACTCAGCCGCGACCAGTTGCAGCGTCTGTTCGCGCAGTTGCAGAGCCTGGATCGCCAGAGCGCGTTGCTGCTCGGCGCCTATCTGGCGCGCCGCTTCGGGCCCGCTGGCGCCCCGGGTGGTGGGCCGAGTGGCGATGACTCGCGACAGGCATCAGGCGCTTTGTCCGCCGCCGAAGCGGCTCACATTCTGGGCGTCGCCAGTGAGGCCACGCGCGACGAGATCATCCAGGCACACCGTCGGCTGATTCACAAACTACACCCGGATCGGGGGGGCAGTGACTACCTCGCCGCCAAGGTCAACGCCGCCAAGGATCAGCTGTTGAAAACCCGCGCCTGAACGGCGTGGATGGCTCCATGGCGATGTCCCCTTTTTCGTCCAGATAGAAATTCCCCTTTTGGTCGGGCTCTGGGTCTGACGGGTTTTCGCCGAGGTGATCGGTTGCGGGATGAAAGTTTCGGTAGCGCTTGGTCGAGGGGTCTCGCGGGAGGCGGTGGGGCGGCAGGTCTTGGTCGTGGATCTGCATGTGCAGAGCGTCGTCATCCGCCTAACCCTGGCCGTCCGCTGCGCCATGCGTCGGCGGGGCCTTTGGTCGCCGAGCGATTTTCCGCTAACCTTGCGCGCTTCGCTTGCCTGCCTCGGTTCGAGGTTTTGTCGGCTAAACCAATTTGATGCGCCGCCAGTCGTTCAATTTCTCCCTACCCGATGAACTGATCGCCCGTGCGCCGACCGCGCAGCGGCGGGGCAGTCGGTTGCTGATGCTCGATGGGGCGAGCGGCGAACTTGCTCACGGCGTATTTCCCGACCTGTTGGACGCGATAAACCCGGGCGACCTGCTGGTGTTCAACGACACCCGGGTAATTCCCGCGCGGGTGTTCGGCCACAAGGCGACCGGCGGCAAGGTCGAGGTGCTGGTGGAGCGCGTGCTCGACGCGAATCGCGCGCTCGCGCAGGTCCGGGCGAGCAAGGCGCTCAGGCCGGGTCGCAAGCTCATCCTTGCCGGGAATGTCGCGGCGGAGGTGGTGGGCCGCGCCGGGGAGTTCTTCGAGCTGCGCTTCG
>CBDDRG010000184.1:0-10280 GCA_965232975.1 uncultured bacterium
CGCTCGATGACCGGGATCTCGCCGTAGAGCAGCCGGCTGGCCTCGGCGAGGTTGCCCTCCCGCTGGGCGCGGTCGGCCTGCATCTGAAGCTCCTCGGCGCGCTTCTTGAGGTTTCCGATCCGGTTGATCGCGGTCTTCTCCTTGTTCCACCGCTCCTCGAGCCGCGCGAGGTCCGCGCTGCGGGAGGCAAGGTCCTCCCGCAGCTTCTCGAGCCTGGCCTTCGACGCGTCGTCCTTCTCCCGCTTCAGGGCGAGCTCCTCGATGCGCAGCCGATCGACGCTGCGGCGCAGCTCGTCGATCTCGACGGGGGCGGAGTCGATCTCCATCCGCAGGCGGCTCGCCGCCTCGTCGATGAGGTCGATGGCCTTGTCGGGCAACTGGCGATCGGCGATATAGCGCTGCGACAGTTTGGCGGCGGCGACGATCGCGGAGTGGGTGATGCTGACGACGTGGTGAACTTCATAGCGCTCCTTCAAGCCGCGCAGGATCGCAATGGTGTCCTCCTCGGAGGGTTCGTCGACCAGGACTTTCTGGAAGCGCCGCTCCAGCGCGGCGTCCTTTTCGAGATATTTGCGGTACTCGTCCAGCGTAGTGGCGCCGACGCAGTGCAGCTCGCCGCGCGCCAGCGCGGGTTTCAGCATGTTGCCGGCATCCATGGCGCCCTCGGCCTTGCCGGCGCCGACCATGGTGTGCAGCTCGTCGATGAACAGGATGATGCGCCCCTCCTGCTTCGCCAGTTCGTTCAGCACGGCTTTCAGGCGCTCCTCGAATTCGCCGCGGAATTTGGCGCCGGCCAGCAGCGAGCCCATGTCGAGAGACAGCACGCGCTTGTTCTTGAGCCCCTCCGGTACCTCGCCGTTGATGATGCGCTGGGCCAAGCCCTCGACGATCGCGGTTTTGCCGACGCCGGGCTCGCCGATCAGCACCGGGTTGTTCTTGGTGCGCCGCTGCAATACCTGAATGGTGCGGCGAATCTCGTCGTCGCGGCCAATCACCGGGTCGAGCTTGCCGGCCTCGGCGCGCGCGGTCAGGTCGATGGTGTATTTGTCGAGGGCCTGGCGGCTGCCCTCCGCTTCCGGACTGGTCACCGCCTCACCGCCGCGCACCTGTTTGACCACCTCCTGCAGCCGTTTCTTGTCGCCGAACCTGCGCAGCGCCGCACCGACATCGCCGCTGTCGTCGCAGGCCGCCAGCAACACCGCCTCGCTGGCGATGAACTGGTCGCCCTGCTGCTGCGCGACCTTGTCGGCGAGATTGAGCAGGCGCATCAGATTGGGCGAAATGGCGACGTCGCCGGTCGGATTCTTGATCTGCGCCTGGCGACCGAGCTGCTGTTCCAGTTCACCTTCGAGACCCGGGAGATCGAAACCCGCCTTGCCGAGCATCGGGCGCACCGCACCGCCCTGCTGGCGCAACAGCGTCAGCAACAAATGCACGGGTTCGATGGCGGTGTGGTCGCGGCCCACCGCAAGCGACTGGGCGTCGGCGAGGGCCTGTTGCAGTTGGTTGGTCAAGCGATCCTGGCGCATGGCTGTTTCCCTCGAATAAAACTGGCAAGACGGGCTTGGTTGCAGCTCTATCTGGGGCTGGCTGGCGCGAATTCAATCGCTGCGCAAATGCTGGGCGGCTGCCTGCGCTACAAACGCGGCCCACTCGGCGGGCGTGTTCAGGTTGGCGAATTCGTCGGCGCCCGCCACCAACGGCAGCTCCCGGGCCTGGGCGCGGCGGAGGAAGGCGGCGACCGAAAAGTCGCCGTCGGCCACGCTAAGCGTGGTATCGAGCAGATCGCGAATCGCGGGCGTAATGGTGAGCAGCAATGGCAAAGGGAAGCCCTGGTAGTGCAGCGGCGACAGCGGACCGCGGCCGTTCTCGATGAGATGGCGCAGGCTCGGCGCACGCAACAGCGGCATATCCACGGGTACCGCGAGCAGGCACCGATCTGGATATTGGTGCGCCAACGCGTGCAGCGCACCGAGTGGGCCGCGGCCGGGCAGCAAATCCGCAACGCCGCCCGCGGCGGCGCCGCTGACGACAATCTCGATCAAGCCGGCGCCCCGCAGCTTGGCCTGCATCCACTCCAGCAGGGTGCCGCCGCCGACCGCGAGAATCGCCTTGTCGCTGCCCATGCGCGTGGATTTGCCGCCCGCCAGCACCACGCCAATCACCGCGCTCGCCGCCACATCGTTCATCGGCAGCGACCGCTACAGATCCAGGCTGCGGGCGATGATGTTGCGCTGGATCTCGCTGGTGCCCTCGCCGATGACATAGACCAGCGCATCGCGGTGAATCCGCCCCACCGGGTGGTCGCGCATGATGCCGGCGCCGCCGAGCACGCGGATCGCCTGCTCGCTGACGCTGACCGCGGTCTCGCTGGCGACGAGCTTGACCTTGGCAGCGGTGGCGGCATCGAGCGTGCCCCGATCGACGCGCCAGGCGCCGTGGTATACCAGCCACTGCGCGGCCTCGATGGCGGCCGCCATGTCGGCCAGCTTGTGGGCGATGGCCTGAAACTTGCCGATAGTGCGGTCGCCGACGACGCGCTCACGCGCGTACTGCCGGGCGGCTTCGAACGCGCCTTTAGCCATCCCCAGGCAGTTCGCGGCGACGCCGACGCGGTTTTCGGCCAGCGACTCGAGAATGACCGGGTAGGTGCCCTCGACACCGCCGAGCAGGCAGGCGTCGGGCACGAACAGGTCGTCGATGAATATAAGGCCGGTTTCTGACGCGCGGATGCCCTCTTTGGCGAGCTTGGTGATGGTCACGGCCGGGTTCGGCAGTTCGACCAGAAACAGGCTGATGGCGGCCGGCGTCTGCTCGGGCTTGGTGCGCGCGGCCAGCGTCAGGAAATCGGCGATGGGGGCGTTGGTGATGTACAGCTTGCTGCCCTTGATGCGATAGCCGCCCGCAACCTTGGTCGCCATGGTCTTGAGCGCACGGATGTTGGAGCCGACATCGGGCTCGCTGAGGGCAAAACCGGCGATCTTGTCGCCGCGCAGCGCCGGTGCAAAGAAGTCGCGCTTCTGCGCGGCGGTGCCGGCGCGCCAGATCGGCCAGATGCCGAGGTGCGAATGCGCCGACCAGGCCGAGGCAAAGGCCTGGCTGACCCGGCTCAGCTCCTCGCGCACGATGCAGTCGGCGATCTTGTCGCAGCCGGCGCCACCGTCGGCCGCCGGATAGCACACGCCGAGCAAGCCGAGATCGCCCCACCGCCTAAAGATCTCGCGCGGAAAGGTCTCGCTGTCGTCCGCCGCGCGGGCGCGCGGCGCGATTTCCGCCGCACAGAATTTGCGGACGACGGCGCGCAGCGCCTCATGTTCGTCGCTGAAGCTGAAGTCCATCGCGTTTTCCTCGCGCCCGCCGGGTCGCCAGTTTAGCGCGGAGCGGGCGGGCGCCGGAGTCCCCGGCTACCGCAACAGCCAGATCAAGCGCGATCGATCGCGATGCCGTCGTCCCGCAGCCAGACATAAACTGCGGGGATGACGATCAACGTCAGCACGGTCGATGAGATCAAACCGAAGATCAGCGCGACGCCCATGCCGTGCAGCATCGCGTCCGGCAGAATGAACATGCCGCCGGCAATACCGGCCAGCGCGGTCAGGATGATGGGCTTGGAGCGGATCGCCCCGGCTTCGAGAGCCGCCCGCCGCATTGGCACCCCATTGCGGACGTTCACCTGGATAAACTCGATCAGCAGGATCGAGTTGCGCACCACGATGCCGGACAGCGCGATCACGCCAATCGTCGATGGCATGGAATAGGTCGAACCCATGAGCCAGTGGCCGACGATAACGCCCGAGAAACTCAGCGGCACCGGCAGCAGTACCACCAGCGGGGTCTTGAAGCTGCGGAACTGGCCCACCACCAGGATGTATATCCCCAACAGCGCATAGCCGAACGCGAGCCCGAGCTGGGTGAAGGATTCGCGGGTCACGTCCCACTCGCCCATCCACAGCAGCGAAGGTTTGCTCTCATCCTCGGGCTGCCCGAAGTAGCGCACCTCGGGCATGGCGCCGCCCGGCCAGTCCGCCTTTGCCATCAGCTTTTCGACGCTGTTCAGCGCGTACATGGGCGCATCGTAGGGCAGGCCGCGAATGCCGGCGGTGACCAGGTCGGCAAAGCGGCCATCGCGACGAAAAATCGGGTAGGACGCCGGCTCGTGCTCGATGTGCACCACGTCTCCTAGTTCGCGCAGCTCGCCGGTCATGGTCAGGATCGGCGTCGACAACAGGCGCTCGCCCAGGAACAACGATTCCTTGGGTTGGTGCAACACGATGGGAAGCGGGTTCTGCCCTTCACCGCGCTGCGAGAAACCGAGGGTTTCACCGTCGATCAACGACTTCAGCGTGCTGTAGACGACGCCTTCGTCCACCTGGTGAAATTCCAGGCTCTGCTGATCAATGGCGATGCGCAGGCGCTGCTGGGGATCGCCCAGGGAGTCGTCGCTCTGCGCCAGTTCGGGCACCTGATCGATGATCGCGCGGACCTGGCGCGCGGTGGCGCGGCGGGTGTCGGCATCCGGCCCGTAAATCTCCGCGATGACGATATAGGGCGCGGGCGGCCCCGGCGGCGATTCGACAATTTCCACGGTGCCGTTGGCCGGCAGCACCAGGCGCTTCAGGCGCTCGCGAATCTCCAGCGAGATGTCGTGGCTCTCGCGGTCGCGATCCCAGGTCGACAGCAGGCGCATGCGCAGTTCGCCCTGCTCGGGCAGGCTGCGCATGTAGTCCTGGCGCACCATGCCGTAGAAATCGAAGGGCCCGGTGCCACCCGCGTAGATCTGCATGTTCTGGATTTCGGGGATATCGCCGACCAAGGCGGCGAGCTGGAACAACACCCGCTCGGTGGCCTCCAGCGTCGCCCCCTCCGGCAAGTCGACCTGGATCTGCATGTCCTGCTTGTCGTCAAACGGCATGATCTTGAACAGCACCAGCTTGTAGTAGGGCATCAGGAAGGTCAGCAAGGTCAGCAGCACGACCCCGAGCAACGTGAATCCGGCCGTGCGCGGCGAGCGCAGCGGGCCACGCGCGAGCCGGCGGAAAATGGTGCCAAAAAACCCGCCGGTAGCTTCCGGGTCATGGTGCGACCCGCCGCCGACCTCGGCGTGCACCGCGGCGCCCGCATCCACCCCGGTCATGTCGTCGGAGCTGTGGGTGAATTTGAGAAGAGCCCAGGGCACCACCGTCAGCGCCAGCAGCAGCGAAAACAGCATCGCCGAGATGGCCGCCACCGGTATGGGCTGCAGGAAGGGCCCGACAAAGCCCTGCACGAACAGCAGCGGCAACAGCGCCATGACGACGGTGAAGGTCGCGATGATGGTCGGGTTGCCGACCTCGGCGACGGCGTCCACCGCCGCCTGGGTCCAGGTGCGGCCGTTCAGCATGCGCCAGTGCCGCGAGATGTTTTCGGTGATCACGATGGCATCGTCGGCGAGGATCGCGACCGAGAAAATAATGCCGTACATGGTCAGGCGGTTGAGCGTGATGCCAAACAACAGACACACGAAAAAAGTCAGCAAAATGGTCGAGGGGATAACGATCAATACCACAACGCCCTCGCGCCAGCCCAGAAAACCGGCCATGATCAGCACGATCGCCGCTGTCGCCAGGAACAGGTGGAACGCCATCTCCCTGAACTTGTGGCGCGCGGTCTCGCCGTAATCGCGGCTGACGTTGACATCGACGCTATCGGGAATCAGGCGCCCCCGCACCAGCTCTAGCCGCTTCAGCACGTCCTCGCTGATCTGCACGCCATTCGCGCCCTGCCGCTTGGCGATCGCCAGCGTCACCGCCGGCAGGCGTTGAAAGCGGCGGACGCCGTCGGCGCCCTGGGTGGGCGTCAGGTTCCAGGCGCGCTGGGTGGCGATACTCTCGCCGACGATGACCCGCGCGACATCGCGCACATAGACCGGCCTGCCGTCCTGGGTGGTGACGACCAGCAGACCGATATCGGTATTGTTCTGCAGGGTCTGGCCGACGATCACCGGCACCAACTGGTCGTTGCCGCTGACATTGCCGGTCAAAAACGTCTGGTTGGCACTGCGAACTTTGGCGACCAGCTGATTGAGCGTCACGCCGTAGAGGGAGAGCAGTTCCGGATCGGGCTCGACGCGGATCTCCCGGGGCTTGCCGCCGATGATATAGGTCAGGCCGACATCGTTGACCTTCACCAGTTCGTGCTGCAATTCATCGGCGAGATCGTACAGCGCCCCCCATTGCCAGCGGCCTTCATTGCCCAGCTTGGGCGACAGCGTGAGCACCACCACCGCCACATCGTCGATGCTGCGGCCGACCACCAGGGGCTCGGCAAGACCCGGCGGTATGCGATAGCGGTTGGCATCGATGGCATCGTTGACGCGGGCGACCGCGGTGTCATTGTCGAAGCGGGCCTCGAAGCGGATGGTGAAGGCCACACCGTCGTCGCGGGTCGTCGAAAAAGTGTGCTCGACGTCGTCGATGCCTTTCAGGATGTCCTCAAAGGGCTTCGTCACCAGCTCGACGACATCGTCGGCCTTCATGCCCGGCGTGTTCACGATGACGTCGACGAAGGGCACGGTGATTTGCGGATCCTCTTCCTGGGGCATGCCGGTGAGCGCCATCCCACCGAGCACTAGGGACAACACGAGGATCACGGGCGTCAGTGTCGAATGCGCGAACGCCTGGGTGACCCGCCCCGAAAAACTTGACCCGGCCACGGTCAGCGCTCCGCACTACTGACAATGCCGGATTGCGGCGGCACCATCAGCGCGTCGCCAGCCCGCAACCCCGACAGCACTTCAACACCCGTGGGCATCGCCATGCCGGGCTGCACCACCACTTCGGCACCACTGGCGAGGCGCACAAAGTTCAAGCCATAACGGCGGTAGATGTACGCGGGCGGCACCACGAGCGCCTCGCGCGTATCGGTCGCGACCCACACGCGGACGCGCTCGCCGACGAAGAAATTGCCCAGCCCGCTGACCTCCACGTCGGCGACGACACGCCCGTTGGCCAGCTCGGGATAGTGCTGGACGACCTGGCCCTCGCGGCGCTCGCCCGGCTGCGACGTGAAATCGGGATCCAGCATGCTGCGGTCGCCGACCAACACCTTGTCGCCTGTCTTCATGAAGCGCGCGTGGCGCTCCAGCAGCGAGAGGCGCAGCACGTAGCACTCCGTCGCGATGTCGGCGATCACCTCGCCCGGCAGAATCACGCCGCCCTTGGTGACATTGACTTTGAGCACGCGGCCATTGGCCGGGGCGAGCACCTGTCCCTCGGCTTGCGCCTCGCGAATCACCGCTTGGTCGGACCTGGCGGCCGCGATATTGGCGGTGATGACGTCGACCTGGGTGCGCGCGTCGTCGTAGGCGGACTGGCTGATCTTACCGCCCCGGTAGAGGGTCGAAACTCGCGCCAGCGTGGTATTGGCCAGACCGAGCTGGGCCTCGAGGGAACGCAGCTTGGATTGGGCCGCATCGATCTGCATGCCCAGCTTGGGGTCGCGCACGCGCGCCAGCACATCGCCCGCCTTGACCACCTGCCCCTCGTCGGCGAGGAGCTCGACGATGGTGCCGCCGATGCGCGCGCGGGCCGGCGTGATATCCACCGCCTGCACGATGGCGAACAGGGATTTGAGATCGTGGACGGACTGGGTCTGGACAATGTACTGATCCTGGGCTGCCCACACCGGGGACACCCCGACGCCGCACAGCATCATCGAGATCAAGGCCACAGTCGCGGCGCGACGGTTTTCGAAGCTGAAGATAGTCATGGAAGATCCCTGATACGAGCCTGGGCTGGACGCCAAGTAGGCCGGCGGCGCGCTAGTGTAATGCGTATGAATTATTTGATCTATTCTATATGGTGATTATTCCATCCCGTATCTCCATGCGCCCGCAACCCGCGCCCGGCTCGCCAGAGCCGCCCGCCGGCAGTCGTTTTGGATCGCCGCTACAGCCAGCAGCACATTGAAACAATCGACTGATCTGGCGCCTGGAGGACGTTCTCGCCAAGACCGTGCGGGACTGCCAGCCGCAGCCTGCCACCGCACAATCGACGGCCTGTTTTTTGCGCCCCGCGCATCGCCGCGGCGCGGGCTGCACAGAACGATCGCGGCCGCCGCCCTTCAGCGGAGGACGATGGAACGGATGTCGGAAAGGTGCGCGAGGCAGGCGAGGGGTCGATAGGCGAGCAGTCGGGCAGGGTCGTGGGCACCGTAGGCAACCGCGAGCCGGGGCATGTTCGCCCGCGCCGCCATGGCCATGTCGAAGGTGGTGTCGCCGATCATCAGCGCCTGCTCGGGCGCCACCGCGAACTCGTCGAGCAACGCCAACAGCATCGCCGGATCAGGCTTGGACGCGGTTTCATCGGCGCAGCGGGTGGCATTGAAAAATTCGCCCAACCCGGTCGCCGCCAGCGCGCGATCGAGGCCTGCGCGGCTCTTGCCGGTCGCCACTGCAAGCAGGAAACCGCGCTCCCGAAGCATCGCCAGCGTCTCCCGCACCCCGGGGAAAAACGGCGACGGCTGCTGTTCCGCGCGCATGAAATGGCCGCCGTAACTCTCCCGCAACCGGCGAATCTGCGCCGCCCCGATACCTGGGAAAAGCTGCTCCAGGGCCTCCCGCATACCCAGCCCGACGATGTTCTGAGCCGCCGCGACCGAGGGCGCTGGCAGGCCATTCTCGGTCGCCGCCGCCTGCAGGCAGGACACGATGCGGGACAGGGAGTCGCACAGAGTGCCGTCCCAATCGAAGATCAGCGCCTTGAACGTCACAGCCGCGCCAACACCGCGGCCAGTTCTGCCGGCAGCGGCGCTTTCAACTGGCGTGGCTGGCCGTCGGCGGGCGCGACAAACCCGAGCTCGGCAGCGTGCAGGAACAGGCGTTTGAGACCCAGCGGTCGCAAATACTGATCAAAATGCTCGTCGCCGTACTTGGCGTCGCCCGCCAGCGGGTGGCCGACGAGCTGGCAGTGGACGCGGATCTGATGGGTGCGCCCGGTTTCCAGCTGCGCCTCCACCAGGGTCGCCTGCGCGTAGCGCTGGAGCACGCGAAAGTGGGTGACCGCGTGCCGGCCGTCGACGTTGGCCCGCACGATGCGCTCGCCGGAGGCCGTGGCATCCCGCCGCAGCGGCGCGTCAATCCGCGTCAGGTGTTTGTCCCAGCTCCCGCGCACCAGCGCCCAGTAACGTTTGGTGATGGCTCCCGCCCGCATCTGTTCGTGGAGTGCGCGCAGGGCGCTGCGCTTTTTGGCGATCAGCAAGCAGCCCGAGGTATCCCGATCCAAGCGGTGAACCAGCTCCAGAAAGCGCTGTTCGGGATACATCGCCCGCAGCGCCTCGATGACGCCGAGATTGATCCCGCTGCCGCCGTGAACCGCCATGCCGGCGGGCTTGTCGAGCACCAGCAACTGGTCGTCCTCGACCAGGATGCGCGCGCGCAGCGCATCCCGCAGTTGTGCGCCCGGCGCGGCAGCGCTGCCGGGCGTGGCCACGCGCAGCGGGGGGATGCGCACCAGATCCCGATCGACGAGCCGGTAGGTGGGCGGCACGCGTCCCTTGTTGACACGCACCTCGCCCCGCCGCAACAGCCGGTAGACGCGGGACTTGGGCACGCCCCTGAGTCTGCTGAACAGGAAGTTGTCGATCCGCTGCCCGGCGAGATCGGCGTCGATGGCGATGGTTTCGACGCCCTGATGGGCGGAGCTGGGGTTGGTCATCGGGGCTCGAACCGCGGAGAGTCGCCGCGATTCTACCAGCGCCCTTCAATTTGTGCTTTCAATTGAAGGGGTTATTAATTGTTGCTATAGTGCGCGTCCCGCGGCGCCCAGTGCCGACCACCGGTGCAGAGAGCAGCACTGCCGCGGGGGCCAAAGCGCGCTGAAAAACACCGTCGGGCAAGCGGGCGCTGACCGTCATTGCTCTCGATGAAATACCCCCAGCGCAGTCGATGCTCCTTGATCGAGTGCTCCGCGGCAGAACCCCGGACAAGCCGGTTCTGAGCGGGTCACTCCGCTGAGGCGACCCAAGACCCGGGTGTCTGCAGCGCGCAGCGCGTCGCGCACTCACCCCAACAGCAACCGCGTCGACGACCGCGGAAGTCACCGAGCAAGTTGAGAGAACTGGACAATAGTAGAACGCTGCCTGCGGCAATGGGTGGCAATGGCATTGCATCCGGGCTGGCCGCCGCAATCGGCATCAGCCGCAAAGACCCAGCCCCACCGCCGCGCGCACCCGGTTAAACAAGAGCAACATTGCACCTTAAGAGGCCAAGCCAAGCAGCCGTAAGCACCAATGAACCCCTTGGG
>CBDDRG010000185.1:0-3981 GCA_965232975.1 uncultured bacterium
GTCTCCAATGACGGCGACGACGTCGGTCACCTTGGGCTTACCGATGGTCAGAGTGCCGGTCTTGTCGAAGGCAATGGCCGTGAGCACGCCCAGATTCTCCAGATGCACGCCGCCCTCGATCAGCACGCCGCCGCGCGCGGCGCGCGCAATGCCGGACAGCACTGCCGACGGGGTGGCGATGGCCAGCGCGCAGGGGGAAGCCGCCACCAGCACCGCCATGGCGCGATAAAAGGATTCGGCGAAGGGAAAACCGAACAGCGGTGGAAGCACGATGAGCATGCCGGCACCGACCAGCACGACGGGCACGAAGATCCGCTCGAAGCGGTCAGTGAAACGTTGCGTGGGCGATTTCTGTGTCTGCGCCTCAGCCACCATCACCACCATGCGCGCCAGCGTGCTCTCCTGCGCCAGTTTGGAGACCTCGACGACCAACGCGCCCTCGCCGTTGACCGTGCCGGCGAATACCTTTTCGCCCGGCTGTTTGTCCACCGGCATGGATTCGCCGGTGACCGGAGGTTGATCGATCGCCGTGTTGCCGGACACAACCTGGCCGTCGGCGGGTATGCGCTGACCGGGCTTAACGATCACCCGGTCGCCGCGCTGCAATGCTTCGACTCGCACCTCGATCTCTGTGCCGTCCCGTTGCACCATGGCTGTTTTGGGGGCCAGTTCCGCCAGCGCCTCGATGGCCTTGCGCGCCCGGTCCATGGCCATGTGTTCCAGCGCATGACCCAGGCTGAAGAGGAACAGCAGCAGCGCGCCTTCTTCCCAGGCGCCGAGCGCCGCCGCCCCGGCTGCCGCGACGATCATCAAGATGTCGATGTCGAAACGGCGGCTGCGTAAACTCTGCCAAGCATCGCGCATGGTATAGAAACCGCCCGCCGCGTACGCGCCCAGCAACAGGCCCAGCGCCAGAGTTCGCGGTGCGCCGGCGAGGCCCGCAATCCAGCCCGCCAGCAACAGCAAGCCAGCGACACCGCTAAAAATAAGTTCGCGATGCTCGGCGAACCATCCGATCTCGCGACCTTCTTCCAGCACAACATAACCGAGCGCCTGGATGCGCCCGACAATCGCCGGACGCTCAATTTTCTCGTTGTCGAATTCCAGGCGCAGGCGCTCGGCGGCGTAACTCACCGAAGCTTCCAGCACGCCGTCCGCGCGTTGCAGCGCGTGTTCGATTACCGTGGCGCAGGTAGGGCAATCCATGCCGCCGATGCGCAGGCTCTCATGACGATAGCGCTGACCTATTTTCGCGCCGGCCGCTTGCACCAGCTCGCGCACACGACTCACGCTGAATTGCTGCGGGTTATAGTGCAGGCAAAGTCGGACGCCACCGTCTTCGCGGACCAGGTGCACCTTTTCCAGCCCTTCGGCTTGCAGCAGTTCAGTCAGCCGCCCCACGCAAGCGTCGCGCTCGTCGGGAACATCCGGCAAGACCAGCGACAAGTCCAGTTTAAGTTTTTCAGCCATGCTGCTGCTCCTTGGAACCAATTACGAATTACAATGGGGTATGCGCTGCGTTACTGTTGAGACTTGCCGCGCTGACCACAAAACTTGGTGCCTGCTGGCAGCGCCGCGCCAGCAAACGGCTTAAGCCGCGCGCAGCTCCCGCCGCGCGTGACGAATCACCGAGCTACCCGAACTTAACGCCAACCCTGCCAACACCAGCGCCACGGCAATATCCGGCCAGCCATGCGCGGTGGCCCACACCCCGGCCGCCGCCGCCATCACCGCCAGATTGCCGAGCGCGTCGTTGCGCGAACACAGCCACACCGAGCGAGCCTGCGCGTCACCCTGACGATGGGCATACAGCAGCGCCGCCACGCCGAGGTTGACCGCCAGCGCCAGCAGGCTCACCCAGCCCATAATGATGGGCTCCGGCACGATGCCGACCGACCATTGCCAGGCTGACTTGCCAAGCACGAACATGCCATAGCCCACCATCAGCCAGCCTTTCCACAGCGCCGTGCGCGAACGCCACACCGGCGCCAGTCCCAGCACGAACAGGGCAACGCCGTAGTTGCCGGCGTCACCCAGAAAGTCGACTGCGTCGGCCAGCAGCGACACCGACTGCGCCGCAAAACTGGCAACAATCTCGACACCAAACATCAGCGCGTTCAACACCAACGCAATCCACAAGGCGCGCCGGTAAGCCGGATTGGGGGGCGGCGTGGCGCATACCGAATCGCAGCCGCAGCCGCTCATGATGGATGCCGCCTCATGCGGCCCTGCGGGTAGAATGTCATTTCTCTCATCCCGTCAGCTTGCCACCCATGTTTACGAATGCACATTCCCCCGTCGGCGACATCCGGCATGACCAGGGATAAGTCCAGTTTAAGTTTTTCAGCCATGCTGCTGCACCTTGCCGGCTTACCGCTGCGAAGTCGCGCTTAGCGCGTCCTCAACCAGCCTCTTCAACTGCTCGCTACCGAAGCTCGGCAGTGGTTTGCCGTTGACGAAGAATTCCGGTGTCTTGGTTACATTAAGGGTTCGCGCATCCGCAAGATCCTGAGCGATCAAGTTTGCGATTTCCGGCGCAACCATGTCTTCCTGCACCTTTTTGAGGTTCAAGCCCAGTCCTTCAAGGTGCTTCCAGACGAGTTCCACCTGTGGCGTGTGGTGTGGCGCCCAGTCGGCCTGCGAGGCCAGCAAAGCTTCCAGTGCCTGCCAGAACTTATCCTGTTTGCGCGCCGCCTCCAGCACCGCCACAACCTTGTCCGATCCGTTATGGAATGGCGCGTAACGCAACACGAGGCGAATCTTGTCGGGATTAGTCGCCATCATTTCCTTGACCAGTGGATAGAACGCCCTGCAGGTCTCGCAGGCGGGATCGAGAAATTCAACGATGACGACTGGCGCATCGGCCTTGCCGAGCGTTGGCGAATGCATGCGGACAAGCGCCGCGCGATTCGCTTCGGCCATTTGAGCGGCCTGATTATCTCTCTGCGCGGTATAGAGCAGCGTGCCTACGATGAAAACCAACAGTAAACCAGCCAAGGCAACGATGAACAATGTTTTTTGTTTCATTTTGAGCTCCGAAAATGCGTCATGATCAGTAACGCCAAGATGGTTGAAAAAGCCAGAACCGACAGTAGTGGAATTGTCACAAAGCCGAACCACTCGATCACCGTCTCCGAGCACGGCACCCCATGCGTGCAGGGCTTGATGTCCTCGGGGATCACCCCCGCGATCAGGAGCAGGTGAAAGACAGCAAACAGCCAGCCGATTACTACCAACGGCAGCGCATAGCGAGCCACTTTCCTGTCGAATGGGAAGAGTCCGATCGGCAGGATGATCGCCAAAGGGAACATGAAAATGCGCTGATACCAGCAGAGCACGCAGGGCGGCAGTTGCATGACCTCGCCGAAAAACAGCGCGCCAAGTGTCGAGATAGCGGCCACCACCCAGGCAGCGAAGATCAGCATCCACACCGTTGTGTCGCCACCAGTATGAGCAGAGTGTTCAGTCGAGTTAATCAAAAAGAAAACCTCAAGTGAGTTAAATGCAAGCCAAATGGGCCATTTTTCAAATCAGGATCGCCCAAAAATAATTCATTATTGCTTAAAGGCCTCAATCTCTTTCACGGGTGATGCTCCGGGTGCGGATGACGTTTTGCCTTCCCTTTGATCTTGTGCCAGGCCGGCAGGTGGTGCAGGGCAAGCAGGCCGAAGATAATCAGCGCAGTGAGCACACTGAGCAGGTACATCCCGTAAGCGATGGCGAGTCCGACCGAGGCCGTCGCCCAGATGGTCGCCGCGGTGGTGAGCCCGGCGACGCGACCCTGCTCGCGCAGGATCACGCCAGCACCGAGAAACCCGACGCCCGTCACCACGCCCGCGGCAATACGCGTGGGATCGCCAGCGCCGATGACGTGCGCGGAGACGAGCCCGAAGACGCAGGCACCGAGTGATACCGCTGCATAAGTGCGGACACCGGCTTCGCGGCCGTGCTGCTCGCGTTCCCAGCCGATGAACGCGCCGA
>CBDDRG010000186.1:0-2803 GCA_965232975.1 uncultured bacterium
GCGCGACCGGGCAAGGTGCGCTGGGTCAGCGCGCCGCCCTTTGAACAGTGGGTCATCGCCGATGGCCGGACGCTGTGGGTATACGACCCCGACCTCGCGCAGGTCAGCATTCGCCCGTTTCTGGGCGACATCGGCAATACCCCCGCGGTGCTGCTTATCGGCGGTGTCGCCGACCTGGAGCGCCAGTTCAGCGTGGTGCGGGAGATCAGCGGTGCAACCATCAGCTATACCCTGAAGCCGTTGGCGGCCGACAGCCGCTACACCGAGTTGACGCTGTCGTTCAGCGACCAGACCCCGACCGCGATGGTGCTGCGCGATACCCTCGGTCAGCGCACCGAGGTGACCTTCACCAAGGTGAAGCTGAATGCCCCGGTGGACGGCAAGCTCTTCCACTTCGACCCGCCGGCGGGCACTGACGTGCTGCGCGAGACGGCGACCCCCGACTGATCGGCATGGTGACCGGCGCGCTCAGCCATCAACCCCTGGCCGCGCGCATGCGGCCGCGCTCGCTGGTTGAGTTCCACGGCCAGGCGCATCTGCTCGGCGCCGGCAAACCCCTGCGCGAGGCCATCCAGAGCGGCCACCTGCATTCGATGGTGTTCTGGGGCCCGCCCGGCGTGGGTAAAACCACGTTGGCGCGAATGATCGCCGCTACTGCCGATGCGCGTTTCGAAAGCCTCTCCGCCGTGCTCGCCGGCGTCAAGGAGATCCGCGCGGCGGTGGCGGCGGCCCAGCAGGAGCGCGCCGAAAGCCAGCGCAACACGATTTTGTTCGTCGACGAAGTGCACCGTTTCAACAAGGCCCAGCAGGATGCGTTTCTGCCCTTCGTCGAGAACGGCACCGTCATTCTGGTGGGCGCGACCACCGAAAACCCGTCCTTCGAGCTGAACAACGCGCTGCTGTCGCGCTGCCGAGTCTATGTCCTCCAGCCCCTCACCGCCGCAGAACTGGGACGCGTGGTCGACCAGGCGCTCGGCGATGGGGAGCGCGGCTTTGGCGGGCGCGTCACCCTCGCCCCCGCGGCGCGGGAACTGCTGGTCGCCGCCGCCGATGGCGACGCTCGCAAGGCGCTGAATCTGCTGGAGATCGCCGCCGATCTTGCCCAGGGCGAGGACGGTGGCGCGATCAGCCGCGAGCAGATCGAACGGGTGTTGGTGAGCGACGTGCGCCGTTTCGACAAGGGCGGCGACTATTTTTACGACCAGATTTCGGCGCTGCACAAGGCCGTGCGCGGATCATCGCCTGACGCCGCGCTGTACTGGCTGGTGCGCATGCTGGACGGCGGCTGCGACCCGCTCTATATCGCACGCCGGGTGGTGCGCATGGCCAGCGAGGACATCGGCAACGCCGACCCGCGCGCGCTCGGCATCGCCCTCAATGCCTGGGACGTGCAGGAGCGCCTCGGCAGCCCGGAGGGCGAGCTGACCTTGGCCCAGGCCGTCATCTACATGGCCGTCGCGCCCAAGAGCAACGCGGTCTACAGCGCCTGGCAACAGGCTCGCGCCGACATCCAGTCCCAGCCCAGTCACGAGGTGCCGCTGCACCTGCGCAACGCCCCGACCCGGTTGATGAAAGACCTCGACCACGGCGTCGACTACCGCTACGCCCACGACGAAGATGACGGCTTTGCGGCGGGGGAGAACTACTTTCCCGAAGCATTGCGCGAGCGCGAGTACTACCACCCGGTTCCGCGCGGGCTCGAGATCCGCATCGCGGAGAAACTGCGCCACCTGCGCGAGCAGAACCGCCGCAGCCAGCGCCAGCGCTACCCCGAGGGCGGCAAGTAATGCAGTGGCTCGCGGTCGCGATTGGCGGCGCGCTCGGTGCGCTCGCCCGCTTTGGCGTCAGTGCGCTGGTGGCGCCGCTCGCCGGCAACCGCTTTCCGCTCGCGACACTCGTCATCAATGTCAGCGGCTGCATCACCATGGGCGTGGTCTATGTGTTGATTGTCGAGCGCGCCACGCTGTCGCCGGAGTGGCGCAGTTTTTTGATGATTGGCTTTCTCGGCGCCTACACCACCTTTTCGGCGTTCTCTCTCGATGCGCTGGCGCTATGGCAGAATGGCCACCCCGCGCTGGCGGCGCTCTATGTCAGTCTCAGCGTCATGCTGTGCCTTGCCGGCACCCTCGGCGGCCTGCTGCTGACCCGGTCGCTGTAGGCGGCCGAGCCTCGTCCAGCCCCAGCCTTTCTCGGAGTTGCCCCACCGCCATGCTCGATTCGAAACTGGTTCGCGCCGATCCCGCCGCTATCGCCGCTGCGCTGCACAAACGCGGTTATGTCCTCGATGTCGCCGCCTTCACCACACTGGAAAGCCGGCGCAAGGCGGTGCAGACCCGCACGGAAGCCCTGCAGGCCGAGCGCAACAGCAGCGCCAAGGCCATCGGCGACGCCAAGCGCGCCGGCCGCGATGTGGCGCCGCTGCTCGCCCAGGTCGAGCATCTGAAGGCGGAACTGGAAGCCGCCCAGGCCGAACTCGGCGATATCCAAACCCAGCTCGACAGCCTGCTGCACGGGGTGCCCAATGTTCCCGACGCCGAGGTGCCGGCCGGCAGGTCCGAGGACGACAATGTCGAAGTCCACCGCTGGGGCGAGCCGCCCGCATTCGACTTTCCGCTCCGCGACCACGTCGATCTGGGCGCGGCCAGCGGTCTGCTCGATTTCGATGTCGCCAGCCGCATCGCCGGCGCCCGCTTTGCGGTCATGCGCGGCGTCATCGCGCGGGTACACCGGGCGCTCGCCCAGTTCATGCTCGAGGTCCACACCCGCGCGCACGGCTACGAAGAGGTCAACGTGCCGTTCATCG
>CBDDRG010000187.1:0-7024 GCA_965232975.1 uncultured bacterium
CCAGTGCGAACCAGTAGTCGGTGAGGCGCTGGATGGCACTCAGCAGATTCTCGAACCCCACCGGCTTGACAATGTAGCTGTTGGCGCCCTCCTGGTAGGAGGCGGCGATGTCGCGCTCGGCGCTAGAGGTGGTCAGCACGATCACCGGCAGGTGCCTGAGCGCGCTGTCGCCCTTGATGTCGCGCAGCACCTCGTGGCCATCGGTGCCCGGCAGGTTGAGGTCGAGCAGGATGACACCGGGCCGGGGCGACCGGAGCGGATCGACATAGGCGCCGCGCCGGTACAGATAGTCGAGCGCGTCATCGCCGTCGACGCAGCGAACGATGGGGTTGGCGAGCCCCGCCTGGTGCAGCGCGCGGGTGGTGGCCTCGTAGTCCGCGTCACTGTCCTCGACCAGCAAAATGCCCTGGAGCTCGCTCATGCCGGCGGTACCTGTGCATTGAGGGTGAAATAAAAGGTGCTGCCGACGCCGGGGTCCGACTCGACCCAGATGCGCCCGCCGTGGCGCTCGACGATCTTTTTCACCAGCGCCAGCCCGACCCCTCTGCCGCCGCCGTATTGATCCTGCCCATGCAGGCGCTTGAAGATCCGGAAGATCGCCCGCCGGTGTTGGGCGGGAATGCCGATGCCGTTGTCGCGCACATGGAAGACCGGCGCTCCGGCCTCGGCGTGCCAGCCGATCTCCACCCACTTGCGATTCTTGTCGTTGTATTTGATGGCGTTGCCGATCAGGTTGCGGAACACCCAGCCGATGCGCGCCCGGTCGCAGTGGATGACTGGTAGTGGCCCCCGCACGCGCGCTTTGACGCCGCGCTCGGCCAGCGTCGCGGCGACAGAATCGAGCACCTCGGCAAGCACGGCGTTGAAGTCGGTCGGGGTCAGTGTCAGCGCCACCTGGCCGGCGCGGGAGAACTGCAACAGCGCATCGATGAGCGACTCCAACCGCTCCGCCAGGCGCATCAGCGCGTGCAGCCGCTCCCGACCGGGGCCATCGAGGCGCTCGGCGTAGTCTTCGATCAGGAACTGGGCGTAGTTGTGAATCCCCCGCAGCGGTTCCTTGAGATCGTGGGAGGCGGCGTAGGCGAATTCGTCGAGCTCCTCGTTGCGGCGCTGCAACTCCGCCTCGGCCCGCCTGCGCTCGGCGATCTCGTCGGCCATTTCGCGGTTGGTCTGCGCGACCTTTTTGTTCTCGGCGTCGAAGTCCTCCAGCAGGTTCAGCAGCGCGCGCTGCACCTCGGCGAGGCGGGCGCGATCGTCACTGAAGTCCGCCAGCATGTTCAGCGTGGCTTGCTGGGTGGCGCGCAGCCACCGCTTGTCCTGGCTGAAGTCGTCGAGGATGTTGAGGATTGCCCTGGTGTAGTTGCCCGGATCAGCCGCGGGGTCGGGCGCGGCGCCGGTGTCCAGGTCGGTGCTCACGGCGCGATGCTGCCGGGAGGGATCAGTTTTTTGAGGTCGTCGATCTCGCGCTTGAGCTCGATCATTTTCAACTCGCGCCCGACCGTCAACTTCTGGAAGCGTTCCAGCTCGGCGAGGCGCTCCAGCTCCTTCTGGCGCTGGTCGGCGACTTCCGCCTCCGCCTTTTTTTGCGCCGTGACATCGCGCGCGGCGGCAAACACACCGAGCACGTTGCCGCGCACGTCCTTGTACACCGATGCGTTGTAGAGCACATGCAGCAGGCGGCCGTCGCGGTGGCGGATGGTCAGCGGGTAGTCGGTGATGAAACCCTTCGAGAAGCCCTGCTGGTAGCCCTGGCGGGCTTTCTCGGGCTCGGTGAAGTAGTCGGAGAAATCGGTCCCGATCAGGTTTTCGCGCTCGACGCCGGTGACCTTGACGGTGGCCGCGTTGACATCGGTGATCTTGCCCTCGGGGCTGATGGTGACCAGGGGGTCCAGGCTCGCCTCGATCAGGCTGCGCGCATATTCGGACGCCAGTTTCTGTTTGCGCTCGCTGATATCGATGATGGAGGCGAGCACGAAGGTGCCCTCCGGCGTCTCCAGCGGGCTCAGGCCGATCTCCACCGGCACTTCGCGGCCGTCCTTGGTGACGCCGAACAGCTCGCGCCCGAGGCCCATCGGCCGCGCCTGCGGATCGGCGTGAAACGAAGCGCGCAGTTTGGGGTGGTTGGCGCGGATGCTCGGCGGCACCAGCAGCTCGATCTGCTGGCCGACCAGCTCCTCGCGCGCGTAGCCGAACAGGGTTTCCGCCTGCGCATTGACGAGGGTGATGCGGCCCGCCTTGTCGACCAGGATCATCGCATTGGGCGCGGATTCCACCATCACCGCGTAGGCGCTGAGCCGCAGTTCCAGGTTGCGTTTCTCGGTCAGGTCGCGCATCAGCTTGACGTAACCGATGTACTTGCCGGTCTCGTCCTTGATCGGCGAGATGGCGATGTCGGCCCAGTACCGGGTGCCGTCCTTGCGCAGGCGCCAGCCCTCGCCCTCGAAGCGGCCGCTGGCGAGGGCGTGCTTGAGCTCGCGCCCGATCAGGTTGGCCACGATGTCGTCCGCGGTGTAAAACAGCGTGGCGGACTGGCCGATGACCTCTTCGGACTGGTAACCCTTGAGCAGCCGGGCGCCCTCGTTCCAAGTGAGGATATTGCCCTCGCGGTCCAGCATGATGATGGCGACGTCCACCACCGAATCGATCATGCGCCGGAAGCCCATTTCCGTGATCTGCTGTTGCTTGTCCCTGCTCGCCATGGCTGCCGTCCTTGATGAAGTTGGGCATCCCCGCTAGCGCAACAGCGCGGCGGCGCCAGGTGGCGCGCCGCAGTCGATGTCACTGCTGGCGGGATGCACTCACTTGATAGTAGTAGGTGATGGCGATCTTAGCTACCGGCGCCGGGGTTGCGGCGGCGCTTCGGCTCGCCCTCAAAAGTCGCCGGGTAGTCCCTGCAATGCGATGGCTGCATCACCCTCGGCGGCGGCGACGGTGCCAATCGCAAGCGCGGTTTCGCCGCATGCGGCGAGGATCGCCAGCGTCTGCGCGGCGCTTGCGGCCGGCACGCACACCACCATGCCGATGCCGCAGTTGAGGGTGCGGTACAGCTCGCGCCAGGCGACATTGCCCTGTGCCTGCAACCAGGCGAACACCGGCGGCAGCGGCCACAGGCGGGTGTCGATGACGGCCTGGGTGCCCGGGGGCAGCACGCGGGGGACATTTTCGAGCAGACCGCCGCCGGTGATATGGGCGATGGCGTGGACGGGCTGGCTGCGGATCAACCGCCGTATCGACTGCACGTAGATGCGCGTCGGCGCGAGCAGCGCATCGGCGAGCAGGGTGCCGCCGAGGCGGATCTGGGTGGGGTCGCTATTGGTCACCGCCAGAATCTTGCGGATCAAGGAGAAGCCGTTCGAATGCGGCCCGCTGCTGGCGAGCCCGATCAGCGCGTCGCCGACGCGCACGGCGCTGCCATCGATGATTTCACTGTGTTCGACGACGCCGACGCAGAAGCCGGCCAGATCGTAGTCCTCGCCCTGGTACATGCCGGGCATCTCGGCGGTTTCGCCGCCCACCAGCGCGCAACCGGCGAGTTCGCAGCCGGCCCCGATACCGGCAATGACCCGCGCCGCGGTGTCCACGTCGAGCTTGCCGGTGGCGTAGTAGTCGAGAAAGAACAGGGGTTCGGCGCCGCATACGACCAAATCGTTGACGCACATCGCGACCAGATCGATGCCGACGCCCTCGTGGCGACCCAAATCTATCGCCAGCCGCAGCTTGGTGCCGACGCCGTCGGTACCTGACACCAGCACCGGCCCGCGGTAGGCGGCGGGGATGCGGCACAGCGCGCCGAAGCCGCCGAGACCGGCGACCACTTCGGGGCGGCGGGTGCGTTTGGCGATGGGCTTGATGCGCTCGACCAGGGCATTGCCGGCATCGATATCGACGCCGGCATCCCGGTAGCTGATGGCGGGTGGGCGCGGCTCGGTCATGGTGCTTCCTGTGGCTTGAAGGCTGTGGCTCGAAGGCTGTGGTTCAAAGGCGTGGGCCAAGCGAGGGTGCGGCGAATGCCTGGGCGGGAGAGCGCGCATTTTAGCCCGTCGCTACCGAAACGCCAGTTGTCGCCCGGCGTCGCGGCCACGCCGCAGCCGCTGTTACAATCGCGGCCATGAAAAAGCTGTCCAGATTGTGGTTGTCCCAATGGGTTGTGCCGGTCGTTGTACTGGGTCTGTCTGCGGTGGCGGTGCCGTCGCGGGCAACGCCTGTACTCGATCTGGCGACCGCCACGGTGGCGGTCGAGAGCCAGACCGACGCCGAAAAAGCGCGCGCGCTGCGCGCGGCGCTGGCGCAGGTGTTCGTCAAGCTGAGCGGTTCACGCACGGTGCTGGCGAACCCGGCCATCGCCGCCGCGCTGGCCGAGGCCGCGTCCTATGCCACCGAAGTGAGTTATGTGCGCCTGCCGCCACTGCCCGCCGCCAGTACTTCGGCCGCGGGTGCCGCGGCCGAGACTGTCGCGCCGGAGACTGTCGCGCCCCACGAGGATGGCGCGGATCCGCCGGCGGCCGAGACCACAGCGCCCGCTGAGCCCCGCTTGGCGCTGACGGCGCGCTTCGAGGCCGCCGCGCTGACCGACTTGCTGCGCCGCGCGGAGGTGCCGACCTGGCTGAACCGGCCCGAACTGCTGGTGGTGCTGGTGGTCGATGCGCCGGCGGGCCAGCGGTTCGCGACCCGCGACAGCGACCCCTTGGTATATGCGGCCATTGAGCAGGCCATGGCCCGGCGCGGGGTGGCGTCGCAACTGCCACTGCTCGATCTCGAGGATCAGACGCTGCTGTCGCCGACCGAGGCTTGGGCGCTCGCGCGGGACAATCTCTCGGCAATGGCCCACCGCTACGGTGTGGGCCAGTGGCTGGTGTTGCGCTACCGCGATCCCCCGGACGCAGACTGGCACGGCTTCTGGTCGCTGGGGGGGGAGGGCGCCCCTGTTGGCCGCGTCATCGTCGCCGACAGCCTGCCGGAACTGGTCGATGTCAGCGTCGATGAGGCGGTCGATCAGTTCTCGCCCCGCTACGCGCGCACCGCCAAGGCGATCGCCGCGAATATCGACGTGGTCATCGAAAACGTCCGCGATTTCCGCGCTTTTGGTCTGGTGACGGACGCGTTGGGTGCGCTCCCGGTGGTGACCCAGGTCGAGGTGCGGGGCGTCGAGGGCGAGCAGCTCGCGCTGCGTCTGACGCTGGCCGGTGACAGCCAGGATCTGTTCGATGCCCTGGGGCGGGACGGTCGTTTCGAGGTGGTAGCCAGCGCAATGCCCAATTCGGCTGGCATTCCCGCCACTACTCCCGCCGCCACTGCTCCCGCCGCCACTGCGAGCGCAGCGGAAAACACCGCCGCCGCGGCCGATCCGCGCCAGCGCTGGCGTTGGCGCGCCGATCCCTGAGTGATGGTGCCGCGGCAACTGAGCTTGGCGGTGCTCCTGCGGGACGACGCCCGCTTCGCCAATTTCCACAGCCCTGCCGGGTCGCCGCGCGCCCAGGTCACCGCCCTGCTGCACGCCCAGTGGAGCCAGACCGGCGACGCCCGGATCTACCTCTGGGGCCGCGATGTCGGCCTCAGCCATCTGTTGCAGGCGGCCTGTCACCATGTGCTCGAAAGTGGCGGCAAGGCGCTGTATCTGCCGCTGGCCGAACTGGTCGCGCACCCGCCCGACGACGTGCTCGCCGAGTTCGAGCGCGCCGAACTGGTCGCGCTCGATCAAGTGGCAGCCGTCGCGGGCGATCCGGCCTGGGAGCTGGCGCTGTTCGATCTCTGCAACCGCATCGAGGATCGCCGCGGGCGGCTGTTGCTCGCCGCCACCTGCGCACCGCGAGAGCTCGCGCTGCAACTGGCCGACCTGCGCTCGCGGCTCTCCGCGAGCAACGTGTTTCATCTGCCCCCCTACGCCGATGCCGACCGCGCCGCCATCCTGCAATTTCGCGCCGCGCGCCTCGGCCTCGCCGTCGGCGCCGAGGCCGCGCACTTCATCCTCCACCGCGCGCCTCGGGATATGGCGGCATTGATGAACTGCCTGCGGGTGCTAGATCAGGCGACGTTGGATCGCCAGTGCAAACCCACCATTCCGGTCATCAAGCAGGTGTTCGGCTGGTAGCGGTTAACCATTGCTGGCGAATTCGGTTGACAGCGGGGTGGCCGGTACTAAGATTGGAGCCGCATCGCCACCTCAGCCTCCATGCCCCGTTCAGGGATCCACCATGACCACCACGACCACCGCGCTTCAGCCAGCGCTGCGCCACGACTGGACTCGACAGGAAGTGCTGGCGCTGTTCACGCAGCCGTTCAGCGACCTGATGTTTCAGGCACAGAGCGTCCACCGCCGGTATTTCGACCCGAATCGGGTGCAGATCAGCACCCTGCTGTCGATCAAGACCGGTGCCTGCCCCGAGGACTGCGCCTACTGCCCGCAGAGTGCGCGCTACGACACCGGGTTGGAAAAGCAGAAATTGCTCGACATCGAGCGCGTGGTGGCGGAGGCCCGGGCCGCGCGCGCGCGCGGCGCCACCCGTTTCTGCATGGGCGCGGCCTGGCGCTCGCCCCACGACCGCGACCTGCCGGCGGTCGCGCGCATGGTGCGCGAGGTCAAGGCGCTCGGTCTCGAAACCTGCATGACGCTCGGCATGCTCAGCGACCATCAGGCGCAGACGCTGGCCGCCGCCGGGCTCGACTACTACAACCACAACCTCGATACCTCGCCCGAGTTCTACGGCCAGGTCATCACCACGCGCACCTATCAGGACCGTGTCGAGACGCTGGCGCGGGTGCGCGATGCCGGCATGAAAGTCTGCTGCGGCGGCATTCTCGGCATGGGCGAGACTGTGGACGACCGCGCCGGGCTGCTGTTGCAGTTGGCAAACCTGCCTGCACACCCGGAGTCCGTACCCATCAACCTGCTGGTCAAGGTCGCCGGCACGCCGCCGCAAACCCGCACGCCCGAGTCGAAGAAGAAGCCCGAGGACGCGGTCAGGCTCGATAAGGAGTTCGCCGAAAGCCTGCAGCGCATCCAGACGCGGTTGATGCTGGAGTATAC
>CBDDRG010000188.1:0-3223 GCA_965232975.1 uncultured bacterium
GGCAACGTCAACACGCGCCTGGCGCGTCTCGATCGGGGCGATTACCGCGCCATCCTGCTCGCCGCCGCCGGGCTAGACCGGCTCGGCCTGGGCGCGCGCATTCGCGAGCGGCTGCCGGCGGCGCTGTCGCTGCCGGCGGCGGGGCAGGGCGCCCTGGGAATTGAATGCCGTACCGACGACGCACGTATCCGCGCATTGATCGCGCCCCTCCACCACCTACCCAGTGCGCTCTGTGTCGCCGCCGAGCGCGCGGTCAATCGGGGGTTGCAGGGCGGCTGTCAGGTGCCCATCGCCTGTTACGCCGAGCCGGACGGCGAGCAGGGGTTGTTTCTGCGCGCGCTGGTCGGATCGCCCGATGGCCGCCAGATTCTGCGCGCCGAGGTGCGCGGCGACCGCACCGACGCCGAGGTGCTGGGGCTGGAAGTGGCGGCGCGATTGTTGGCCCAGGGCGCCGGCCGGATTCTGGCCGCGCTGCACGGCAGCCATTAGCACTACTTGCGGGCGAAGGCAGGTCGCGAGTGAAGGCGGGCTATCGCAATGAATAGCGTAGGCGCCGGCTTGCGCCTGTTGGTGATCCGCCCGACGCGCCCCGCCGATCCGCTGACTGCGCTGGTGCAGGCGCGAGGCGGCGAGGTGATCGCCCTGCCGGTGCTCGCGATTGCCCCGGCACCGGCTACCGATCCAGCCATCGGCCGGCGTTTCCGCGATCTGAATGGCTACGCCAAAACCATCTTTGTCAGTCGCCATGCGGCGGGGCTGGGTGTTGTCTGGCTCGATCGCTATTGGCCGCGCTGGCCCGCCGCGGTCCAGTGCTTCGCGGTCGGGCGCACCACGGCGCAGCCGCTCGTCGAACGCGGTGTGGCGGTGGTGTGTCCGCCCGCTGACCGCGCCACCAGCGAGGGGTTGCTGGCGTTGCCGGAGCTCGTCTCGCCCATGGGGCAACGGGTGTTGATTGTCTCAGGCGAAGGCGGCCGCGACTTGTTGCGCACCACACTCACCGCGCGGGGTGCGCTGGTCGCGACCTGCGCGCTCTATCGCCGCACCCTCGAAACGCGCCACCGCGAGCAGATCGTTGCGCTGCTGGCGGGCCGGGCACCGCCGCTCGTCGTCGCCCACAGCGCCGAGCTGCTGGACGCGCTGGCGGCGCTGGTCGGGCCTGAAATCGCGGCCCAGCCGGCGCTGACCGTCGTCGTACCTGGGCCGCGGGTGGCGGGGCACGCCCGCCGGCTCGGCGTGGCGCAAGTAGTGGTTGCAAAGAGCGCGCTGGCCGCGGACATGGTCGCTGCGGTGGCGGGCTGGTACACTCGAAACTGACTCCGCTAACAGGATGTTGAAAAAGGGCTTTCCGGCCCTTTTTCAACCCGGCTCGTCGCGCTATGCGCCCGCGACGGCCTCAGAAGATCAAGCACTTAGCGTGCTTGATCTTCGTGCAAGCCATTCTTGGCTTGCTTTAACAGGCCGTTGAAAAGCGTTTTTCAACGGCCTGTTAAGCCAAAACGTCATTCTCGTTATAACCACAAGCATTGTCGGCATCCGTTGCCGGCACGCCGAACTGCCAGGGTAGCCATGACTACGGAACCGGAAAGCCCCCAGCGATTATCTGCATTCGCATCCATGTCTTCCGGTCCGGGCTCTGCGCAGACGCACCCTCCCGCAGCTCCACCGCGCCGGGCGCGGCGAAGCTGGGGAGGCTGGTTGTTCGCGCTGCTGGTGCTTGCTGGGCTCGCCGTGGCTGGCTGGTGGGGTTGGCAGTGGTATGCGCGGGAACAGCAGAAACTGCCGGCGTTGCGGGCCGCGCTCGACCAGCAGGCGCTTGCGGTCAGCGGCCTGACCCGCGAACTGGCCGCCGAACGCGGCGAACGCCAGCAGCTCGCCGCCCAAGTCGAGCAGGCCAAAGGCGAATTGCAGTTACAGGTCAATGCGCAGGCCAGGCGGTTGGCCGATCTGTCCAGCGCGGGCAGGGACGACTGGTCGTTGGCGGAGGCGGAATATCTGTTGCGGCTCGCCAATCAACGCTTGCTCACCGAGCGGCAGAGCAAGGGCGCGCTCGCGCTCATGGGCGCCGCGGACACCATTTTGCGGGACTTCGACGATGGCGCGCTGTTTCCGGTGCGCGAGGCGTTGACGCGGGAGATCACCGCCTTGCAGTTGGCCGGCACCATCGACCGTGAGGGGCTTTATCTCCGGCTGGCGGCGTTGTCGGAAGTCGTTATCCAACTGCAACCCACCGAATTCGCCGACATCCCCGCCGAGAACTCGCCCGCAGACGAAGATCAACCCACGGACTTGCCCTGGTATCGCCAATTGCTGGTCAATGCGCGGGCGGCCTTCGACCGTTTCGCGGCTGAACATTTTCGGGTCAAATCCCTGGCCAAGCCGCTGGAGCCGCTGCTGAACCCGGATCAGGACGTCTATCTGCGCCACAATGTCCGCCTCAGCATTGAGCAGGCGCAGCTCGCACTGTTGCGGGAGGAGCAGGAGATCTACACCACCAGCCTGGACAAAGCCGAGAGCTGGCTGCGCACTTACTTCAGTGGCAACATCGATGCCAGCGTGGTGGCCGACCAGCTGGCGACCCTCAAAACCCAGGTCGTTGTGCAAAAACTGCCGGATGTGTCCGGGTCTCTGACCGCGTTGTGCGGCTAAATCAACCTCCGCCACCAGAGCCGCTCTGCGATTGGCACCGACATGCCCGCCACGGCGGCTGTCCCAATACAGGTGGCTCCAGCGGAGGCTGCCCCAGTGGAGAAAGCCCCGGCGGAGGCTGCCCCAGTAGCGAAAGCCCCGGCAGAAGCACCGATCGGTAATGCCCCCGCGGGCAGCATCCCATGAAAAGGGGGGTGCTGCTGGTCGCGCTGGCGACCCTGGGGGGCGGCCTGCTGTACGTGCTGATGGAGCAGAACAACGGCTTCATTCTCCTCGCGATCGGCGATCGGATCGTCCAAATCAGCCTGTGGCTGGCGATTCTGATATTGGTGGCGGTGATCCTGCTGTGGCGCCTGCCGGGCTGGCTAGCCCACCGTTTGGCGCGCGCCGGCATCCAGGTGCGCCGCAGCCGGCAGTATCGGGCGCGGGTCTGGTACCGCGATCGCACGACGCGCGGTCTGGCCGAATTTTTCGAGGGCGATTGGCGCCGGGCCAAGACAACCCTGGAACAGGCCGCCACCCGCTCCGATATGCCGCAGATCAATTACCTCGCCGCCGCCACCGCTGCCGCTGCCCT
>CBDDRG010000189.1:0-2542 GCA_965232975.1 uncultured bacterium
CTGGACTACAGCATGGCGCAGGCCGGACGCCATGCGGAGCAGGCCCGCAACGCGCTTGCGCCATTACCACTGTCCGATCATCAGGGGGCACTGCTCGCGCTCGCCCACTTTGCCGTCGAACGGACGTTTTAACACCGCGGCGCCACGGGTGGGTTCCACGATGACGAGCCGTTGCTGCGCCGCCCCACGTCAATCACCCCGCGACAGGTTGAAAGCATGAGCGAGCAACTGCCCCCTAACGATCAGTGCGCTGCCAACTCCACCGCCTGGCGCGCACTCCAGCACCATCAACAAGCACTGGTGGGAATTCATCTCCGCGACCTCTTCGCCGCCGATCCCCAACGGGGCGAGCGGTTTACGGCCGCGGCGGCTGGGATTCACCTCGACTACGCCAAAAACCGCATCACCGAGGATACGCTGAGCCTATTGCTCGAGCTGGCCCGCTGCGCGGGTCTGGCACCAGCCATCGAGCGGCTCTTCACCGGCGCCGAAGTCAACCTGTCCGAGCACCGGGCGGCGCTGCACACGGCGTTGCGCGATGACCGCGGACAGGTGTGCGGTGTTGCCTCTGAGATCGCCGCGAGTCTCGCCAAACTCAGCGCTTTTGCCGACGCCATTCGCAACGGAAACGCCCGCGGCAGCGGTGGCCTGCCCTTTACGGACGTGGTGAACCTGGGCATCGGCGGCTCCGATTTCGGTCCACGCCTAGTGGTCAGCGCCTTTCCGCAGCTCCACCAAGGGCCGGTAAAAGTCCACTTTGTCGCCAGCATCGACAGTGGCGCGCTCACCGAAGTGCTGGCCCGATGCCGGCCCGAAACCACGCTGTTTCTGATTTCCTCCAAGAGCTTCTCAACGGTCGAAACGCTCACCAATGCCGCCACCGCGCAGCGCTGGCTCGAACGCGCCGGCGTAACCGCACCGGCATTGCACCGCCACTTTGCGGCGATGACCCACAATGTGGCCGCGGCGCGGCGCTGGGGCGTGGTTGAGGAGCGGGTATTCCCCATCGGCGAATGGGTCGGCGGACGCTTTTCGCTGTGGTCGGCGATCGGCCTGCCCATCGCCATCGCCCTCGGCAGCGAGGTTTTTCACCAGCTCCGCGCCGGCGCACGCGCCATGGACAGCCATTTTCGCACTGCGCCGCTGGCGGCGAATCTACCGGTGCTGCTGGGCTTGCTCAACGTCTGGTATATCAATTTCTGGCGCAGCCAAAGTCGGGCGGTGCTGCCTTATCTCCACAACCTCCGTCTGTTGCCGGACTATCTCCAGCAATTGGTCATGGAGAGCCTGGGCAAAAGCGTAACCCAACAGGGAAGCCCCCTTGCGATCGCCACGGGTGCGGTGGTTTGGGGCAGCGAAGGCACCAATGGCCAGCACTCCTTCCACCAACTTTTGCTCCAGGGCAGCAACCTGATTCCGGTGGATTTCATTGCCGTCATCGAACCCCATTGCGAACCTCTTGCCCACCGTCAACTGGTCGCCCATTGCCTGGCGCAAAGCCGGGCACTGATGCTCGGCAAGTCCTTTGCCGAAGCCGAGGCTGAGGCGCTGGCCGCGGGGCTCGATGCCGCCAGTGCCGCCACCCTTGCCCATCACAAGACCATTCCCGGCAACCAGCCCAGCAACACGCTGTTGCTCGCCGAATTCACCCCGGCCGTCCTGGGCGCCCTGCTCGCCCTGTACGAACACAGCGTCTACACCCAGAGCGTAATCTGGAATATCAACGCGTTTGACCAGTGGGGAGTGGAGCTGGGGAAACAGCTATCGACGACCCTGGCAGCAGTGCTGGCGGGCACCTCGGTGCCCGCCGACCTCGATAGTTCATCGCAAAACCTGCTCGACAAGTTTGTGCACGCCTCGTCCAAATAGCCTGCCCCAATAGCCTGGGGACATACCCGCGCCGGCCGCGCCATGACCGGCGCGCCAAACCCGCCGCAACGCCGCCGATAGCGCGCATCGAGACCGTTACGGGCGAATCTCGTAGAGCGCGTTAACGGGTGCTTGATGGGCAGCCGGCGCACCGCCGCGAAGCCCGCTTCGCGGCAGAACTCCACGATCCGCGACTCCGGCAATGTTCAAGGAACGTCTTTTGCGGAGTCTTAATCCCTTCTTCATCAGGGCTGTGGGCTGACCCCTCGGCCTGCGAAAACAACCTTTGCAACAACAGGTTGAACCGCTTTTTCCAGAGACCATTTCGGCGCGGGCAAGTTAGCTCTCCGCAAGCGCAGGATTCAGGGTCTGAACCCGCGTCCAGTCTAGGAGCCTGTCATAGGAGCCTGTCGGACTTGAGACTGTCCTACTGCGGAAAAGCCGAATTTGGTCATATTTTGCGCAAATTTTCGTTAAATAATCCCCGCTATTCGCCGAAAATTTGCGCAAAATCTGCCTCAAATCGGACTTTCCCTCGCTACGGACGCTCAAGTCCGACAGGATCCTAGGCCCCGGCGTCGACACCAGGCCGCGCGACCCGGTATTCCTCGATGCGGGCGCCGCAGGCGGTCATAGCCGCGGCCGATAACTCCCGCCCCCGCAGATCGGCGGG
>CBDDRG010000190.1:0-3831 GCA_965232975.1 uncultured bacterium
CGCGTGCCAGGCAGCGCGGTCGATGGGGCGCTCGCCGGCGGCATGCGCTTCGCGCGTGCACATGTCGAACATCTGCTCGGGCGCACCCTTGATGAGGATGAAGCCGACACCGTCGTCATGGCCTTCGTGGCCGTGGTGCAACGTGGCCATGAAACGGTGCCGGGCGTCGAAGGGAATCTCGTCGGTGCGCGGCAGCTGCGCGCGCAGCAGCGGCGCGTCGACGCCGGCCTTGTGCCCGAGCACCACCAGCGCGCCTTCCATGGGATCGCCGTCCACCACCCAGCCGGCGTCGCTGTGGCGCAGCGCGGCGTCGTTGCACAGCACCGCGCACTGCACCAGCTCGGCAAGGGCGGGCGCGGCGGCCGGATCCAGGTCGCGACCTTCGCGCTGTACCGCGCCGTGGGGGTCGTAGCCCACACCGGCGACCTCATACGCATCGTCGCCGCTGAGCAGTGATCGCGCGGTCATCTCGTTGCGGGTCAGGGTGCCGGTCTTGTCGGTGCAGATCACCGACACCGCGCCCAGCGTCTCGACCGCCGGCAGGCGGCGGATGATGGCGTTGCGCGCCGCCATGCGCTGCACGCCGATCGCCAGCGTGATGGTGAGGATGGCCGGCAGTCCTTCCGGGATCGCACTCACCGCCAGCCCGACCACGATCATGAACGCGTCGGCGGGCGGGTAGTCGCGCACCAGCAGCGCAAACGCAAACACCACGGCCGACACCCCGAGGGTGACCGCGGTGAGCTGTCTGGCGAAGCCATCCATCTGCGCGATCAGCGGGGTTTTGAGCGCCTCGACGGTGCCGAGCAGGGTGCTGATGCGGCCGAGTTCGGTGGCCGCGCCGGTGGCCACCACCACGCCCGCGCCCTGACCCGAGGTGACGAAGGTGCCCGAAAACGCGACCGGTGAGCGGTCGCCGAGGGCCGCGTCTTCAGCTACCGGCGCGGTGTCTTTCTCGGCCGGCACCGACTCGCCGGTGAGGATGGCCTCGTCGATGTGCAGATTGCGCGCGCGCACCAGGCGCAGGTCCGCCGGCACCCGGTCGCCGGCCTCGATGAGCACGATGTCGCCGCGCACCACGGCGTCGGCGGGGAGGGTCAGCCGCCGGCCGTCGCGCTGCACCGAGCACTGCGGGTCGATCATGCCGCGGATGGCCGCCAGCGACTGCTCGGCGCGGCCTTCCTGAACAAAGCCGATGGCGGCATTGGCGATCACCACCGCCAGGATGACGGCGGCATCAATGCCGTGACCGAGCAGCGCGGACAGCCCCGCGGCGGCAAGGAGCACGTAGATCAGCAGGTTGTGGAACTGCGCCAGCAAACGCATGGCGGCGCTGCGGGACTTGCCGGTCGGCAGGCGGTTGGGGCCATCGTCGGCCAGACGTTTGGCCGCCTCGCTGGTCGTCAGACCGGCGGCGAATGAACCCAAGGCCCGCAGGGTTGCGTCCGCCGCCGTCGCGTGCCAGGGCAACGGCCGATCCTTCCCGGTTGTCATCAACGCCTCCGCGCGCGGGCATCCGCGCCAAGAGCCTGGTCCGGCGGCTGCGCATGGTTCAGCGCCTTGGGGTGCAACCAACGATCCAACGCCGCTGAACCCACCAGGTCGGAGCTGGTATTGAGGAAGGAGCGCCCCCGCCCGATGATCCAGTCCACCGACAGCAACAGCGCCAGCGCTTCGACCGGCAGCCCCAGCCCACCCATGACCAGCGTCAGCGCCACCATGCCGGCCTCGGGTACGCCGGCCACGCCCATCGCGGTGACCACGCAATACACCGCCACCACGAGTTGGCTCGCCAAACTCAAATCCAAGCCGGCGGCCTGCGCCAGCGCCAGCAGCGTAAAGCCCTCGTACAAAATGATGCCGTCGTTGTTCAGGTTGGTGCCGACGCAGGCGGCGAGCGCCGACGCCCGCCGCGACACCCCAAGGCCATCGAGTGCACGCAACGTCAGGGGCAGCGCCACCAAACTGCTGTTCACACTGAACGCATACAGCACCGGCGCCAGCGCCGCGCGCCAGAACTGGCGCAGGCTGATGCGCACAAAGAGCACCAGCCAGGCGCCGTAGGTAAACAGCACATGGATCGACATGCCCAACAGGCACAGCGCGACATACTGGCCAAGCCCCGTGAACGGGTTCAGGCCGTGCTCCGCGGTGACTTTCGCACTGGCTGCGAACACTGCGAGAGGCACCAGTTTGACGATCCAGATCAGCAGGGTTTCGCAAGTCTGCCGAGTCAGGTACACCAAGGTCTCACCCTGATTCATCAGCGCCAGATACGCGGCACCTTCCTGAGCGCGGACGCGGCGCCACGCAAACCCGAGGCCGAGCGCGATCAACACCACCGGCATGACGCTATTATCGGCGAAGGGCTGCACGATACTGGTGGGCAACTGCTTGGCGAGCAGCTCGGCAAAATTGATCTCGCGGAGGCTTCCCGGCACCGTCCCCGCCAGAAAGTGGAGGTATTGGCCGGGCACGAATACATTGGCGACCAGCAGCCCGATGGCCATCGCCGCCACCGCGTTGGTGGCGGTGATCGCCAGCAGCTTGGCAAAATCGCCACCCGCGACGCGCTGGCGCAGAATGGCTTCCAGGACGGCGAAAAAGATCAGCGGCGTCGCCGCCACCTTGATCAATTGCAGTACCCATTTGGCAAGGGGGGCCAAGGTCAGCGCGGGCGCCGGCATCGTCAGTCCCAGCACCGCACCCGCGATCAGTGCGCCGACCATCCAGCCCAGAGTCCCAACAAATTTGCCCATGTGCCGCTACCGTTAACAAGCGCATCACCCGCGGAGTCGAAACCCCATGAAATTTGGTGTCCTGCAATTCTTCAGTTGGCCCGGCCGGCGCACGGCGCTGACCACTGTCTACCAGCGGGCACTTGAGCGCATCGACCTGATGGACCGCAGCGGCTACGACTGCGTGTGGCTGGCGGAGCACCATTTCACCACCTATAGCGTATGCCCCTCGGCACACCTGATGGCGATGCATGTGGCGAATCGCACCCGCAATCTGCGCATCGGCACCGGCGTGTCGCTGGCCGCGTTTTACCACCCACTGCGCCTCGCCGAAGAAGTCGCACTGCTGGATGTATTGAGCGGCGGGCGCATCAACTGGGGCGCCGGCCGCGGTTTCGATCCCAGTGAATTCGCTGCTTTCGGCGTGCCCGTCGACGAAAGCTACGCGCGCTTTCAGGAGGGGGTGGACATCGTCGTCGCGGCTTGGACCAGCGAGCGCCTGAATTGGGCGGGGCCACACTGGCAGTTCGCTGACGTCGAGGTGCTACCGAAACCCCTGCAACAACCGCACCCGCCGCTGTGGGTGGCGGCGTCGTCACCGCCGGCGATCGCCTGGGCCACGCGCCGCGGCTACGCCATCATGCTCGATCCCCATTGCAATTTTGCTGATCTGGGCACCAAACGCGCGCTGTACCTGACCGCGCTCGCGCAGCATGGCCACGCCGACACGGGGCGGGAGCTGCCCATGGCGCGGCTGCTGGCGGTCGCCAATACCGCGGCCGACGCCAAACGGGTCGCGCAACAGGGTGCGGCCTGGACCATCGGCGCCTATGCCAACAAGGACAATGCCGGCCCTGCGATCAGCGCGGGGATTCTGTCCGGTGGCAGCGCCGCGGACACGGCGGTCGGACGCTATGTCGAAGAGGTGATCATCCACGGCACACCAATGCAGGTGGCGGATCGGATTCGCGGTCTGCGCGATCAGATCGGCCTGGATTATCGTAAGCGATCCACCAAGCACATCTTGTAGCGCTTCCGTGATGTGATGATGCTGCGCTTTTCATTCCGGAGAAGCGCTCATGTCCAAATCAGG
>CBDDRG010000191.1:0-6133 GCA_965232975.1 uncultured bacterium
GGTGCTGCCGCCATCGGCGGAGTGCAGGATCAGCCCGCCATCGCCGACAGCCCACACCAGTCGGGTGTCGGGTAGTACAAAGACGCTGTTGAGGTTTCCCGCGATCACCGTCCGCTTGAACGCATTGCGTTCGAGCGGATACCGCCACCAGTCGGCCCTGGCGACATCCCAGTTGCCGATGGGCCGGAACAGGTCGGGATGCGGTGGCTGGGTGGCCGCGAACCAGGTCGACAGCGCAAACAGGACCAGCAGCGCGGTCAGCGCGGCCCAACTCGCCGCGCGCGACCAGTATTTGGCGACGGGCGCGCCACCGCCGCCGGGATCACCCGCCGCTTCTTGCGTCCCTTGCGGCGCAGGCCGGGCTTTGCGCTGGGGTGCCTTGCGGGCGGCGGCTGGCGCTGACATGGGTCGTCCGGGGTTGTCGTCCGTCAAGGACTGGTTGTTTGCGGTATTTGTCTGCGCGCTCGCCGTGGCGCAAAAACCGAGTGCGCGACGCCGCAACCACAGTGCGGCGAGAACCAACGGCCCAACCGGCTACATCGCGCGCGTCCGCGCCGCAAACTCGATGAAGTAATCCACCGCCGCCGGATTGCGCATGGCATCCCGGTTGGCGGCCTTGGCGGGGTCGCCGCCGAGCAGGATTTTCTTGACCGGCGTCTCCAGCTTCTTGCCGGTCATGGTGTAGGGCACCTCGTCGATCTGCAGGATCTCATCGGGCACATGGCGGGCGGTGAAGTTCTCGCGCAGCGACTGCTTGATGCGGGCGGCGATGTCGGCGGTCAGCGCCAGCCCCGGCCGCAATTGCACGAACAGCGGCATGTAATAGCGCCCGCCCGGCAATTCCAGGCTGATGACCAGGCTGTCGACCACCTCGGGCACGCGCTCGACGGCGCGATAGACCTCGCTGGTGCCGATGCGGATGCCGCCCCGGTTCAAGGTGGCGTCGGAGCGGCCGTGGATGCGGATGGTGCCGGCGGCCGACAGCGTCATCCAGTCGCCGTGGCGCCACCAGCCGGGGTATTCCTCGAAATAGCTTTCCAGATAACGTTTGTTGTCCACGTCATTCCAGAAGTAAATGGGCATCGACGGCATCGGTTGGGTGATGACCATTTCGCCAACCTGGTCGATCAGCGCGTTGCCGGCCTCATCCAGCGCACGCACATCGACGCCGAGCAGCCGGCACTGGATTTCGCCCGCATGGACCGGCAACAGCGGGGCGCCGCCGACGAAGCCGGACGCGATATCGGTGCCGCCACTCAGCGAAATGAGCCACAGATCGCGCTTGATGGCGCCGTAGATCCACGCAAATGCCTCGTCGGGCAGCGGCGAGCCGGTGGAGCCGATGGTGGCGAGCGCGCTCAGGTCGAACTGGGTGCCGGGTTCGAGCCCGGCCTTCATGCAGCTGATGTAATAGGCAGCGCCGCCGCCGAAGAAATTCAATTGGGTGCGCTCCGCCAGCGACCACAGGCGATTGTTGTCCGGGTAGGCCGGGTTGCCGTCGTAGATCACCAGCACGGCGCCGGTCAGCAGCGCCGCGACGCCGATATTCCACATCACCCAGCCCGTCGTCGAATACCAGAAGAAGCGCTCGCCGGGCTTCAGGTCGCAGTGCAGACCCATGTGCTTGAGATGTTCGAGCAGCACGCCGCCGTGGCCGTGGGTGATGGCCTTGGGAATGCCGGTGGTGCCGGATGAATACAACGTCCAGATCGGGTGCTCGAAGGGCACCTGCTCAAAGTCGATGCGGGTGGCGGCGTTCGCGAGCGCCTGCTGCCAGGTATCGACGCCTTCATCGAGTACCACGGTTGCGGCATCGGGGTCGGCGAGGCGGGTATCCGCCAGATAATCGAGCATCACGACGCGTTCGAGACTGGTCAGCTCGGTGCGCAAACGGGCGATCTCGGCGCGGCGGTCGATGCGCCTGCCGTTGTAGCTGTAGCCCGCGACCGCAAACATGACCTTGGGCGCGATCTGCTGGAAGCGATCGACGACGCTGTTGGTGCCGAAATCGGGCGAGCAGCTCGACCACACCGCGCCGATGGCATTGGCGGCGAGAAAGGCCATCAGCGCCTCGGGAATATTGGGCATGTAGGCGACGACGCGGTCGCCGCGCCGGACACCGAGACCGCGCAGATACTGCGCGAGCTGGGCGACTTTCAACTCCAGTTCCGCCCAGCTCACCGGGCGGAGGTCGTGCACCTCGGATTCGGCCAGCAGCGCCGGGCGGTCGTCGCTGCGGGCGCGGAAGATGTGCTCGGCGAAATTCAGCGTCGCGCCGGGAAACCAGTGCGCGCCGGGCATCTCGTGGCTGGTCAGCACTTTTTCGTAGGGTGTGGCCGACCGGACGTCGTAGTAGTCCCAGATGCTCTGCCAGAAATCCTCGATATGTTCGATCGACCATTGGTAGAGCGCGTCGTAGTCGGCGAAGTCGCGGCCGGTGCGCGCCTTCAGCCAGCCCATGTACGAGGTCAGGTTGGCGTTGCGCTGGCGCTCGGCGGACGGCGTCCATAGTAGTTTTCGCGACTCTTGCATGACCAAAGGGCTCCTGTGGGGCGGCTCGAAGGGGCGTTCATTCTATGAATTTTTGGTGGAACTTGCGCCGCGGGCGGGGGCTTGATGGTGCGTATGGGCAGATTTGCCAACCCCGGGCCACAATGGGCGCCCGGCCATCGCACCTGAGTTCGTCATGAGTACCGTCATTCTCGAATCCGTGCTGCACTGCCCCCGCTGTGGCTTTGCCGCGCTGGCAACCATGCCCGCCGATGCCTGCCAGTTCTTTTACCAGTGCAGCCACTGCCAGGCGCTGCTGAGCCCCAAGCCCGGCGACTGCTGCGTGTTCTGCTCGTTCGGTTCGGTGCGCTGTCCGCCCGTGCAGCAGCAGTCCGGCTGCTGCGGCTAGCGTTGACAGGCCCCGGGCGGTCAGCCGCGCGCCCTCCAACTGTGATATGCCAGCGGCCGCATCCGGATCAGCGTCGGCGGGTCGCGCAGCACCGGCGTGCGCTGGTACTGCGGATATTTGGCGCGCAGCGCCTGCACGGCGCCCTCGGCCTGTCGTTGCTGGTCGGCGCTCGCGGTATCGACGCGCAGCACGCTCAGCTCCATCTCGACGCGCAGCCACCACAGTTGCGTCCAGTCGGCGGCGTAGTGATCGAGCAGCAGGCTGCCGCGCGGATTGGCAAGGATGTTGCGCACGCGGGCGAGCTGCCCGCCGGCCTTGGGTTTGCCGTCTAGTGGCGACCACAGCAGGCCGTCGTGCCCGGCGAACACCAGCGGGATCTGGTGCGGGCTGCCATCGGGGTTCAGCGTCGCCAGCCGCGCCACCGGCCAGGTGCGGAGGTAGTCTTGGATGGCGGCATCGGCGAGCGGCATCTGGCGATTATGCCCCGCGCTCGCGCCTCAGTAGGTCTTGTAGGGCAGAAACTTGCCGTTCAACACGATCTTGACGCGGTCGCCTTTGGGGTCGGGCAGTCGCTGGATGTCCATCGAAAAGTCGATGGCGCTCATGATGCCGTCGCCGAACTCCTCGTGGATCAGCGCCTTGATGGTACTGCCGTACACATTGACCAGTTCGTAGAAGCGATAGATCAGGGGATCGGTCGGGATTGCGGTGGGCAGGGAGCCCTTGTAGGGAACTTCGGTCAACAGCGCGACAGCGGCGGGCGGCAGCTCCAGGAGCCGGCCAAGGGCGGCGGCCTGCGCGCTGTCGAAGGTCATCTGGCCGAGCAGGCCGGCGGTGACCCACTCCTTGCTGAGGCCCAGGGCCGCGGCGATCTCGGCCCATTTCAATCCCTTGTTGCGCTTGGCGGCGACGATCAGTGCGGTGACATCTTCACGGGTCATGGTTGGCTCCGGTGGGGGAATCGACGGGTTTACCGGATATGTACGCAAAGGCGGTGCCAGGCGCTCGGCCGCCGGCGCGGATCAGAGCCCGAGGTCGCTGAGCCCCGGGTGATCGGCGGGCCGTGGACCGCTGCGGTCCCAGTGGAACAGACGCTGGGTGGCGCTGATCGGCAGGTCGTTGATGCTGGCATGGCGGCGGCACATGAGCCCATCGGCATCGAACTCCCAGTTCTCATTGCCGTAGGCGCGGAACCAGGTGCCGGAATCGTCGTGGTATTCGTAGGCGAAGCGGACCGCAATGCGGTGATCGGTAAAGGCCCACAATTCCTTGATCAGGCGGTACTCCAGTTCGCGCGCCCATTTGCGGGTCAGGAAGTCGACGATCCGCGCGCGCCCCGCAAAGATTTCGGCGCGATTGCGCCACTGGCTGTCGAGTGTGTAGGCCAGCGCGACGCGCTCGGGGTTGCGGCCATTCCAGCCGTCCTCGGCCATGCGCACTTTCTGGGCGGCGGTGGCGGCGGTAAAAGGCGGTAATGGGGGGCGTGTTTCCATCGCGGGCTCCTGAATCGTCGATCGGTGGTTGGCGCGGATCCCCCGTCCACCGCCCTTGTTTATCCTCAGTCTGACAAGTAGTAGTCCACTGTGGACACGACGCGCACCTTCTTGATGTAGGAGGTGTTGCTGTCGCGGTCCTCCACCGTGAACTGGCCCTGGTTGGCGCTCCTGATCTTGCCGAGCCGGCTACCCGAGTCATTGGCGAACTTTTCCGCAACTGCTCGCGCCTTTCGCGTCGCCTCCTCGATCATGGCCGGTTTGACGTCATTTAGTCTGGTGAAGATGAATTGAGTCTGTTGATAGTCGCCACCACCGAACGCGATGCCCCTTTTGCCGAGTTCGGCGAGGTTGTTCTGCGTGGCGCGAACCAGATCGATCTTGGTCGAATAGACCGTGACGGTCTGGCGGGCGGTGTAGCGCAACTGCACGCGCTCGGCGCTACCGTACTCCTGCGCGAGCTTGTCGGTGACGACGGGCGCGGCGGGCGTCAGTTCCTCCGCCGCGAATCCGGCGGCGGCAAGGAACGCGAGGACCTGTTTGGCGTTGAGCTCCATCGCGGCATAGAGCACCGTCAGGTCATTGTCGGCGGCGGCGAATTGAATGGGCCAGACCGCGACATCCGCCGGCAGCTCCCGCTCGGCGAGCCCCTTCACCGATACCACGCGCTCATACTCTTTGATCTGGATCGCGCTGGTGCCGATCAGGTAGCCGAGCGCGGCCAGACCGGCGCAGATGAAGGCACCGAGGATCAGGGCTGTCTTGGGGGCATGGGACATGGGTCGGTTCCAGTGGCCGCGCGCCGGCAACGGTGCGGGGCGGCGCGCTGACGCGGGGCCGCCTGCGGGGCGTACCCGCTCGCCGCAAGCCGCACGCTACACTCAACCGGGGCATCGGGGCAACGGCCGGGCGTCTGAATAACGGCTCAGAGCAACGGGTAATCAAATTCCGCCAGCAACTCGCGCAGGCGAATCAGGGGCAACCCGATCAGCGCGGTGGGATCGTCGCCGACGAGGGCATCTCGGGGCTGCATCTGACCGGGAATTGTATGGCTGCCGAAATTGTACGGGCTATTGCGGACTATAGTGGCGGGCGGGCGGGTGGCAGGCGTTTGTCGAAATGTCGGCAAGCCCCAACCTCGTCGCGAGGAAAGCGCCATGTCAGCTAGCGAGCTCAAACAGGTTGCCGTGTGGGATCGAACCACACGCTGGTTTCATTGGCTCAATGTGCTCTGCATCACCGGGCTGGTGGGTGTCGGGTTGGTGATCCTCAACGCCGACTCCCTGAGGGTGAGCGACGACGGCAAATTTCTGTTGAAGACGGTGCATGTGTATATCGGCTACGTTTTCATTGTCAATCTTGGCTGGCGCCTGCTGTGGGGATTCATCGGCAGCAGGTACGCGCGCTGGCGGGCGATACTTCCCTTTGGTCGAGGCTATTGGCGCGCACTGAAGACCTATATCGCCGGCGTCAAAGCGGGCGAGCCGCCCCAGTATCTGGGCCATAACCCGCTGGCAAAGCTGATGGTCGGGCTGCTGTTCTTATTGCTCGCGACCCAGGCCATAACGGGGTTGGTGTTGGCGGGAACGGATTTGTACCTGCCGCCGTTTGGCCATGAAATCGCCGAATGGGTCACGGCTTCCGGAGAGGAGCACGACCGGCACGTCCATCTCAAGCCCGGCGCGGATCTGGTCGCTTATAGCGGTGGCAAGGCCCTGCGAGGTCCCCAGAGCGCCGGACT
>CBDDRG010000192.1:0-23597 GCA_965232975.1 uncultured bacterium
CCGAGTTCAAGGATCGCTACAATCGCCATTGGCGTCTCGAAAAGCTGGGCTTCATGTCCCCCCTTGAAGCCCGTCAGGCTTATGCCATCCGAAAGGCAGCCTGAGGTGCAAAACCGTGTCCAGACAAAGCAAGCCGGTACAATGACAACCTGGATCGATGCCGACGCAGTTGCGGGCTTGCTCCGCCGCGGCATGCGGGTGTTTGTGGCGGGCGGCATCACCGAGCCGCGCACCATCGGCCGGGCGTTGCAGCGCCGCCCGGAGGCCAGCGCCGGTGTCAGCTACGTCGGCGCGGTGTTCCCGGGTGCGCGCACCACCGACTTCGCGACGCTGCACCCGGAGTCGCGCCTGACCACGTTTTTCGTCACCCCGGGACTGCGCGAGCTGTTTGCGCAGGATCGGATCGACTTCCTGCCGCTGCAATACCGCGCCATCTATGACTACCTGGAAGCAGCGCCGGAGGTCAACCGGGCGCTGCCCGCGCTCGCGGACTGCCCCGCGGTGCCGTTCGCGCGCATCGACTACACGGTTGCGGTGGATCGGCCGCCGCCCAGCGAGGCGCCGGCCGCCGGCAATGCCGAGGCGCGCGCGATCGGTGCGCATATCGCGGCGCTGATCAAGGGTGGCGATTGCATCGAAACCGGCGTCGGCGCCATTCCCGATGCCGCGCTCGCGGCGCTGCGCGACAAGAATGACCTCGGCATCCACTCCGGCATGATCGCCCACGGCGTCGCCAAACTCGCGCAGGCGGGCGTGATCACGGGTGCCGCCAAGACCATCGACCCCGGCCATATCGTCACCGGTTTCGTCGCCGGCGATGACGACACCTTCGCCTGGGCACGGGCGGCGCCGAATCTGCGCCTGCGGGCCGTCAACTACACCCACGACAACGGCGTACTCGGCCAGCTCGACAATTTCGTCGCCATCAACTCGGCAGTGGAGGTGGATCTGTTCGGCCAGATGAACGCCGAGATGATCAACGGCCGGCAGATCAGCGCCACCGGTGGTGGCGTCGATTTTATCCGCGGTGCAGCGCGCTCGAAGGGCGGCCGCTCGATCATCGCCCTGGCCGCGACCGCTGCCGCCGGCACCGTGTCGCGCATCGTGCCAGCGCTTGCCGCCGGCACCGTGGCCACCGCGTTGCGCTCGGACGCCGACATTTTTGTCACCGAATTTGGCGCCGTGCGGGTCCGTCATCTAGCGGTGGAAGGCCGCGCGCAGGCACTCATCGACATCGCCGCGCCGCAGTTTCGCGACGAGCTCCGCGCCGCCTGGCGCGCGCGGCGCGGCTGACACCTGCTGGCCCGGCTTCCGTCGGTGGGGTACATTGTGGCGAGCCCGGCGCGCCGAGCCGCCGCCCGAGCCCGCCCATTTGCGCCAGGTCTCAACCATGGAGAATAATCATGAAAGCCATTCAGCTCAGCGTCCCCGGTGGTCTCGATCAGCTCAAAGTGGTCGAGCTGCCCGATCCCGGCGCGCCCGCCGCCGGTGAAATCCGCGTGCGCATCCACGCCAGCTCCCTCAACTATCACGACTACATGGTCGCCACCGGCGGCATGCGCACCGCGGATGGCCGTATCCCGCTGTCCGACGGCGGCGGCGTGGTCGAAGCGGTGGGCGCGGGGGTCAACGAATTCGCCGTGGGCGACCAGGTGGTGTCTTGCTTCTTCCCGCTGTGGCAGGACGGTCATCCGGCAACGAGCGGTTTCGCGTCGGTGCCGGGCGACGGCACCGACGGCTACGCGCGCGAGCTGGTGGTGCGCCCGGCGCACTGGTTCACCCACGCGCCCAAGGGCTACAGCCACGCTGAAGCGGCGACGTTGACCACGGCCGGGCTGACCGCCTGGCGTGCGCTGGTGGTCAACGGTGGGCTCAAGGCCGGCGACACGGTGCTGGTTATGGGCACTGGCGGCGTGTCGATGTTCGCGTTGCAGTTTGCCAAGGCGATGGGCGCCAGTGTCATCGCCACCTCGTCGTCGGACGCCAAGCTGGAGCGGGTTCGTGCGCTCGGCGCCGATCACACCATCAATTACCAAACCGAACCGGAATGGGGCGACGCGGTGCGCCGCCTGACCGGTGGCGAGGGTGTCGATCACGTCGTCGAGATCGGCGGCGCCGGCACGCTGGCGCAATCGATTGCGGCGGTGCGCAACAGCGGCCACATCGCGCTGATCGGCATTCTGGCGGGCGCCAACGGCAAGGTGCCGACCGCGACGCTGATGTTCAAGCAGGTCAGGTTGGAAGGCATTATTGTCGGCAGCCGGCGCCAGCAACAGGACATGGTGCGCGGCATCGAGGCCACTGGGCTGCGCCCGGTGATGGATCGCTCGTTCGGCTTCGACGGTCTCGCGGACGCCTTCCGCCACGAGGCGGCAGGCGCCCACTTGGGCAAGATTTGCGTCGAGTTTTAGCGGCCGGACTCCGGGTCAGGCGGCGCAGATCACGCCGCGCTCGACCAGTTCCCGCACCTGCTCATCCGAATAGCCGAGCGCCGTTTTCAGGACCTCGGCGTTGTCCTGGCCCTGGGCCGAGGTCCAGAGTTCGGGCAACTCCGGCAACTCCGAAAACTTGATCGGAAAGCCGGGAATGACGACGCCGTCGGTCACCACCTTGTCGGGCACCCGGCGCACCATTTCGCGCGCGATGAAATACGGGTGCTTGATGGTATCGGCGACCGACAATACCGGCGCGCAGGGCACCCGCTGCTCGCCCAGCGCATGGAGGATGGCCTGATCGCTGGGCTGGGTCGCCATCCAGGCCTCCACCAGCGCGACCAGTTCCGGCGAATGCTTGGCGCGGGTGCGCACATCCGCGAAGCGCGGGTCGTCGATCAGCTCGGGCTGCCCCATCGCGCGCGGCAGGCCGGGCCATTGCAGATCGCCGGCGAGAATCGCTATCCAGCCCTCGACGCCCTTGAACACCCCATAGGGGGCCAGGCCCTGGTGATGGGTGCCGCAGCGGATCGGATTGAATTCGGTTTTGGCATTGGCGCACAGTTGCACGTTGGCCTCGTGCATGTGGTACAGCGCGTCGATCATGGAGATGTCGATGTACTGCCCCCGCCCGCTGCGCTCGCGGTGGAACAGCGCATAGCCCAGGGACGCAAAGCCGTGCACGCCGGCGTTGACGTCGGCGATGGCCATGCTGACGAACTGGGGTGGCCCGTCGGGCTGGCCGGTCATGTGCATCAAGCCTGAGAACGCCTGCGCGATCAGGTCAAAGCCGACCTTGTCCGCCAACGGCCCGGTGCGCCCGAACGCGGAGATCGATAGCATGATCAGCTTGGGGTGGATTTTGCTGAGCGCGGCGTAGTCGAGCTGGCGTTTGGCCATCACACCGGGGCCGTAGTTCTCGACCACGATATCGACGGTCTTGACCAGATCGTGCAGCAGCGCCGTCGTTTCCGGCTTGGCAAAATCGACGCACAGGCTCTTTTTGCCCCGATTGTGCTGGATGTAATAGGCGCTGCGCCGGTTTTTGAACACGGGTATCGTGCGCGACGGATCGCCGCTGGGCGTCTGCTCGACCTTGATGATGTCGGCACCCAGCTCCGCCATCATCCGCGTCACCGTTGGTCCGGCGACGTATTGGGTAAAGTCGAGCACGCGGACCCCCGCCAGCATGGGCGGGGGCACGGGGTTGGTGTCGGTTTGTTGGGTCCGGCTCATGGTGAGACCCTAGCGCCGGTTGGGTTTGTCGATGTTGTAGAGCCGCGCGCAGTTGTCCCACAGAAACTTGCGTTTCGAGTCCTGCGACAGCGCCAGGGTCAGGAAGCGGTCGGCGGCGTGGGGGAACTTGGAATCCGGGTGCGGGTAGTCGGTGGAGAACACCACATTGTTGTCGCCCAGCGCATCGACATATTGAATCGCCGGCTTTTCGTCGCCCTCGACCGACACAAAACAGTTGCGCTGAAAGTAGTCCGCCGGCATCAGCTCCAGCTTGATTTCGTGGCGGCCGATATAGTCCTCGTAGTGATCGCCGAGCCGGTGGATCAGCCAGGGTGCCCAAGAACAGTTGGCTTCGAGAAAGCCTGCGCGCAGGGTCGGAAAGCGGTCGAACACGCCGCCGCCGATCATGTTGACCAGCGCCGACATGGGCCCGAGGCAGTGTGAGAACGTGTGCCACATCATCATCATTTCGGTGTTGCCGAGGCCGAAATCGGTGCCGAGGCTGTCCGGGCCACCGCCGTGGAAAGCCACCGGAATGCCCAGTTCCTCGCAGGTGCGCCACAGCGGATCGTAGCTGGGATGGTGCCAGGGCAGCTTGTTGACGCGGCCGGGCAGCAGAAAAATGGATTTGAAGCCGAGTTTTTCGACGGAACGCCGGGTCTCGGCGACCGCCGCGTCGATGTCGTGGGGCGCAACCATGGCGGCGCCGTACAGGCGCTGGCGGTCGGCGTCGCAGAAGTCGTACAGCCAGTTGTTGTACGCGTGCGCGATCGCGGCCGCAAAGGCGGGTTCCAACCCGGCGGCCCCCACGGTCTTGGTGCTGTCCAGCCCCAACACGAACAGCCCACGGGATGGATAGAGCACGGCGACATCGATGCCCTCCTGATCCATGGCCCACAGCTGGGATTTGCCGTCCCAGCCGCGCTCGATAGCGTACTGATACTCCGGATCCAAGGGCTCTGAATGGGCGAAGATCGCCTGCATCCAATGTTGGACATCTTTCTCGATGGGCGACTTGCCGTCAACCAACACATTGATATCGCGAGGATAAATGCTGGTGCCGACCGGCGCCCGATCGCGAAACGCGGGCTCCATGTACTTTTGCCAGAGATCGGCGGGTTCCACCAGATGCATGTCCGAATCCATTACCCAGAAATCACCTTTCATATCCAGACTCCCCGCCCGCAGGCGTAATTATTGGTGTTAAGTGGCTAGAGTTATGTAGCGTTACGTGACAACTAATTAATGATCTTGACCCCAGCGCACAAAAAACTGCCCCGGGTCCGGCGGAGGCGTGCGCGGGCGCTGCTCGCTGGCGGTGCCCAGATACAGAAAGCCGATGATGTGTTCGGTCTCCGCCACGCCGAGCCCGGCTTTCACCACCGGGTCGTAGGCGGCATCACCGGTGCGCCACATCGCGCCCACGCCCTCGGCATAGGCAGCGTTCAGCATGTTCTGCATGGCTGCACCGGCCGACAGCAGTTGCTCGACCTCGGGAATCTTGGCGTTGGCGCGGCACGCGGCGACGACGACGATGACCATCGGTGCCCGCAGCGGCCGCCCCAGCGTGCGCTCGCGCTCGCGCGGCGACAGCTCGCCCTCGCTCGCCTCCCGCGCGCGCACGAACAGCTCGCCCAGGCGCTGCAAGCCCTCGCCCTCGATGACCAGAAAGCGCCACGGTCGCAGCATGGCATGATCGGCGGCGCGCAGCGCGGCGCGCTTGATGTTGTCGAGCGCCGCACCCGTTGGCGCGGGCGCCACCAGTGCCGACTGGGATACCCGGTTGTGCAGTGCCGCCATGGCTTCCACGCAAATCCTCCACACTCAGTAAATGAAATTTCGATACCGCAACGCTATTTGCTTCGCGCCCGTCGGCGCTTTTGCCGGAGGTACAGGGCCGCCACGCGGCAGCCATGCACCTCCGGCCCTTAGCCGGCCGTTAAAAAACGCTTTTCAACGGCCTGCTAAAGCAAGCCAAGGATGGCTTTCACGAGGATCAAGCACGCTAAGTGCTTGATCTCCGGAGGCCGTCGCGGGCGTGTACCGCGACGAGCCGGGTTGAAAGAGGGCAGGAGAGCCCTTTTTCAACATCCTGTTAGCGCGCCATCCGCGACAGCCGCACCGCGGCGCCCGGCCGGGCGCCAGTGTCCTCGCCGTTGTGCATGATCGCCTGTCCGGCCACCAGCGTGCTGACATAGCCCTCGGCGCGCTGGATCAGGCGGGTGCCGCCGGCCGGCAGATCGCTGACCTGCTGGGGCGCCAGGCTGCGCAGCCGCGCGAAGTCGATCAGGTTGATGTCGGCGCGCTGGCCGGGCAGCAATTCGCCGCGGTCGGTGATGCCGTTGCGGCGCGCGGTGTCGCGGGTCTGCTTGCGCACCGCCCATTCGAGCGGCAGGCGGCCGGTTTTGCGGTCGCGCACCCAGTGGGTCAGCATGAAGGTGGGCACGCCGGCATCGACGATGAAATTGCAGTGGGCGCCGCCGTCGCTGCCGCCGAGCATCGACAGCGGATTGACCAGCATCTCGCGCACGGCATCGAGATTGCCCTGCGAAAACCCGGCCGCCGCGTAGAACAGGAAGGCGCGGCCTTCGCTTTCGAGCATCATGTCGTAGGCGAGTTCCGCCGGCTCGCGGCCCTGCTTGAGCGCCAGCGCCTTGATGTTGTTCGCCGGGTCGGGCTCGTAGTTGGGCACTTTGCCGAGCGCGAAGGTCAGCGGCCAGGGGTTCGCGAAGATGTTGGTCCAGGCGGTCGGCGCGGGGTCGCGATCGGCCAGAATCCGCGCCTTCACGGCGGGGTCGCGCAGCGCCGCGAAGCGCTCGGCCGGCGCCATCGCCTTGAGGGCTTTAAAGCTCGGGAAGCGCGCGAACGGGTTTTCACTCTCGAAGCTGAACAGCATGCCGACGGGGCGGCACGAGATCTGCGGAATCAGCGTCGCGCCGGCGGCGTTGGCCTCCTCGACCATGCGGAACGACTCGCGCCACAACTCCGGGTTCTTGCCCAGTTGCCCGGTCAGGAAGGTGACCGCGCAACCCCCTGCGAGCGACAGCCTGCGCATCAGCGCCAGCTCGCTGGCCATGGCCACCGGGTCGCCGCTCTCGATCCCGGCGGGGATGATCTCCATGAGGCCGCGGCCCCGGGAGCCCACGGCGCGCGCGATCGCCATCAGCTCCGCCTCCTTGGCGAAGGTGCCGGGGATGGGTTCGCCTTTCGGCGTCAGGTGGATCGCGGTGCGCGACGTGGAGAACCCGAGCGCGCCGGCCGCCATCGCCTCGCGCACCACCGCCGCCATGCGCTCGATCTCCGTCGGCGTCGGGTCCTCGTCGCGCGCGCCCCGGTCGCCCATGACAAAGGTGCGCAGTGCGCAGTGGCCCAGGTAGGCGCCGACATCCACCGCCCGCGGGATGCGATCGAGCGCGTCGAGATATTCGGGAAAACTCTCCCACTGCCAGTCGATGCCGGCCTTGAGCGCGCTGGCGGAGATGTCCTCCACCGACTCCATCAGGTCGATCATCCAGTCGCGGTGGTGGGCAGCGACCGGCGCGAAGCCGACCCCGCAGTTGCCCATGATCGCGGTGGTGACGCCGTGCCAGCCCGATGGCGTGAGCAGCGGATCCCACACCGCCTGGCCATCGTAATGGGTGTGGGTATCGACCCAGCCGGGGGTGACCAGCAGGCCGTCGGCATTGATCGTCTGCCGGGCGCGCGCCGAGATTTTGCCGACCGCGGTGATCCTGCCGTTGTCGACGGCGATGTCGCCGGTGAACGCGGGGGCGCCGGTGCCATCGACCACGGTGCCGCCCTTGATGATGAGATCGTGCATGGTGAAGTACCTCGGTATTTAGGAATTATTGGCCGGTGGCGCTCAGACCAGCTGCTTAAGCTGGATGCCGAACTGGCTGGCGGCGTTGCCGCCCAGCATGCGCGCGATGGTCGCCGGCCCGATGCCGGCGCTGGAGAGCGTCGCGATGGCGTCCCAGGCGGTTGTCGCCTCCTGGCGCGGGTAGTGGGAGCCCCACACGATCTTGGCTTCGAAATCGCCGGGCAGACGGTGGATCAGGCGCTCCTCGGCGTCGAAGCCGAGCATGACTTCGCCCTCCTCCCACATCTCCTCGGGGTCGGTGCGCACCGGGTATTTGTGCAGCAGCGGCGTGGTCAGCGCGGAGGCTTCCATCTTTTCGAGAACCTCCTCCATCCAGGACGCCTTGCCGTGGGCCATGACCACTTTCATGCGCGGGTAGCGCTGCATCACAGTGAAGCCGATCAGCGCGGCGCCGACGAACATGTGGTTGTCGAGCCAGGGCGAGATAACCGGCGCCAGCGGGTGGCCCAGCTCCCCGGTCGGGCTGAAGCCGAGATTGGCGCCGTTGCCGCCGCCGGCGAAGGGCCCGCCACCGGCTTCGCGCAGCAGGGCCATCTGGCTCAGGCGGCCCTTCATTTTTTCGATGAAGGGGGCGTGGGAGGTCCACTCCGGGTTCCACAGGCCGGTCGCCGGATGCACGGCGGCGGTGATGCCGAGACGCTCGAGCGCGCCCCATAGCGGGTCGTAATAGGGATGGGTGAAATAGCGGTTCTCGATGAACATGGGGCGAATGAAGGCACCGCGAAAACAGGGCATGGTGGCGATGCGCTCCAGCTCGGCGATCGCGAAATCCATGTTCTGTAGGGGCACCATGGCCGCCGCGAACAGCCGCTCCGGCGCCACCGCGCAGAAATCGGCGATCCAGTCGTTGTAGGCCCGCGCCAGCGCGCGGGCGACATCCGGGTCTTCGACCAGGTGAAAGCCCTCGGCGAACCAGGTCGGGTACAGCAGCGTCTGGTCGACACCCATGGCGTCCATGTCGGCGAGCCGCGCCCGTGGATCGGACGCGCCGCGCGTCGGCGCGTGGCGAATGTCGGGGTCGAGTTCGCCCACCTGCGCCCAGGTGATGCCCGGCCGCCAGATCGCGAGGCGCGGAATGTTGGGGTTCATGGTGTCGCGAAACATTTTGCCGTTGACCTTGAGGTAGCAGTTGGTCGGCCCCTCTTCCCGCCACAGCGCGGCCTTGCCCAGCACGCGGTAGTCGGGTTCGAGGTATTCCTCCCACAGCGCGCGCGGCTCCACGACGTGGGAATCGCTGTCGAACACGGCGAAGGCTTTCTTGGGCACGGGTTTGATGGAGGTGGCCATCAGTTCGACCCTCCCACGGCGCGCTGGAAGGTATTGACGGCGACCGGTTCGGCGCGCGGCAGCACGCTGGCCTCGGCGGCCATGGCGCGCTCGATCTCGTCTGCCGTCGGCCACCAGTCGGGGCGCTCGATCTGGGTCACCCGCTCGCGGATGAATGTCTTCGGCGCGGCGATGTTGTACATGCGCCGCGCGTTGCCGCCCAGGAACTTGGCCTGGCGCTCGGCCGACAGACCGCAACCGCGCATGGTTTCGAGCGCGCGCCAGACATCGTCGCCGTCGTGGTGGTAGACATCCGACGACCAGGTCAGGATGTTCTCGTAAAACTCCGGCAGCCGCGACGGCGGCGCCTCGTCGCCCTCGAAACCGGTCATGCAGTGTTCGAAAAAGGTCTCGCTGGGCAGGCGTTTCAGCGGCGGGAAGCTGCGCTCGTTGCGGTACAGCTTGTAGTACTTGTCGCACTCATCGAGCACGAAGCTGAGCCAGGTCGAGGATGCCTCGAACACCGCCGCCTTCAGTTTCGGGAAACGCTCGAACAGGCCGGAGAACAGCGCCGACACCACCCACACCGAGGCCTCGGCCTGGAAGTTCTGCACATTGGTGAGGAAGGAGTGCGGAATGTTGGCCGAGGTCAGCGTGCGGTTGATCAGCTCGGAGGCCGAGTGCTGCTCGGTGTAGCCCGGCGGCTTCAGCGAGCCCAGCGCCGGAAAGGGGTGCATGCCGTAGACCACGCCAGTCTCCTCCATGGCCCGCCACAGCGGGTCGAACTTGGGTTGCAGCGGGTAGTTGCCGAGTGCGTCGATCGGGCGCACCAGGCCCACGCGACAGCCTTTGTCGGCTACCCGGTAGAGTTCGCGCACGGCATTTTTAGGGTCCTGCAACGGCAGCAGCGCCGCAAAGAACAGCCGCTCGGGCGCGGCCTGACAACCCTCCCAGGCCCACTCGTTGTAGGCCTTGCACATGGCGGCGGCGCCGAGGCCGTTCAGCATCCAGGGATAGGTGTCGATGTCGGAGGGAATGAACATCACCTGGTCGATGCCCTGGACGTCCATATCGCGCAGGCGCTCGCTGGGCTCATAGGCGCCGCGGTGATCGAGATAGGCCGACTGTGCCTTGGTGAGCGCGGTCTCGGCGCGCAGATTGCGGACATTGAGCGCGCGCTGGATGCCGTGCTTCACGCCCGGCCCGGCGACCGACACCAGGTTCAGGGCGCCGGCGGTGCCACGGCCCTCCTTGGAGCGGATGCCGGCGCCGGTGGTGTCGTTGACGATGATCTGATCCGACTCGCGGTCGTACCACATCGTGGTTTTGAGCGCGGCCAGCTCGGCGCGGGTGAGATGGTCCTCGGCGCGCTCCCAGATGCGCACCGGCTCGGCGATATGGGCATCGCAGTCGAAGCTGGGAAAATCCTTGGTCATGGGGGGAAAGGTCTGCAGCGGCATATCAAGCCTCCAGCGAGCTGTATGGTAAGGATATTGGCAAGAAATTGGTGAGCCAGAATTCATGATTATAAAAGTTGTTTCGAGTGTACGACGTGTATGGCAAAAAGCCAAAGCACTGTTTATCGGCGCGCGGCTCCACTTTGGACGGCGCGGTGCCGCGGGCAGCCTTCTTGTATCCGTGTCAGGCTTGCCGCATCATCCGCCCAAGACCTGATCGCGCTGCCGCCGCTACCGCCGTTTGTCAAGCCCCGACTGGGCTCCACGGCAGGGGAATTTGCCGCCGGCGGACCGCAATAATTTTAATTTCCAGTAACTGGCCCGGGCCGAAACCCGGCAAAACTCAGGGGGTATCCACCATGACCACGGCACCAAAGTTTTCGAGAGACCCGGCGACACTGGGGTTCGATCCGAACGTCTTGCGCGAAAAATACCGCGCCGAGCGCGACAAGCGCCTGCGCAAGGACGGCTTCGGTCAGTACCGGGACGCCGCCGGGAAATTTGCACATTTCATGGAAGATCACTATGTGGCGCCGAACTTCACCCGCGCACCGCTCACCGATGAGGTCGAAGTGGCGGTCATCGGGGGTGGCTTCGGCGGTCTGCTGGCGGGCGCCCGCTTGCGCGAGGCGGGTGTCGAGAGTATCCGCGTCATCGACAAGGCCGGGGATTTCGGCGGCACCTGGTACTGGAACCGCTATCCCGGCGCCCAGTGCGACATCGAAGCCTATGTCTATATGCCCCTGCTGGATGAGCTCGATTACGTGCCCACCGAGCGCTATGCCCACGCGCCGGAACTGCTCCAGCACAGCATCAACATCGCCAAAAAATACGACCTCTATCGGGATACCTGCTTTCAAACCGAGGTTACCGAAATCCGCTGGGATGAGAGCATTTCCCGCTGGATCATCCACACCGATCGCGGCGACGCCATGAAGGCCCATTACATTGCGATGGCCAACGGCCTGCTGACCCGCCCGAAATTGCCGGGCATACCGGGAATCGAGAAATTCAAGGGCCATACCTTCCACACCAGCCGTTGGGATTACGCCTATACGGGGGGTAGCTGCGATGGTGGTCTGCACAAGCTGAACGACAAGCGCGTCGGCATCATCGGTACCGGCGCCACCGCGGTGCAGTGCATCCCGCATCTGGGCGAGGCGGCGAAACGCCTGTATGTCTTCCAGCGCACACCGTCGTCCGTGGACGCGCGCTACAACGCGCCCACCAGCCCGGAATGGAAAGCCAAACTGAAGCCCGGCTGGCATAAAGAGCGCGTCGAGAACTTCAACCTGGCGCTGGGCGGCGGCTATACCGATGACGACAAGGTCGGGGATGGCTGGACCGACATCTTCCGCAACATCGGCGGCATCGTCACCGGCGACATCAATGAGCTCACCGAGGCTGAGAAAGAAGAGGTCTTTGAACTGGCGGATTTCAAGAAGATGCAGGAAATCCGCGATCGGGCGGCTGCCATCGTGCAAGACCAGGAAACCGCCGAGGCCCTGAAGGCCTATTATCGCCAGTACTGCAAGCGCCCGTGCTCCCACGACGAATATCTGCAAACCTACAACCGCCCCAGTGTCACGCTGGTCGATACCCATGGCCATGGGGTCGACGAGATCACCGAAAACGGCGTGATCGTGGACGGCAAGGAATACGAAGTGGACTGCCTGATCTTCTCCACCGGCTTTGAAGTGGGCACCAGTTACACCAGCCAGTCCGGCTATGACGTGATCGGCCGCGGTGGCGTTTCGCTAAGCAAGAAATGGGCCGATGGGCTTGCCACTTTTCACGGCCTCCAGAGCCACGGCTTCCCGAATTGCTTTTTCATGGGCTTTACCCAGACCGGCGTCACCCCCAACGCCACGCACATGCTGAGCGAGCAGGCCGGACATCTGGCTTATATCGTGAAGGAGGGCATGGCCAGGGGTGCCAAAACGGTTGAAGTCACCCAGGCCGCCGAAGACGAGTGGTGCAACATCTGCAACAGCTATGGCGACAAGACCGAACGGCTGTTGGCGGAATGCACGCCTGGCTATTACAACAATGAAGGTGGCGGCAAGAGCAAAAACGGCTTTATCTCCGGCCAGTACGGCGGTGGCGCCGCCAAATTTTTCGACATCATCGGAAAATGGCGTGCCGAGGGCAATTTGCGGGGGCTAGAGATCAGCTAGTCTGCCCCGCCCGCGAGTTGTCGACGCGGCAAGAAGACCTGTCTGCTCCGCCATTCCGCGCGGACGGGAATCCAGTGTTTCGACTGGGCTCCCGTCCCGCGATCGGATCGGGGGCAAGCTGGCGAGGGCGCGACGAGCGCGGCAAACGCGCAACCTCGCCGCCCGCAGCGGGCACACGCCGAGCGATGCCGACCGGGTTGGAGCAGGCCCGATCCGGATAACAATAACGATCGGAGATGGGGAAGATGACCGAACGCCATGTGCTCGACGGCCTGCGGGTGCTGGATTTCACGCAGCACCTCGCCGGGCCGACGACTACCCGCCTAATGGCCGAAATGGGTGCGGAGATCATCAAGCTCGAGCTGGCCCCCAACGGCGACCAGGTGCGCAAGGCCGGCTATCTGAAAGGCGGGCGCTCCGCCTATTTTTTACAGCAGAACCGCGGCAAGAAAAGCCTGTGCGTGGACGTCAAGACCGCTGCCGGGCGCCAGCTGTTGCTCGATCTGGTGCCCAAATTCGACGTCCTCGTGGAAAATTTCGCGCCCGGCGTCATCGGCCGCATGGGGCTCGATTGGGACACCGTGCATCGCCTCAACCCCAAGTTGATCATGTGCTCGATCTCCACCTTCGGGCAGACCGGCCCGCTCGCCGAGCGGCCGGGGTTCGACTACATCGCCCAGGCTTATTCCGGCATCACCAGCCTGATCGGCGAGCGCGACCAGGCGCCGAGTCTGCCGATGGCCGCGATCGGCGATGTCACGACCGGCGTGCACGCGCTCGCCGCCATCAACGCGGCGCTGTACCGGCGCGCGCTGGGCGGGCCCGGTCAGCATCTGGATATCTCGCTGATCGACAGCTATTTCCACTGCCACGAGATCAATGTCGGCATGGTCAGCGCCAGCGCGGGCAAACTGAAACCCACTCGCGCCGGTGCGCACCATCCGGGCATGGCGCCGCTCGGCGCGTTCAAGGGCAAGGAACCCGGTCGCTACCTGATCATCATCGCCGTGCTGCACCAGTGGCAGGAGCTGTGCGCCGCCATCGGCATGCCCGAGCTGGTTGAAGATCCGCGCTTCAAGGACGCCCGCGAGCGGGTCAGGAACCGCTTCGCGCTGGTCGCGATCCTCGAAGACTGGATTCGATCCTGCGCCAGCGACGACGAGGTGATCCGCATTCTCGAAGAGCGGCGGATTCCGGTGGCGCCGGTGCTCAGCGTCGAGGAGGCCATGAACCACCCGCATTTCATCGCGCGGGGCACCGTGCGCACGGTTACCGAGCGCGAATTCGGTACCTTCCAGATGCCCGGCATGCCGCTGCGGTTTTCGGAGTACCCCAATGATATCGAGCTGGAGGCGCCCTACCTCGGCGAGCACAACCGGGAGGTACTGAAGGATTTGCTGGCCTGTTCCAATGCCGAGATCAGCGCGCTTGAGCAACAGCGGGTGCTGGTCGCCGAGGCATTCCCGGCAGGGAGGAGTTAACCGCTTGCCGCTCGGCTGCGGGGCGGGTTGCGCGGCAAGCCCGCGCGGCCACGACCGCCGCAGTCGGGAAACATTGCCATTGCAGAACCCGACTCGCCCTTGCCACGTCAGCCCGAGCGGGGGAAACCCGATGGCCAACCGATAACTTGCCAATAATCCCGGAGGAACAGATGTCGAATACCGAGATAGTCAGCCGCTTTATCGCCGCGTGGGAGGATCGCGATGTAGACGCGATCATGGCGTTCTTTGCGCCGGGCGCGGTCTACCACAACATGCCGATGCCGAAGCTGGTGGGCGACGCGCAAATACGCGGTTTCATCGCTCCGTTCATCGGCGGCGCCGACAGCGTCAAGTTTGAAGTGCTGCACTCCGCAGAGAATGCCGCCGGAATAGTGCTCAACGAGCGCGTCGATCGATTTGTGCTGAAGAACGGCAAGAAGCTCGCGATCGAGGTCACCGGCGTCTTCGAGTTCACCGGCGGCAAAATCGCGGCCTGGCGCGATTACTTCGACCTGAAAGCCTTTGAGACCCAGATGGCGTAGGCGTGTACCGCGACGAGCCGGGTTGAAAAAGGGCAGGAAAGCCCTTTTCTCAACATCCTGCTCCTGCTTGCTAAAGATGGGCAAGCAGATTGACGCCGGTAAACACATCGCCATGGCCGGGATAAACGGCGCGGGCATCGAGCGCTTGCAAGCGGCGGAAGCTGCGCGCCAGGTGCCAGGGATTGGCGTACACCGAGGGCGCCACCGGCCGCCCCGCAGAGCGGCTGCCCAGCAGCGTATCGCCGCTGATCAGGCTGCGGCTCGGATGATGATAGTAACAACAGCTATCCCAGGAATGGCCGGGCGTATGGATCACCTCCCAATCCGCAAACCCGGGCAGCCGGCGCCTATCCTTCAGCCGCGCAGAGGCTGGCGGGGGCGTCCCCGTAAGACTGCCTGGCGCGGGGACATAACTCGGCAAGCGCTGTGCCGCCCGACCGCGCTCCCGACTTGCGTACATGGCCCAGGCACGTGGGCGCAGCCCCTCGGCCATGGTTGTCGCTGCGCGCACCAGCGGCCCCGCCGGATCCCCGATCAGCTTGCGCCAGGGTACGCGGGTCGCATAGGGAATCGCCCAGGAGGCGCCACAGACGCGCGCCAGAGCGGCGACCCCGCCACTGTGGTCGGGATCGCCGTGAGTGCAGATAACCAGCGCGACATCGGCGAACGGGCGGCCGAGCACTTCGCGAATATAGCCGAGCACATATTTTTCGCCCCGCCAAGCGACGTCCACCACGAGCAGTTTGTTGCCGCTCTCGACGACATAGCTGTTGGCTAAGCGCCCCTTGACTTGGTGAATTCTCATAACCGGTGTTCTTGCGCTCCGATTCAACAGCAAGACTCCGAGGACTGGAGCTCGTCACCCAGCCACCCGCGACGGCGGGCTCAATGTGCCCGGCACTCCCCTTCACCCTCTTTTCGCAGCGCTTTTTCGCAGCGTTGCTTTCACCGTGCGCCATCGCCAGACGGTGCGGAGGCCAAAATCCGCGCACCGCTATTTACTCGATGCCGACAGGCGGAAAATGCGCCACGGTAAACAGTTCGGTTTCCCGGCGCAAATCTTACTCGCCGTTTTCCACGACAAGCGGCGACATTACTTCATGGTCGGTTGGGGTAACCGCAAGGTCTCGCCCAAGCTCGACCCACCACGGTGCCCAGGCTCGTCAACTTGTACCCATCGGGTGACCCCAGTACCATGGCGCCTTTTCCTGAGTCTCCCGCATGATCGCTGGCAGTATCGTCGCGTTGGTGACACCCATGCAGGCCGGCTCGCTGGCGGTGGACTGGCCGGCATTGCGGCGCTTGGTGGACTGGCACATTGCGCAGGGCACCGATGGCATTGTCGCGGTCGGCACCACGGGTGAGTCCGCCACGCTGGACGTGGATGAGCACCTCGATGTCGTCCGCGTGTGCGTCGAGCAGGCCGCCGGGCGGTTGCCGATCATCGCCGGCACCGGCGCCAACAGTACGGCCGAGGCGGTGCAACTGACGCAGGGCGCCAAGGCGGCTGGTGCCGACGCCTGTCTGCTGGTCGTCCCCTATTACAACAAGCCCACGCAAGAGGGGCTGTATCGGCATTTTCGCGCGGTTGCCGAGGCCGTGGACATCCCCCAGATTCTCTACAACGTCCCCGCGCGCACGGCCTGCGATCTGCTCCCTGCGACCGTGCTTCGCTTGGCGGTGGTGCCGAACATTGTCGGCATCAAGGAGGCGACAGGCGACCTGCGCCGGGCGCAGGGCCTGATCGCGCAGGCGCCGTCGACCTTCGCCGTCTATTCAGGGGACGACGCCACGGCCGCGGAGCTCATTCTGCTGGGCGGCAAGGGCAATATCTCGGTGACCGCCAATGTGGCGCCGCGCTTAATGCACGATCTGTGTGCGGCTGGGCTCCGGGGCGACGCCGCGCGCGCGCGCGCCATTGACGAGCGCCTGGCGCCGTTGCACCGGGCATTGTTTGTGGAGTCGAATCCCATCCCGGTGAAATGGGCGGTGGGCGCACTGGGATTGCTGTGCGGGGAGGCGATCCGCCTGCCGTTGACGCCGCTGTCGGTGGCGCTGCAACCGCAACTGCGCGCGGCCATGGCCGCGCTCGGCATGGTGCCGACGGCTGGTAGCTGAAGTGTGGTACAAGCCATATATAAAATGGGCTGGCGGGCGCAGCAGGTTATTGAGCATCTGCTAAAAATTCCGTTGGCTCCTTGATGAGTTCCGTTGGAGAAATTGCCGAGATGAGCAAGGGTTTGTCCATAGTGTTGCTGGCCGCGGTCAGTCTGACCGGCTGCGGAGTGTTTTTCGGCGAAGAGGGGATGTTTCGCAATCGCGGCAAGGACTACCTCAAGTCGGAGGAAATCCCGCCCATCACCTTGCCGCCCGGTGTGCGCACCGAGGCCATCGGAACCCTGTACGCGATTCCACCCATTCCCGAAACCTCGCTCATTTATGAGACCGAGGGTGCGCCGCGGCCCCAGTCGCTATCGACCAATCTGCTCGAGGAGGAGGTCAAAATCCAGTCCCTGAGCGGCCGCCGCTGGATCCTGATCAACCGCTCCCCGAGCGAGGTCTGGCCGCGGGTGCGCGGCATCCTCAACAACAACCGGGTGCCGATCGCCCTCGCCAACGCCAGCGCCGGGGTGATCGAGACCGGTTGGCTGCAATTCGATGACGATCCGGATCACGAAAATCGCTTTCGTTTCACCATTGCCGAGGGCATTCAGCCCAACAGTACGGAGGTCTCCATCCTGCACGCCAGCAAGCCCCGCGGCACCCCGCCGGGGGAGTGGCCGCAAACCTCCATGAGCGACGTCCGCGAACAGAACATGACCCGCGTGCTGGCGAGCTCGCTGTCGGCGGATGCCACCAAGGGCACGGTGTCGCTGCTGGCGCAGACCATCGGCGGCGGTTCCAAGGTCGAGATTGTCACGCCGCTCGGCGCCGACCCCTTTGTTCGTATCAATCTGGACTACGATCGCGCCTGGGCGTCGGTGGGTTATTCGGTTTCCAAGGAAGAGTTCAATGTGGTCGATCAGGATCGTTCGACGGGCGTGCTCTATGTTCTTTATAAAGACAAAGAAGAGCGGGAAGGGGATAAACCCGGATTTATCGCCCGCCTGTTCGGTCGCGATCAACCTAAGGAGCGGCCTGCCGCCAACTATCAAGTGCGGCTGACCAAAGGCGACACCGGCATCGAAGTGCGCGTTTACGACAGTGATCAGGCCTCTCTCAAGCGCGCGGAAGCCCTACGGCTGTTGAAGAAAATTCGCGCCAACCTGTCCTGATATGCGCTTCGCTTCACTCGGCAGCGGCAGTAAGGGCAACGGCACGGTGGTCGAGTGGCGCACGACTCGGGTGCTGGTGGATTGCGGCTTTTCCGTCCGCGAAACCACCCGGCGGCTCGTCGGCCTGGGTTGGCGTCCCGAGCAACTGACGGCCATTCTGGTTACCCATGAGCACAGTGATCATCTTGGCGGCGCGGTGCCGTTGGCACGCCGCTACGGCATTCCGTTGCTGATGACTGCCGGCACCGCCCACGCCGCGGGGATCGAGCGGCAGGTGGGAGCCACCTTGATCGATGCCGGCCGGGAGTTTAATCTGGGCGACCTCGGGGTGACCGCGGTCGCCGTCCCCCACGACGCTCGCGAGCCGGTGCAGTTTGTGTTGCGCAGCGACCGCCACCGGCTCGGGTTATTGACCGATCTGGGCGCGATCACGCCCCATGTCATCGCCAGCTATCGGCGCTGTGATGCGCTGGTGCTGGAAGCCAACCACGATGCCGCCATGCTCGCCGCCGGCCCCTACCCGGCGGCCCTCAAGCAGCGGGTGGCCGGGCCCTGGGGGCACTTGAACAATGGTCAGGCGGGGGAGCTGTTGGCCAATATCGACCGGCGTTGCCTGCACACCCTGGTTATCGGCCACATGAGCCAGCACAACAACCGCCAGACCCTGGTCGAGGCCGAACTCAAGCCGCTGACTACCGCCATTCCCCGGGTTGTGTATGCCACCCAGAACGACGGTTTTTCCTGGCTGACATTGGCTTAGCCCGGGGTTCTGAATGAATAGAGTCGCCGAGGTCGATTAACAATGGAAAAGCGCGCAGAGCTGTATCAAGGCAAGGCCAAGTCAGTCTATCTCACCGATGATCCCGATCACCTGATCCTGTTGTTTCGCGACGATACCTCAGCCTTTGACGGCAAGCGTATCGAGCGGCTCGATCGCAAGGGCATGGTCAACAACCGTTTCAATGCGTTCATCATGTCGCACCTGGCGGCGGCGGGCCTCGCCAATCATTTCGTGGCGCTGTTGTCGGCGCAGGAATCGCTGGTGCGCCGCTTGCAGATGATTCCGATCGAATGCGTGGTGCGCAATATCTCCGCCGGCAGCATGTGTCGCCGGCTCGGGGTCGCCGAGGGCATCGATCTCAATCCGCCGACCTTTGAGTTCTTTCTGAAGAACGACGCCCTGGGCGACCCCATGGTCAACGAATACCACATTGCGGCCTTCGGCTGGGCGACCCCCGATCAGGTGCTGCGGATGAAAGAGCTGTCGTTTGCGGTCAACGGCGTCCTCCAGGCGCTGTTTCGCGATGGCGATTTGCTGCTGGTCGATTACAAGCTGGAGTTTGGCCTGTTCAAGGGCGAGGTGATGCTGGGCGACGAATTCACGCCCGATGGGTGTCGCCTGTGGGACGTCCACACCCGCGAAAAGCTGGACAAGGACCGCTTTCGGCAGAACCTGGGCAATGTGGTCGAATCCTACGAGATCGTCTGTCACCGCCTGGGCGTCGGCCTGGACTAATGGCCGGGCACCAGGCGCCCGCGCTGAAATGAAACACTTTGCGATGCCCTGGTACCGCTGGTTGCCGCCTTGTGTCAGATGTAGCCCCTGCGTGCGTGGCGGCGGTGCAGCAGCGGAAAGAGGTGCACCAAAAATATTCATCCACATTGCGCGCGCTATCTCACCCGGCCTGTAGCAAATGCTTCATAAGTCGTTGATTTCTCGTTTTTAAATACGTAACTTATTGATCTTAATGATAAATTTTACTTGCCCAAAAAGTAATCATTCTGTGACAGTGCCATGGTTCTAGCGGTGTCGCGGGCGTTATCGAGATGTAGTCCACAAAGTTATCCACAGGATTTGTGGGTAACTTGGCGTGCCGTTTCAGCGTGGCTTGATGCCGTTATTTCTTTGCACAGTGGGCGGGCAGTTCGATAGCGCCCACATTGGTGGCCAGCAGGCGCGCCTCACCGCAATCCAGCCGGTCGTTGGCGGCGAGCTTTATTGTCTCCAGGCGGGGCAACTGGAGTATCGCCTTGATGTGGGTGAGGTTGTTGTGAGACAGGTCGAGTTCGGCAAGTCCCACGAATACCTCCAGCCCGGCCACATCCGCGATTTCGCCATGGGTACAGATGAGCCGGGTGAGTTGATCCGGGGCGGTAACCTGCCGATCGGCAATGGTCTGCGCGACACAATCCCGCAACGCCGGGTCGGGTATCCGGTAGTCGTCAAAGAGCGCCGGGGGGACGTACACCGGGTGATCGTTGATGGTGACCGTATAGGGGTGGCAAGCGGTCAGGGTGGCGGCCAAGCCCGCCGCCAGCGCCATGGAGCACACGGGGTACAAGAGTTGTGTTGGCAACCTGGTAAAGAGAAATTCGACAGCGCGGCGCTTCATAAAAGGGGTGCCCCGGTAGCAGGTCGCCATTCTAGCCCCCCGCAATGGGTAGGGCTATGCTGGCGGTCGAGCGGCGCCGGCCATGGGCGGCGTCGCTGGAGATTCGAGAAACGCAAATCAACGGAGCGGGGAGTGGTGGCATGAAGGCATTGGCGCTGATGGTGATGATGACCCTGCTGGTCGGTTGCGCGTCCACCGATCCCTACACGGGGGAGCAGAAAACCAGCAACACCGCCAAAGGTGCCGGCGTCGGTGCGCTCGCCGGCGCAGTGATTGGCGCCGCGACGTCCAGCAGTAAAGACCGCAAGAAAGGCGCGCTGATTGGCGCGGCCGGCGGCGCGGCCATCGGCGGTGGTATCGGCGTCTACATGGACAAGCAGGAGAAAGTGCTGCGGGCCAAAATGGCCGGCACCGGCGTGAGCGTTGCCCGCGAAGGCGACAACCTGAAGTTGTCGATGCCGGGCAGCATCACCTTTGGGGTTGACCGCTATGAAGTCCGCCCCGAGTTCTACGACACTCTCGGGGCCGTGGTGCAGGTACTCAAGGAGTACAACAAAACCAATATCCGTGTGACCGGTTATACCGATTCGACCGGTAGCGACAGCTACAACCAGACGCTGTCCGAGAATCGCGCGGCCAGCGTCGGCCAGTATTTGGTCTCCCAGGGGGTGGCGCCGGGCAGAGTGATGACTTCAGGCATGGGCGAGCGCGATCCGGTGGCCAGCAATGACAGCGACCAGGGCCGTCAGGCCAACCGCCGGGTGGAAATGGTCATGGTGCCGGTGCAGTAACGCCAGGGGGCAGGCGCGGCATCAGCAGCCTGTGGCGTGTCGATAGCGCTGCTGTCCCGCATCGTCGATCCCCTGGTGGGCGCGCAACTTGCCGCGAGGCTGTCCCTGCCACTGGTCATCGACGCCACCGCGGCGGATTTTTGCTTCGTGCTCGAATTGTCTGACAGCGGCCTGGCGCTGTGCCAGCGGGGCGCCCGCGCGCCCAACCCGATCCGCTGCGATTTCGTCGATGGATCTTTGCGACATCGCCGCCTGCACGGTGGCGGCAGCGGCCAGGCCATTGCCAAGGCGGTGGGTATACCGACCAAGAAAGATCTTTTCGTTGCCGATCTGACCGCCGGTTTGGGCGGTGACGGCTTTGCGCTGGCATGTTTGGGCGCCCGGGTGTTGCTGTGCGAACGCAATCCGGTGGTCGCCGAACTCCTCGCCGATGGCCTGGAGCGCGCGCGGCGGCATGCGCTGTGCGAATGGGGGTTGGCGGCGATCGTCGCGCGTCTTGATTTCCGGCGGGGCGACAGCCGCCACTGGCTTGAGACGGTGACGGAAGACGACCGGCCCGATGTCATCTACCTCGATCCCATGTTTCCCGCGCGCGCCAAGACCGCCAAGGTGCGCAAGGAGATGGCGGCATTTCACGACCTGGTGGGCACCGATGCCGACGCCGCCGAGCTGTTGCCGCGGGCGCTGGCGTGCGCCCGCTATCGGGTCGTGGTCAAACGCGCCCGCCAGGCGCCGCCGCTGGCCGGCCGCGAGCCTGGCTTTAGCCTGGACGGGAAGACCACGCGCTTCGACGTCTATCCTTTGCACAAGATGCCGCCGAAAAAAATGCGGCGATAGCGCGCCTCACGCCTAACAGGATGTTGAAAAAGGGCTTTCGTGCCCTTTTTCGACCCGGCTCGTCGCGGTACACGCCCGCGACGGCCTCCGAAGATCAAGCGCTTAGCGTGCTTGATCTTCGTGCAAGCCATCCTTGGCTTGCTTTAACAGGCCGTCGAAAAGCGTTTTTCAACAGCCTGCTAAGCCAGCAGATTTTCGAGCACGCGCTGATAGATGCGGGCGAGCGCGTCGAGATCGGCGGCAACTACATGTTCATCCACTTTGTGAATGCTGTTGTTGACCGGGCCGAGTTCGACAATCTGCGCACCCAAGGCGGCGATAAAACGACCGTCCGAGGTGCCGCCGTCGGTGGTCAGCTCGGCAGCGGTGCCGGTGCAGCCTTGGATCGCCGCAACCACCGCGGCGACCAGCTCGCCAGCCGGCGTCAGAAAGGGCTGGCCGCCCAGCTGCCAATGACACTGATAGTCGAGGCCGTGGCGGTCGAGGATGGCTGCGGCGCGGGCCTGCAGTTCTGCTGCCGTCACAGCCGTGGAAAAGCGGAAGTTGAACAGCACCCGCAGTTCGCCGGGAATCACATTGCCGGCGCCGGTGCCGGCATTGATGTTGGAGATCTGCAGGCGGGTGGCCGGAAAAAACGCGTTGCCACTGTCCCAGGTCGTCGCCGTCAGTTCGGCCAGCGCGGGCAGCGCGCGGTGAATGGGGTTGTCGGCCAGGTGCGGATAGGCGACATGGCCCTGCACACCCTTTACCACCAACTCGCAGCTCAGTGAGCCGCGGCGGCCGTTCTTGATGACGTCGCCGAGCGTGGTGCGGCTGGAGGGCTCGCCGACGACACACCAATCGATCTTCGCGCCTTGATCGTGCAGCCAATCGACGACCTTGGCGGTGCCGTTGACGGCCGCGCCCTCTTCATCGCTGGTGATCAAGAAGGCGATGGCGCCGCGATGGTCGGGGTGCTCGCGCACGAAATTTTCAACGCCGATGACCATGGCCGCGAGCGAGCCCTTCATGTCGGCAGCGCCGCGGCCGTAGAGCACGCCGTCCACCAGCGTCGGTGCAAACGGCGCCTGCCGCCAGGCCGCCGCCGGGCCCGTGGGCACCACGTCGGTGTGACCGGCGAAGCACAGCAGCGGCCCCGCGTCGCCGCGCACCGCCCAAAAATTATCGACATCGCCAAAGCGCAGCGACGTGACCCTGAACCCGAGAGCGGCGAGGCGCGCACTCATCACCGCCTGACAGCCGGCGTCCGCCGGCGTCACCGAGGGGCGGCGAATCAAATCGCAGGTCAGCGCCAGCGTCGGCGACAGCTCGGTCACGGGCGCAGCCGCAGATCAGTTGTGGGCGTGGAGATCGGCATTCAGCTCTACCGTCGATTTGTTGGTCAGGCACTCCACGGCGCCGCTGACCGAATTGCGGCGAAACAGCAGGTCGGATTTGGACGCCAGATCGCGGGCCTTGGCCGCGCCGACCGCTTGCCGTTGATCGTTGAGCAGCAGCACCCGGGTGCCGGCGGTGATATAGAGCCCGGCCTCGACGATACAGCGGTCGCCCAAGGGGATGCCGATGCCGGCGTTGGCGCCGATCAGGCACTCCCGGCCGACCGAGATGACGATGTTGCCGCCGCCCGACAGCGTGCCCATGGTCGAGCTGCTACCGCCGAGATCGGAGCCGGCGCCGACCAAGACGCCAGCCGAGACCCGGCCCTCGATCATGTTGGGGCCCTCGGTGCCGGCGTTAAAGTTGACGAAGCCGGCGGGCATGATGGTGGTGCCCTCGCCGATGTAGGCGCCGAGGCGCACCCGCGCCGTGTCGGCGATGCGCACGCCGGTG
>CBDDRG010000193.1:0-2760 GCA_965232975.1 uncultured bacterium
GGCGAAGGTCTCACCCCGCGTCTGGATGAATGGTCATCCAAAGGCTGGTGGCTCACCCAGTTGTATGCCACAGGGACTCGATCTGCGCGTGGCCTGGAAGCTATCGTCGCAGGCTTTCCGCCGTCGCCCATGCAGAGCGTCCTCAAGCTGTCCAGATCGCAGTTTGGATTTGCAACCTTGGCGAGCGCCTTGGACGGCTCCGGGTATCGGAGTGAGTTCATCTATGGCGGGGAATCGCACTTCGACAACATGCGCGGTTTCTTTCTTGGAAATGGCTTCGACGCGGTCATCGATCAAGGCGATTTCGAAAGCCCCATGTTCCGCGGTACCTGGGGCGTTTCCGATGAAGACTTGTTCAAGCGCGTACATGCTCGCGCCCAGCAACTCAATGCGGGGAGCGAGCCGTATTTCCTGCTTGCCTTCACATCGTCGAACCATACCCCGTTCGAGTATCCAGAAGGACACATCAATCCCGATGGCGAGGCGCGCAGCGTCCGCAATGCGGTTCGATTTGCCGATCATGCGCTTGGCAAATTCTTGGATGAAGCCAGCACTTCAGCCTATTTCAAAGACACCCTTGTTCTCGTAGTCGCCGATCACGACGTTCGGGTCTATGGCGACGAAATCATTCCTCTGGAGCGATTCAGAGTGCCGGCTCTTCTGATCGGCGCTGACGTACGCCCGCTCGTGATTGACAGCATTGCGAGCCAGATCGATCTGGCTCCGACGCTGCTATCGGCCATGGGCGTCAGCGCAGACATTCCCTTCCCAGGTCGTGATCTGACTCGAACCTTGCCTGAATTCGGCGTACGAGACGGTCCTGAACCAAGGGCGGTGATGCAGTTCAATGATCGCTTCGCATGCCTGAAACCCGGCTTGCTGAGTGTCTTACTGCCGGGTGGTGAGGTCAGGCAGTACCAGATCGACAGGAACGGCTTGCAGAGCAGGGTTACGGAAATCGATCCCAACGTAAGCAACCACCTCCTGGCCGAAGTCCATCTGCCCCAGTGGCTCTACGAAACCGGCGCCTATTTGGAGCCGACTTTGAGGAAGTCCACTCAGGACAGTATTCAATGACAAGAGGGCATCGTTCATGAACAACCAGACGACGACATCCGCCACTTCCCCTGGCGTCTCCAGTTTCCGCATCGCAACGATGGACTGCGCGGCCGAGGAATCGGAGATCCGCCGCGCAGTGGAGCCGATCGCGGGCATCCAGTCGTTGAGCTTTCAGCTCGGCGCGCGCACGCTGACGATCCGCGCTCCGGCGCAGACTGTCACCGACGCGGTGGCGGCCATCCGAAATGCCGGCTTCGATCCACAGCCGCTGGACACCGTGTCCAGCCCAGCGGCGGCAGACGGTGAACACGCGCCCGGTGGTTTGCAGGGAGGGCTGGGCCGGCTGGCACTCGCGCTGGCTCTGGCCAGCCTGGCCGAGGCCGTGGAGTTTTTCGGCGGGGATGCGCCGATGTTCACGGTGGCCAAGATGGCCCTGGCCGCAGTGGCGATCTGGCTCGCAGGCCTGGACACCTACAAGAAGGGCTTTACAGCGCTGCGCCACGGCAAGCTCAACCGCACTGCGCTGATGAGCGTAGCGGTGACCGGCGGGTTTCTGATCGGCGAGTGGCCGGAAGCGGCGATGGTGATGGCGCTCTACGCCATCGCCGAGCTGATCGAGGCGCGTTCGCTAGATCGCGCACGCAACGCGATCCAGAGCCTGATGGCGCTGGCTCCAGAGCAGGCTGAGGTGCGGCAGGCAGATGGATCCTGGAAGACCGTGGCTGCAGCCGAAGTGCCGCTCGAAGCCATCGTGCGCATCCGGCCCGGGGAACGCGTTCCGCTGGACGGCGTCGTGACGGCCGGCGCGAGCGCGATTGACCAGGCGCCGGTGACCGGTGAGAGCATCCCGGTGGATAAGGGAGTCGGCGATCCGGTGTTCGCCGGTACCATCAACCAGGACGCGGAGCTGGAGTTCCGCGTCACCGCGGCCGCCAACAACAGCACGCTGGCCCGCATCATCCACGCCGTGGAAGAAGCGCAAGGCTCGCGCGCACCGACACAACGTTTCGTAGACCGCTTTGCTGCCGTTTACACACCGGCGGTGTTCCTGATCGCCGTCGCTGTCGCGGTGCTGACGCCGTGGCTGATGGGCTGGACCTGGAGCCAGGCGCTCTACAAGGCGCTGGTGCTGCTGGTCATTGCCTGTCCCTGCGCGCTGGTGATCTCGACACCCGTCACCGTCGTCAGCGCGCTGGCCAGTGCTGCCCGGCGCGGCATCCTGATCAAGGGTGGCACCTACCTGGAGGACGCGCGCAAGCTCAAGGCCATCGCGCTGGACAAGACCGGTACCATCACCGAGGGCAAGCCCAAACTCGTGACTTTCCAGGCGCTCAACGATGCCAACGAGGCCGACGTGCAGCGGCTCGCCGCCAGCCTGGCGGGTCGCTCCGACCATCCGGTGTCGAAGGCCATCGCGCAGGGGCTGCCGCCGGCGGTGGCCGAGATTGCAGGCTTCACCGCCTTGATGGGCCGCGGCGTGCAGGCGACGGTCGATGGTCGATCTTACGTGCTGGGTAATCACCGTCTGATCGAAGAGCGCCAGCAATGCAGCGCCGCGCTCGAACAACGCCTGGCCGAACATGAGAACCAGGGGCGGACGGTGACGCTGCTGGCGTCTGATGCGGGCGTGATGGGCCTGTTTGCAGTCGCCGATACCATCAAGGAAACCTCGCGTGATGCGATTGCGGATCTAAAGACACT
>CBDDRG010000194.1:0-5076 GCA_965232975.1 uncultured bacterium
CGTTTGGACAGCAAGTTGACGCCTTTTTGCTTCACCCATTGGGTGACCTCGATAAATCCGTTGAAACTGGCTCCCAGTCTAGCTTGTAGCCGGTTTGTGCACTGTCAACTGCCCGAAATAGGTTGATCCAGCCCGCAAACAGATTGAAGCCGTTCAGGCTGAGCTGTGAGCTTGTCGAACAGTCGAAGGATCCAAGGCGAATGTATTTGCGGGCCGGATCAATAGCGTCCGCGGGGCCGGTGTCAAAGTGCCGGCGGCTTGGTCGCGCGCAATGACCCTGGGCGCGGGCCGGCGCCGAATTCGGCGATAAACAGGCGCACCGCCAGCGCAATGCTGGCGCCGATCTCGGCGGCGTCGGGCGCGCCGAGGCCAAGCGCCGCGCGCAGGTGGATGTCGGAGCGCACCAGGCTGATGTACTGGCGGGCGGCGAGGTCGATGTGATCGATGTGGACATTACCCAGACGCTGCTGCTGGCGTAGATAATCGGCCAGGCGGCCGGCGGCATAGCCCGGTCCGCAGCGGTAGAACACTTCGGCCAGCGCCGGAAAGCGCGCGCCCTCGGCGACCACGATGCGAAACAGCGCCAGGGATTCGGGGCGCAACAACACTTCGAGATATTGCCGGCCGAGCAGGCCGAGCGCCTCGGCCAGCGGCCGGCCGGCGACCGCACCCGCGTCCAGTGGCGCCGTCATCTGATTGGCGAGCTCGGTGACGATGTGGCCGAACAACTCGTCCTTGCTGCCGAAATAGCTATAGATGGTGCGTTTGGAACCGCCGGCGCGGCGGACGATCTCGTCGATGCTGGCGCCGCGATAGCCGAATTCGAGAAATACCGCCATGCCCGCGCTGAGAATGGCGGCCCGGCGCTGGTCGGCGGTGACGGGAACGGTGGCACGCACGCCGCTGTCCTCACTGATTTCAGGCAGGTGGATGCACGCTTTGGGCCGCGCGCGAGCGCGTGGTCGCGTCGCGCGGATCGCTTGTGCGCCTGGCATCCGAATGATACGGTACGGTACAGTACCATTAATAATTGCGGCAAGTTCCCACCTTAATCCAGACGCCTTTCCCCGCGGCCCGTCGCCGCCGTCGGCAGGCATCGCGGCGCCGCGGTGGGGCAACAAAAAACCAGTTTCGGTAGCGCCGGGCCACCACCATGAAAAAACCCCTGATCGTTGGCGTTCTCGCCCTGGCGTTGACAGGTGCCGCCTGGTGGGCGTTCGGTTGGTGGCAACACGGCCGCTTTCAGGAATCGACCAACAACGCCTATGTGCGCCGCAATGTCGCGGTGATCAGCGCCAAGGTGCCGGGCTATGTCGATCAGGTTCTGGTCCAGGAAAACCAGATTGTCGAGCGGGATCAGATTTTGTTTTCGCTGCACAAGGAGGCCTACGCGGCGCAGGTCGAGGGCGCGCAGGCCCGGGTCGCCAGTGAACAGGCGAATCTGGCCCGCCTGGAACAGCGTCTGAGTCTGCAACAGGCGACCATAGCCGCCACCGCTGCGCAGGTGCGCACCGCCACGGTGAGTCTTGAGCGCGCCAGCCTCGACCTGAAGCGCGCCGAAGCCCTGAAAGCCAAGGCACTCGACAGCCGCCAGCGCTACGACCACGCGCTCAATGATGTTCGCGGCGGAGAAGCCGAACTGGCGCGCACTCGCGCCGAGCTGACGGCGGCCGAAGCGGAGGTTCGCGTGCTTGCCGCCGAACGGGAACAGGCGGCCGCCGACCATCGGCGCGCCGCCGCGGATCTGCGCCTCGCCCAGATCAATCTCTACCTCGCCGACGTGCGCGCACCCTGGGCCGGCATCGTCGGCAGCAAGTTCATCCAGGCCGGCGATTACGTCAGTGTCGGCGCGCGCAAGATGGCGCTGGTGGCGCTCGCCGAGGTCTGGGTATCCGCCAACTTCAAGGAGACCCAGCTCACCGCGATGGTGCCGGGCCAGCGCGCGACCGTGGTCATCGACAGCTTCCCGGATCAGCTCCTCACCGGCTCCGTCGATAGCCTGGCGCCGGCCAGCGGCGCCGAGTTCAGCCTGTTGCCGCCCGATAACGCGACCGGCAACTTCACCAAGATCGTGCAGCGGGTGCCGGTGCGGATTGCGCTCGATCCCGACAGTCCGATCCTCGACCATCTGCGCCCGGGCATGTCGGCGACCGTGACGGTCGATACCCGCACGGCGCCCGCTCTCCGCGACGCTGCCGCCGCCCTGCGCTGAGCGCGTCGGCGGCGCCAGCGCATGATTGAACCGGCCGCTACCCCCGCGCCTGGCACAGCGCCCCCGCCACCGGATCAGGTGTCGGCCGGTACCTGGCTGACGGTGTTTGGCGGCGTGCTCGGCGCCTTCATCGCCGTGCTCAACATCCACATCACCAACGCTTCGCTGAAAGACATCGTCGGCGCGCTGTCGGCGACGCTGGAGGAGGGGTCGTTCATTTCGACGGCCTACCTGACCGCCGAGATCATCGTCATTCCGCTCACCGGCTGGCTGGCCCAGGTGGTCGGCTTGAAGCGCTATATCCTGTGGAACACGGCGCTGTTCATGGCCGCGACCTTCCTCTGCGCGCTGGCGCAGGATCTGTACTCGATGCTGGTGTTTCGCGCGCTCGCGGGCCTGGTCGGCGGCACCCTGATCCCGCTGTCGTTCACGCTGATCCTGACCCTGCTGCCGCCCGGCAAGCAGCCGATCGGCATGGGCATGTTCGCGCTGACCGCGACCCAGGCACCCAGCATCGGCCCCACCCTCGGCGGCTATCTGACCGAGCAGTTCGGCTGGCAGTCCATCTTCTATTTGCAGCTGCTGCCGACCGCGGTGATGTTCTTCATTCTGTGGCGCGGCCTGCGCCCAGTGGCCGCCAATCCGGCACTGCTGAAAACCGGCGACTGGCGCGGCATCGCGCTGATGGCGGTCGGTCTCGGCGCCATGGAAATCGTGCTGGAGGAGGGCAATCGCAACGACTGGTTCGAGACCGACTGGATTTTGCGCGGCGCGCTGCTGGCCGGGTTCTGTCTGCTGGCGTTCGTCTGGGTGGAGTTCAGCGCGCGCAATCCCTTTATCAATCTGCGCCTGCTGGCGCGGCGCAATTTTGGCCTCGCCAATATGGTCAACATCGTGCTCGGCCTCGGCCTGTACGGCTCGGTATATGTGCTGCCACTGTATCTGGCGCAGATTCTCGGCTACAACGCCATGCAGATCGGTACCGTGATGATGTGGGTGGGGCTGCCGCAGCTCATTGTGGTGCCGATCGTGTTGCGGTTGATGAAGGTCGTTGATCCCCGCCATCTGATCGCCATCGGCGCCGGCAGTTTTGGCCTCAGTTGCCTGATGAACATCCACATGAGCCCGGACTACGGCTACCAGCAGCTGATGGTCGCCAACATCGTGCGCGGGCTCGCAATGCCCTTCATCATGCTGCCGCTGTCGGTGATCGCGACCGCCGGCATCGAAAAAGCCCAGGTCGGCTCGGCGTCCGGCCTGTTCAATGTCATGCGCAACCTGGGCGGCTCGGTCGGCATCGCGCTGCTCGCCACCTTTATCTCGGTGCGCCAGCGCTTTCATTCCGACCATGTCGTGGAAAATGTGTCGCTGTACCGCCCCGATACCGTCGAACGGCTGACCGCGATGCAGGCGCATTTCGCGAGCCTGGGCGCCGACGCCGCGCTGGCACAGGAGCAGGCGCTGCGCGCGCTCGCCGCCATCGCGCGGCGCGACAGCAGCATCATGGCGTTCAACGATGCCTTTTATGTGATGGGCGCCGCGTTTGTCGTCAGTCTCGTGTTTGTGTACCTGATGAAGAAACCGCAGGCGGCGTGACCGGGCCATCGTCCGGGCGCGCCAATCTTCCCAATTCAGGTGCCACAGCGGCGTCGGCGTCGATGGGTTCACCGCCGGCCCACGGGTGCTTGCGGTGCGACCAATTATTGTTGAGCTGTGCTTCAGCCGGGGGGAATGGGCTGGGGGCTCGACCGGGGCTCGACCGGAATGGCGCCACCAAAATGGGCCGCCAGTGCGGCTCGAAACTGCTCCGCCCGGGCGGGCAGCCCGGTGCGGCGCCAAGTGTCCGCCTGAGCTGCGACGGCGCGCCCGAAACGGCTCGCGTCGCCGATCGGTTCGCTCAGATTATCCAAACTAATGCGAAAGGGATGGCGGGCGGCAGCGGCGAATAGACACTCCAGCGCCTGGGGCTTGACTTCGACCCGCTCGAACGCCCGTTGCTGGGCGGCCGAGCGGCTATCGGGGTAGTACCAATAGCCGTAGTCCGCCAGCTTGCGGCGTTCGTCCCCGGCCAGGCACCAGTGCGCAACTTCGTGCAGGGCACTGGCAAAGTAGTTGGCGCGATAAATAATTCGATGATATGGCCGGGTGGCGTCCGCCGGCTGGTACAGGGGCTCGCTGCCGCCACCGACCAACAGCGTCTGGTAGCGCGCAAAAAAGCATTGGTCGAACAGCAATTCCACGGTCTCGCTCCGGTGACCGGCGGTCCGCCTGCATGGGCTGGCTGTTGGTTGCGCTGACATTTGCCTCCCGCGGCTCGGCTGGCCGACATCGGCGACCAACTCTTGCGCAAATTTCCGGATTCGACCCAGTATTTTTCATGATCCCACTGCCATCGCCACGGATACCGACAATGGCGACGCCATCGTCTTGAGGGTGCTTTCCGCGCTCGATGGACGAGGTTATATCTGCCTGGCGCGTGGATCGGCGGCAACATCGCGCCGGCGACAGACTGCGATATATTGGCACAACTACCGGCAGGTGCCGCAGCGGCGCTGCGGTGACCGACCGGTCGGCAGAGTGTCCTGGAGCGCCTTGTCCGGCGGGGTGTCCACCGCCGGTTTCAGACTACAATGAATTTCGTCGCCGGTGGGGCAGAGCACAATGCTCCGGGGTGTCGGCGAGGGTGCGACAAGCATGTCGCCAGATTAACCGAAGCAACGCAGGACTAGTACTCCGTTCCAGAAATATGCTTACACATCATGTCAATTCCAAGTCGAAGCGTTGCCATTGAAAGACGACGGGCTGCTCGTTCATTTCGGCGATTCCCTTGAGGATGCGTTGCTTCAATTCATCCTTGGACGACA
>CBDDRG010000195.1:0-4545 GCA_965232975.1 uncultured bacterium
AGAACAGCCCGCCGCCCGCCATGCAATCCTTTGGGCGGGTGGCGATCGCCGCCGACGGTCAGCGGCAGGTGAAACTGCTGGACGCCGCCGGCGAGACACGGGTCAGTGCCCGGCTCACCCCGGAATGAGCCCATGGCGTCACTCGCCGAGCCGCACGCGCGGCGCGATGTCCTCGAAATCGGCGCTGGTCTTGGCCCGCTGCGCTGCGATCGCGGTGTCCACATCCGCCGTGATCAACATGCCGGCGTTCCAGGTGGCGACGAAATTGAGGCCGTCGGCGATGCTGTGGTCGCGCGCGTAATTGAGCATCTCTTTGGTGCCCTGGATCGCCAGCGGCGATTTGGCCGCGATGTCGGCGGCCACCGCCAGCACACCGGCAAGCAGGCTCGCGGCATCGTCAAACACCGCGTTGACCAGACCGACCGCCTGGGCTTCCGCCGCCGGCATGCGCCGCCCGCTGTAGGCGAGTTCGCGCATGACCCCGGCGGGGATGATCAGCGGCAGCCGTTGCAGCGTGCCCAGATCGGCGGTGACGCCGAGGTTGGTCTCCTGGATACAGAACAGCGCATCGCGGCTGCAATAGCGCAGATCGCAGGCCGCAATCATGTCCACGCCGCCGCCAATGCAGGCGCCCTGAATGGCTGCCAGCACCGGCACCCGGCAGCCATCGATGGCGTTGAAGCTCGCCTGCATGGCGCGGATGAGGTCGCGCACCTGCTCGCGGTGCCGCGCCGGTTCGCGTTCAGCGTCGGGCTGGAAGCGCGCGAACACGGCAAAGTCGAGGCCGGCGGTGAAGTGCTTGCCGGTCGAGGCAAGCACCACTACGCGCACCTGGGTGTCGCGGTCGATGGCCTCGAACACTGCGCGAATGTCCCGCCAGAATTCGGGTGTCAGGCTGTTCAGCCGGTCTGGCTGATTCAAGGTGACCTGGGCGATATGGTTGCGGACTTCATACTCCAGCGTCTTATAGAGCTTTTTCGTTTTCGTTGCTGCCATGGTTTGGCCTCGCGGCTGCCCCGTCGGGGGTGAGTTATGGTGGGTTCAGGTGATTTTTTGTCAGCGCACTTTCAGATCCTGGATACGACGGGTAATGCGGGCGATATCCGCCGCGGTCGGGGCGCCAAACAAGCGCATATGTTCAGCGAAACACGCTGTCAGTTGCTCCATCAGCCCCGGCGCTATGGGTGGCGGAGGGTTGGTATTCCTGGCGGCAGCTTGCGCGGCATTGGCCAGCCCGCTCAGCGCATCCTGCAGGGCGCGGTCGACCGGGGTGTTCGCGCCCTGGCCGAGTGCGTCCAGCCAGCGCAGCAGCACCTGCGGATGCACCTGATGGATGGCGGTGAGGGCGACCACCTGCACTTCCAGGGTCATCGCCCGCGGCGGCGTGTCGGCACGCGCGCTCTGCTGTTCGTAGATCGCCATCAGCCGCGCCCGGTTGGCGAAGCGTTTGACCCCGCGCGGCGTCGGGTCGTGCAATACCAGCGCCGCATGCCACAGCTTCATCGCGGTGACAAAGTCGGCGCTGTCAAAGGTGCGGCTGGCGCCGCCCAGTGCGCGGTTGAGCGCCGCCATCACTGCCGCCCGACGCCGGCTGGCCAGTGCTGCCGCCACCACGAGGAACGGGATCACCAACAAGACCCACCGCGGTTCGCGGGCGGCGGTAGTCAGCTGCGCGCCGCTGCTAACGGATGGATGCTCGGGTGTGTGACCGACCACCACGGACGGCGTCGTCGGCGCGGTGATTGCCGCGGAATCGGGATCGGCAGCTTGCGCTACGACCTCGATCTTTTGGTCTGCGCCGATGCCGATCTTCAACAGCGCGTCGAACAGCGGAAAGCTCAACGCCAGCAGGCCGAGGATCAGCGTGGCACGCAGCAGCCAAGCCAACGGCAGCCGCCGCGCGAGCTGCGCCAGCGCGCCGGGCGCGGCGACCGCGGGCTCGGGGTCGAACAGGCCCTCGGTACGCGCGGCGCGATGGGGTACCGGCACCTCGATATGGATCAGCTTGCGCAGATACAGATGGGCGTATTCCAGCGGCGCGAGGCCGCCCCCGGCGTCGGCCGGCGTGATGCTGCGCTCGATGTGCTCGATGGCGACGCCCAGCACGATGAAACACTCGCCGATGTCGGTCAGGTAGTTGGTCAGCTCCAGCATGCTGTTGACAGTCTGCTTGTCACAGCGATCGAGGTCGTCGATAAACAGCACCAGGCGGCCTTCCAGCGCGCCTGTCAACAGCGCGAATTCGGTGCGGTAGTGTTCGATCAGGCCGGTGGCCTCCTTGTCGCCGTCCTGCCCGGCGACCCGACCGAGCAGGCCGCTAACGGGGCGCAGCAATTGCAGGCCGTACACCGAGACGCCCTTGGTCAGCAGCAGGCCCAGCAGTGGCACCAATGGCAGCAGCACTCTGGTCAGCAGCGGAAACAGCGGCGGGGGCGGAATCGCCACCGCGACGGCCTGCAAATGGCGGCGCTCGTCGATCGACAGCGTCACGCCGGCATGGGCATCGACGGTCGCGTAGAGGTCTTCGGGGCGGTCGAACACGCAGCGCAGCGTGGGGGCGACCGGGCGGTTATCGGTGCACTGGGTGTCGCCATTGTCGCCATCGGTGCCCGCCACCAAGGCCCCCTTGACGTAATCGATAACCTTCTGGCGCACCCGATACTGCCCGGGCGCGGTGGCGCCGTCCTCGGCGGGGGGCACTGTGGCCTTTTCAATGGGCGCCAGCCGCGCCACGGATTCAGGGGTCAGCACCAGCCGCTGCGCGCCCAACAGGTGGTGCTCGGCCGCCCAGCGCAGGCGCTCCCACCCGCTCAGCGGCGCGCCGTAATAGATGTGTTGCTGAGCGAAATCCCGGCCCGCCACCAGGCCGCCAAACAGCATCAACAGCACCAGGCCGCGATACAGTGGGCCGCGCCCCCACAACAGCCGGCCGCGCAGGCGCAACGCCGACAGCGGCTGGCGGCTGAACAATTTGGGCGTCGCCTGCTTGCGAATGACGTTGAACAGCGCGCTCAGCGGCCGCCCCTCCTGCTGGTGGTGCCAGGCGTTGAACCAGGCGGTGCGGAAATTGGCCCGGTCGAGATCGGTTTTCAGCATGCGCATGATCGACGACTTGCCCTGCCCCCAGGCGCCGGTGATCGCCAGTGTCAAATGGGGCTGGGTGTCGGCGTTGCGGATAAAACCGGACAGCGCCTCCACCGTGGGCCGGTAGTTCAGCCGGTCGCGCGCCATATCCTCGACCGGCGTGTCCGCCAGCAGGCGCACCGCGACCTCGGCGCTCGGCGCGGCAGCGCTGCCGCCATCGGGGTCGGCGCCGCTAAACCGGCCGCGGCGCGCGACTTGCACGCCACCCAGCGTGGTCACCAGCAGCGCGACGAAATACCAGGGCGGCAACCCGCTGGTCGGGTTGGCAAGCGCCTGCCAATGGGCGCCGCCATCCACCGTCGCCAGCACCGTGCCATCACTACCCACCGCCCAGCCGCGCTGGCCGTCGGCGCCAAAGCTGACGCTCTTGAGCCTAGACCCGGTGCCGCTGGTCTGCGCCACCCAAGTCTTGCCGCCATCCGTGGTCGCCCGCACCGTGCCACCACCACCCACCGCCCAGCCGCGCTGGCCGTCGGCGAGAAAGCTGACGCTCTCGAGCCTAGACCCGGTGCCGCTGGTCTGCGCCACCCAAGTCTTGCCGCCATCCGTGGTCGCCCGCACCGTGCCATTCCAACCCACCGCCCAGCCGCGCTGGCCGTCGGCGAGAAAGCTGACGCTGGTAAGCGAAGACCCGGTGCCGCTGGTCTGCGCCACCCAAGTCTTGCCGCCATCCGTCGTCGCCCGCACCGTGCCATCCTCACCCACCGCCCAGCCGCGCTGGCCGTCGGCGCCAAAGCTGACGCTCTCGAGCCAAGACTCGGTGCCGCTGGTCTGCGCCACCCAAGTCGCGCCGCCATCCGTCGTCGCCCGCACCGTGCCACCACTACCCACCGCCCAGCCGCGCTGGCCGTCGGCGCCAAAGCTGACGCTGGTAAGCAGAGACCCGGTGCCGCTGGTCTGCGCCACCCAAGTCGCGCCGCCATCCGTCGTCGCCAGCACCGTGCCATTCCAACCCACCGCCCAGCCGCGCCGGCCGTCGGCGCCAAAGCTGACGCTGGTAAGCAGAGACCCGGTGCTGCTGGTCTGCGCCACCCAAGTCGCGCCGCCATCCGTCGTCGCCAGCACCGTGCCATTCCAACCCACCGCCCAGCCGCGCCGGCCGTCGGCGCCAAAGCTGATGCTGTTGAGCCAAGACCCGGTGCCGCTGGCCTGTGTCACCCAAGTCTTGCCGCCATCCGTGGTCGCCCGCACCGTGCCATAGTCACCCACCGCCCAGCCGCGCTGGCCGTCGGCGCCAAAGCTGACGCTGGTGAGCCGAGACCCGGTGCCGCTGGCCTGCGCCGCCCACTTCTTGCCGCCATCCGCGGTCGCGAGCACCGTGCCATCGTCAAAGACCGCCACGCCACGAAATTCGCGGTCGTTAGAAGCGGTCCCATAAGTCGCGCTGACAAAACCGTCCGC
>CBDDRG010000196.1:0-30357 GCA_965232975.1 uncultured bacterium
GGCTATCCACACTGTAATAGTAGGTGTCCGGATAACCGGACAACAGCACCCCGAAAAATTCGCACCGAGCTGTTCGAGAAACAGGTTATGAAGCTCTGAGCGGTAATAAACCGACCCCGATGGATTCGACGACCCACCGCCAAACAAATCAAAAATAGAGCTTAATTTATATATCAGGTGGTCGCTAATCAGCAGCTCGCCAACAGACATTACCAAAGCAGCACCCAACAGCACGCACAACAGCAGATAGTGCGCGCCTCGAAACCAACCCCAGGCGGCAAATATAAACCCGAGCAAAAAAACCGACAGCATCGAGCTTGTCATCACGATTCCAGCGCTCAACACGCACAGCGCCACCAGCCAGCCCAGCGATAGGCCGCGATAAAACAGGATGTAGGCGACAAAAATATTGCACAACACGCCGAAACTGGATGGATTGCCTAGCCCCCCGATAAACGCCTTGTTCTCCCAAATGCTGAAATCAGACAGGTAGACGAGTGTATCGATGCCTATTTGGGCAACCAAAATCACTGCACTTATATCTAAAAAGTAGCGTATCTTTGCGAAATCCGGTGTCAACGGAAACACCAGAAATGGCAAGGCCGAGATCACCATGTTGAAATACAGCAACCCACCAGAATCCCAGCTTTCCCAAGTGGCAAAAAAATACACCAGGGTGGCAACGAAAAACGCATACAGCAAGAGCTCTGCAAAGCACAGCCGGGTCTTGATTTTGGGTTCGAGTATGGCCGCAAAAAACACCAGCAGCGCCAGCACCCTGAAGTACCGGAACACACCGCCCCCCTCCATGTCCCCCTGTTGCGGGTTGGCACCGGTGAAATACATATAGTAGTAGTTGCAAAGAACCAACAGCGCGGCCACGAACAGAACAACCTTCGAACCGGAGGTCAATCCGCCGGCCCTGCCACCCGAACTCGCCCTATCGTCGATCATCAGTGCGCACTGGTTCATGTAAAGAGCCTCGCTCAAGCTGTCTTATTCAAGCTGGCTTATTCAAGCTGGCTTATTCAAGCAAGCCAAAACCAATGGGCGCGCCAAACGCAATGTCCACGGCGGCGCGTTTACCCAAAATGTCGCCAAGGTATTTGGGCGGCAGCCCAAGGCCGGGGCGTATGCTTTTAACGTTATGCAACGTGATTTCCTCACCTTTGCGAATGTCCGCAACGGCGTACAGCGAGCGGCGGAATTTGATGCCCGCCCTTTCGCTTGCTCGACATTCATAGCTCACGCCGCCCAGCGCTTGCCACGCCGTCAACAGGCTGCGACAGAGCCTGGCCAGCTCCGCGGGCTCCAGCGAAAAACTGCCATCAGGGCCTCCCGCGCGGCGATCCAGGGTCACGTGCTTCTCGACGATTGCAGCACCGAGCGCAACCGCCGCAATGGCAGTGCTGTCGTCAAGGGTATGGTCGGACAGACCGGCAATTACGCCGAAGCGCCGAGCCATGTCCGGGATGGTGCGCAAATTGTAGTCGGCGGCGGGCGCAGGATAGCCGCTGACGCAGCGGAGGATCGCCAGCTCTCTACATCCACCGCGGCGCGCGGCATCCACGGCCTCCTGGATCTCGTCGGCATTGGCCATGCCGGTTGAGATAATCAACGGCTTCCCGGTGCTCGCCGCGTACTCGATGAGCGGCAGATCCACCGCTTCAAATGACGCTATTTTGTAGGCTGGCGCGCCCAGCGTTTCGAGCAGGTCAATGGCGCTGTTGTCAAAGGGCGAACTGAAGATGGTGATGCCTATTTTGCGGGCGTGCGCAAATAGCGGCTGGTGCCATTCCCACGGCATATGCGCTTCATTGTATAAGTCGAACAGAGTGCGGCCATCCCACAGCCCGCCCGCGATGCGGAAATCGTCCCCTTCGCAAGCCAACGTGATGGTGTCCGGCCGATAGGTTTGCAGCTTGACCGCGTCTGCTCCGGCTTGTTTAGCCGCGTCAACAATTTTTAGCGCCGTCTCCAGTTTGCCGTTGTGATTGGCCGACAATTCGGCGACCACATAAGGCGGCGCATCACCGCCAATTTGGCGACCATCGATATGCATTGCGGGTCTCATATCAACCTCCACGGGAGCTTCTTGGCAGGCTTTGGCAGGCTGTTGAAAACGCTTTTCAACAGCCTGTTAAAGGCTGTCCGGAGCAGCCCACATCAGCCGCTCCGCTTTTGCAGATGGGGTAAAGGCCGATAACCCAACGATCCGCACGGCTCTCCACCCAGCTTGCTCATCGCCCCTCCGGCGCATGACTCAATCCCAGCACCCGTTGGGCGACCTCCGTAGTGCCGCGCCCATCGACGACATTGGCGGCGGCGGCACTCATAACCCGCAGCAAATCCAAATCAGCGCCGATGCGGTCGACGGCCTCCGCCAGCGGCGCCGCCAACTGATCCGCAAACCCGAGGTTGATCGTTGCGCCGACCCCTTCCAGGTACTCCGCTGCTTGCGCCTGATTGGCGGCCACCACCACCGTCAAAGTTGGCAAGCCAAGGCAGCAGCGCTCCCATGATGAGCTGCCTGCAGCACCAATCGCCAGATCACTCACGGTCATCAATTGCGCCATATTGGCGGCGTCACACAACACCCTGGTGTCCCAGCGCACGGATGCGGCCGTCTTGCGCACCGCTTCCAGCCATGGCGCTTGTGCCCCCATCGCCACGGTAATCCGGCAATCGGGCGGCAGCGCGCAGTTCTTTAAAGCTGCCAATACCGCGCCGGTGGCATTGTGTCGATCGACACCGCCCATCGACAGCAGCAGTTGCTTCAGCTGTGGCCGCTCGCGGCGCGCCAGGCTGGTGGCACGCATGGCGCTGAATTCAGGGCGCAGCAGCGCGTACTTGGCCCCGGCCAATATGCGGCACCCCGGCGAAACGCCGTTGGCGTAGTCTGCTTCCCTGCTGCCAAGATTCTGGTTCAATAATAAATCGCAGTCGTACCAGCCTTCGGCGAGATCATCGATCACCATCACGCGCCTGCACCGCTGTCTCATGGTGCCGTGCCAGCGACCATCCAACCCATAGTGGTCGACGATCAGCCAGTCCCAGACACCCTCGCCGAGCACGGCAAGCGTTTGTTTGGCATCCAGTGTCCAATCCACACCCAGCCACGCGGCGTAGGACTGCTTGTTCTCGGGCAGACGTCGGGGTGACGGTTGATCGCCAGCATCGCTCCCTCCAGCCCCCTGCGCTTGCGGCAATCGTGCCACCCGGTAGCCCTTGATCTCGATAAAGCTGCAAAGGTGCCCCTGGTGTTCACGGCAGACAAATACAACTTCGGCGCCGGACGCCCGCAACTGATCTGCCAAGGTGAGACAGCGCATGACATGCCCGGTACCGATATGCACGGCGGCATCGGTGCGAACTGCAACCCGCATCAGCGCTTCTCGAGCAAAAACCAGTTGGCGTCATCCTGCGCCCATTTGGGGTCGCGACGATAGACAAAATCATAATCAACGAGCTGCAACGAGGGACAGCGATCGATCATTTCGCCGGCGAAATCGCGCTTGAAGACCCGACTTCGGTGGCCGCGATAGCTGACTTCGACGGGCGTCGTATTGTAATACTCCGCGATCAGTAGGTAGCGCGCACTCGCCACGAACATGCGGTCGCAGACATCCGGCAATACCACGGGCGCGAGATGAATCAAGACACCCCCTTGATCATCATTAGATCAAAGGCTCGAGTGGCGGTGAAGTCGAGAATCGAACCCACGATCACCTCGCTGGCAGAGGGCAACTGGCGCAGATGGCCGGCCGCACAGGCGTTGATTTCCGCATGCAGCTCGCACTCCGGCAACAGGCGGTGCGGTGCCTGCAGATTCATGCCGACGTTTGCGTCCAGCTCGATCACCGAGCCAATGGCTTGACTCCGTTGCCCAATGCGCGGGCGAAGAAGGCCGCATTGCTGGCGACCAAGCGCTCGCCCCGATTGCGGCCGATATATTCGTCGCCAAAGGACCCCGACAGGAACACCTCTTGCTCGGTTTTAAATTCGGCCATGCTTGTCGTGCTCCACGTTGCTCAGCGCCCGGTAGATTAGTTCTGCCCACGCCCAGTCCGCTGGCGTGTCGATATCCACGGCGCGCCGCGCCGGTATTACCAAGCCGACACCGCGCTCATGGGGAGATCGCCCAGCCAACCAGGCGTCCACCTTCCCCCAGTAAAACTGGCCGGCATCATAATACGCGGGCTCCAGATCCTGCGTGCGGACATCGACAAAACTAGCGCTAATGGGTTCCATACTGGCATCGGGCAGGCGACGGAGTGCGCGCTGAATGGCTGACGGGAATTCTGCGACCACAAATGAAAAATCGGCGGCATGTCGCTCCAGCAATTGCAAGGCGGCGTTCAGGTCGCTCGCCTGCAGCAGCGGGGTCGCGGGATATATGCAGCAAGCCAGCTCGACCGCCCAGCCCAGTCGCGCCGCTTCAACAAGCGCATCGACGATGACAGGAATGGTGCCGGCATGATCGGTCGCCAGCGCGGGCACGCGCATGAAAGGCACTTCTGCCCCCTGCCTGCGGGCGATGTCCGCGATCTCGGCGTCGTCGGTGCTGACGATTACGTGATCGAACAGCCGCGATTTTTCGGCAGCCTGAATCGCATAGGCGAGGATTGGCTGGCCACAGAAATCGCGGATGTTTTTGCGCGGAATACGTTTGCTACCGCCCCGCGCCGGGATAATTGCCAACCTCACTGCAATGCCACTCGCAGCGCGGCGATCACTGCGGCTTGGCGGGCATCATCCAGCGCCGGGAACAGCGGCAAGCTCATCGCTTCGGCGTAGTAGCTCTCCGCGGCGGGAAAATCGCCGTTGGCGAACCCGGCAGCCTGGAAATAAGGCTGCATGTGCACCGGTATGTAGTGCAGGTTCACGCCGATATTCTGCGCGCGCAGGGACGCGAATACCTCGCCATGCCCACGGGCCAGGCGATCGAGCTGCAGGCGGATCACGTACAGATGAAAGGCAGAGTGGCTGTCCGGGTGTCGCCAGGGAATTTGCACGGGTAGATCATGCAGCTCGCGATCGTAGCGCGCAGCCAACTCGTGGCGGCGCTCGATATAGGCATCTAGTCGATCCAGCTGGCTGAGGCCCAAGGCCGCCTGCAGATCGGTCATGCGGAAGTTGTACCCCAGCGCAATCTGCTGATAGTACCAGGGGCCGTCGGGGCCGTGGGTCATGCGCGCCGGATCGCGGGTAATGCCGTGGCTGCGCAACAGCGCCATGCGCTCGGCCAGGCTGTCGTCGTTGGTCAGCGCCATGCCGCCCTCACCGGTGGTGACAATCTTGACCGGGTGAAAGCTGAACACCGCGATGTCGCTATAGCGACAGCCGCCGATCGGCAAATGTCGATACCTGCCGCCGATGGCGTGCGAAGCGTCTTCGATAATCCGAAAGCCGTAGCGCCGCGCCAATGCCTGAATCGCCTCCATGTCGCAGGACTGCCCCGCCAGGTGTACCGGCACCACGATCTTGGGCAAGCATCCGTTCCGTTCCGCGATGGCCAGCTTGCGCGCCAGCGCTTGCGGGCACAGGTTGTAGGTAACCGGATCGATATCGACAAAATCCACCCACGCGCCACAAAAAAGGCCGCAGTTGGCAGACGCGACGAAGGTGATTGGGCTGGTCCACAGCCAATCGCCGGGGCCGAGACCGAGCGCGAGGCAGGCGATATGCAACGCCGAGGTGGCGCTGTTGGTTGCCAGGCCATGGCGGGCGCCGCAATAGTTCGCGACGGCCTGCTCAAACCGGGGTACGGTCGGGCCCTGGGTCAGGAAATCCGATTGCAGCACGCTCAACACGGCATCGACATCCGCCTGCGTGATGTCCTGACGACCGTAGGGGATCATGCGCAGGACTCAGCCCGCCGGTTGAATTCGGCGATTTCAGCAACAGTGAGGAAGTGGGGGTTGGTTCCCGAGTGGTACTCAAAGGAACCCGCGACGGGTGTACCGCGCTCGCCGAGCTGGTTGCAAGTGAAGTCATTGTTACGGCCGCTGAACTGGATGGTGGGCCGCAATACGTAATAATCGGCAAATTCCAGCGTCAGGTGGGAATCATCTGCGGGGCACATCACTTCATGCAGTTTTTCGCCCGGACGAATGCCGACAATTCGCTGCGGCAAAGCGGGCGCCATCGCCGTGGCGAGATCGGTGATCCGTACCGACGGGATTTTGGGCACAAAAATCTCTCCGCCGCACATGCGTTCAAAGCCTTGCAGGACAAAATCGACGCCCTGCTGCAAGCAGATCCAGAAGCGGGTCATGCGCTCGTCGGTAATGGGTAAATGATCCGATCCCTCGGCAATAAGCTTGTTGAAAAACGGCACCACCGACCCGCGCGAACCCACCACATTGCCGTAGCGCACGACAGAAAACTGGGTGCGATGACCGCCGGACATGTTATTGGCCGCAACGAATAACTTGTCCGACGCCAGCTTGGTAGCACCATAGAGGTTGATCGGGTTCGCCGCCTTGTCGGTGGACAGCGCGATCACCTTTTCGACTTCATTGGCCAGGGCGGCATGAATAACGTTTTCGGCACCGTGGATATTGGTTTTGATGCACTCCAGGGGATTGTACTCAGCGGCTGGCACTTGCTTGAGGGCGGCCGCGTGGATAACGACATCGACACCCCGCATGGCCTGAACCAGGCGCTCCTTGTCCCGCACATCGCCCAGAAAATAGCGCATGCAAGGCGCGCCGAACTCCTGCTGCATTTCGTACTGCTTGAGCTCGTCGCGGGAGAACACAATCAACCGCTGCGGCTCACAGGCGGCCAAAATGGTCTTCACATACTGCCGGCCAAAAGATCCGGTGCCGCCAGTGATCAAGATCGACTTGCCGTTAAACATTCAACCTTCCGAAACCCATGAACGAAAATGCGCCACACCGCGCTTGCGCTGAATACCTGCACTGATCATTTGCGCTGACCATTTGCACTGAACAGGTAGCAGCGCGCATCACCGGCCAGACGCGGTGTCGCTCGCGGTTTGCCAGCTCTGCCGCTGGCGCACCGCTTCAAACAGGCATACGCCAGCGGCGACGGCCACGTTCAAACTGGTCACCACGCCCAGCATCGGCACCATTACCAAGCTGTCACTGTGCTCACGGGTGAGCCGGCGCAGGCCCCTGTCCTCGGCGCCCAGCACCAGCGCCAGTGGCCCTTGCAAATCAGCCTGATAAACCAGCCCCTGGGCCTCGCCCGCGGTGCCCACCACCCATAGCCCGCGCTCCTGCAACTGGCGCAGGGTGCGCGCAAGATTGGTCACCACGACGAACGGCACCGCATCGGCAGCGCCACTGGCGACCTTGCGTGCGGTCGCCGTCACGCCCACCGAACCATCCTTGGGCGCAATCACCGCGTCGACCCCGGCGGCATCTGCGGTGCGCAGACAGGCGCCGAGGTTGTGCGGATCGGTCACACCATCCAGCACCAGCAACAAGGGCGGCCGTTGCAACCGGTCGAGCAGCGACAGCAGGAAATGCTCGTCGTGGATTGCTCCGCCGATCTCAGCCAGGGCCGCCACGCCCTGATGGTTGCCCGCTACCAACCGATCCATTTCAGCGCGGGTGGCCCACGACCAAGGGATGCCCAGACTCTCGGCCTGGGTGCGAATCTTGCTCAACCGCTGATCGTTGCGATTGCGCAACAGGCGCATTTCCCGCACGCGATCCGCCTGGGTTTTCAGCACCGCTTGCACCGCGTGCAGGCCAAAAATCCAGTCGAAGCCCTCTGTCAGCGCTCTTCCCCCGCCCGGTAACTCATCGTCTACGTGCCGCAGCCGGGTCGGCGTCCTGACCATGTTGCGGACTAAACCGGCGCGGGCACCGGCAGGCGCGCGATATGGTCTGACGCCAGCCCACCCAGATACAGATAACCCTCGTGCTCCAACACGCTGGTGATCATCCCGATGACCCCGTCTTTCGAATCCAGAAAGTGGGTCACATTGCCCTCCAGATCCAGACCCACCATCAGACCATGGGTCGGCAAGTGCAGGCCCTGGAAAAACTCGGGCACGGGCGCGAGTGCACGCGGCAGGCGCATCATCAGCTTTTTCATGAACGGCTTGGGGGCCAGGGTTTCCAGCCGCGGATAGCGCGGAAACGCCAGCGCCACCCAGTAGGTACCCTTGCCGTTGTAGGTGATGTTGTCCGGCCCGCCCGGCAGATTGGCGGCAAAGACATCCCGCTGCCCAGCCTTCGGGCCCTTAAGCCACAACCGGGTCACGCAGAACCCGAGGGTTTCATTGACCAGCACATAGTCGTCATTGGGCCCCATGGCGACGCCATTGGCCAGGCGCAGGTTGTCGAGCACCACGCTGCTGGCGCGAGTCGCGGGGTCGTAGCACACCAGCACGCCGGTTGGATTGTCTTCCATCAGCGCGAGATCGGCCTGCGCCAGGTTGTATTTGGTCGAAATGTCGCTGAAATAGATTTTGCCGTCCGCCGCAATCGCCAGGTCGTCGGCGACGTTGTACCTGCGGCCGCCGACAGAGTCGCTGAGCACGCTCACCGCACCCGCCGGCGTGATCGACAGCAACCCCCGATTGGCGTCGCAGACGATCAGGTTACCCGTTGCGTCGAACTTCAGGCCCAGTGGATGGCCGCCGGTATTGGCCAGGGTCTGGGGTTCGCCACTGCCATCGACCGGCATGCGCACCACCCGGCCATCGCCCAGACCGGTATAGATGTAGCCGTCGCGAATCGCCGTCGCCTCCGGCCCCGCGAGTTTTCCCTGCCACAATTTTTCGGCGGCGGAAAGTTTGTTGCGAAACGCGAAGCGCCCTTCGTGGGGCGGCGCCTTGGGCGGATTCCAACCCTTCGGATCGATGGGTACCGGCCAAAACAGCAGATAACCCGCCAACACCACCAATAGAAACAGCAAAAAGCTAAACATGGTTTATCCCCGTCATTAGGTTTTCTAGGAGCCTGTCGGACTTGAGAGTTCGTAGCGAGGGAAAGTCCGATTTGAGGCAGATTTTGCGCAAATTTGCGGCGAATAATGGGATTATTCAACAAACATTTGCGCAAAATATGACCAAATTCGGCTTTTCCACGGTAGGACAGCCCCAAGTCCGACAGGCTCCTACGCCCTTCCATCTCGCCTTCGCTTTGAATATACCCAGACCGCCCGGGGGCTTCAAATCCGGACCCGTCAGCCGCACCGAACCATAGCTGACTTTGCGATGGCGCGCGCGGGATTTGCGCCAATCCTCACGCCCAGGGCTATTTGCGTCGGCGCCGGCGCCGCTTGCCGCCCGCAGTGGGGTCGTCACCAGCGGTGTTCCGGCCAACCGGCTCAGGCGAGGGGCGCTTTTTGGTGGGTGTGGCGGCGACCTTTGCCACCGCCTGTGCGCCCGGGGTGGGCTTTTTTTCACCGCGCTTGCGCTTGGCCTTTGTGCCCGCCGGAGCGCTCGGTTTGCCGACCGGTTCGGCCACGGTCGCGGCTTTCTTGCCTGAGGCCTCCACCAGGTCAAAGTCAATTTTGCGCTCGTCGATATCGACCCGGCTGACGCGCACCCGCAACCGATCACCGAGGCGAAATACCCGCCGGGTGCGTTCGCCGACCAGGCGGTGGTGGGCGGGCTCGTGGAAATAGTAGTCCTTGGGCAGACCGGTGATATGCACCAATCCCTCGATATACAGATCCTCCAATTCGACAAAAAGGCCAAAACCGGTGACCGCCGTCACCACGCCGACGAATTCATCGCCAACATGGTCGAGCAGGTATTCGCATTTGAGCCAGGTGACCACGTTACGGGTGGCTTCGTCGGCGCGGCGCTCGGCGAATGAGCAATGTCCGCCCGCATCTTCCATGTCGGCGAGGTTGTAGGGGTAGTTGTGATCGAGCGGTTGCGGGGTCGCGCCCGGCACCCGGCGCAGATGGGCAACCCGCTTTTTGCTGCGCAGCAACCCGCGAATGGCGCGGTGCACGAGCAAATCCGGGTAGCGGCGGATGGGCGATGTGAAGTGCGTGTAGGCCTCGTAGTTGAGACCGAAATGGCCCTGATTCTCGGGCTGGTAGAGCGCCTGATTCATTGAGCGCAGCATCACCGACTGGATGATCGCGGCATCAGGACGGCCCTTGATCTTGTTCAGCACCGCCTGGTAATCCGGCGCTGACGGCTCGTCGCCGCCCGGCAAGCCCAAGCCCAGCTCACCCAAAAACTCGCGCAAGTTGGCCAATTTCTCGACGCGCGGCCCCGCGTGCACACGGTACAGCACCGGCAACTTGCTGGCTTCCAGTAGCTGCGCGGAGCACACGTTCGCGCGCAGCATGCACTCTTCGATAATGCGGTGGGCCGTTGTGCGCTCGTCCGGCACAATTTGCTCGATCTTGCGCTCGGCGTCGAACAGGATGCGCGTCTCGCCGGTCTCGAAGTCGATCGCACCGCGCTGCTCGCGCTCGCGCAACAGTATTGCGTAGAGATCGTGGAGATGGTCGAGCGGCGCCGTCAGGCGCTCAAACTGCCGGCGTACGTCGCTGGCCGGGTCGCCACGCTGGGCGACGATGGCGGCGACCTGGGTATAGGTCAGGCGCGCGCGCGAGCGAAACACGCCTTCGTAAAAACTGAACGCGGCGACCTTGCCGGTGCGATCGATCCGCATCTCCGCCACCAGGCACAGGCGATCGACGTCGGGTTTCAGCGAGCACAGCCCGTTGGCGAGTTTTTCCGGCAGCATGGGCACGACCCGGCCCGGGAAGTACACCGAATTGCCGCGCTGGTAGGCCTCGCGATCGAGCGCCGTGCCGGGCCTGACGTAGTGCGACACGTCGGCGATCGCAACATAGAGCAGGTGGCCGCCCTTGACCGGCTCGCAGTACACCGCATCGTCGAAATCCTTGGCATCTTCACCATCGATGGTCACAAACGGCAATTCGCGCAAATCGACGCGGTGCGCCTTGTCTGCTTCCAGCACCTCGTCGGCGATCACGGCGATTTCCGCGCCAACCTCATCGGACCAGGTATTGGGAATCCCCGCGTTGTAGATGGCGGCTTCGATTTCGATGCCGGGCGCCAGATGATCGCCCAATATGCGCGTTACCCGACCAGCGGGTAGATGGTCGCGGGAGGGCTGGCGGGTAATGGCGACGACGACGATCTGACCGCGTCGGGCGTCGCCAGCGTCTTCCAGCGCCACCAGCACGTCCTGACTGATGCGCGGATTGTCCGGGCGGACGAAATGAATGCCGCCCTCGGCGAAGTAGCGCCCGACCAGTTGCTGGGTGCGGTGCTCGACCACCTCGACCAGCGAGCCCTCGGGTCGCCCGCGCCGATCCTCGCCCACCACCCGCGCCAGCACCACGTCGCCGTCCAATACCCGGCGCATCTGGCGGCTGGACAGGAAGATATCGGGCTCGCCACCACCGACGATCACGAAGCCATAACCCTCGGGATGCCCGCTCACCCGGCCCTTGATCAGGTTCATCTTGTCGAGCGTGCCATAGCCGCCGCGACGGTTCTGCACGACCTGACCATCGCGCTCCATCGCGGCAAGGCGTCTGCGCAGGGCCTCGATCGCATCCGCATCGGCCAGGCCAAAAGCCGTGCACAGCTCGCCGTGGGTCAGCGGGCCGGTGCTCGCGCGCAGGAAATCCAGAATGTACTCGCGACTGGCGATGGGGTTGGCGTAGTTCGCCGCCTCACGCGCGGCGTGGGGGTCGGAGCAACTGGGTTTTTTCTGCATGAGTCGAGGTGAACCGTGGGGAGTTGCCGGGCTGGCCATGGTAACAGTCACGCGCCTGGAAGTTTGACTTCAAGCTCGAATGTTCCGACCGCTGGAATTGACAAGTCGCGGGTGGCTCAGTAAATTGCGCTCCCCTGTACGGGGTTCCGCGCCGTGCAGTGCCCAGGTGGTGAAATTGGTAGACACGCCAGCTTCAGGTGCTGGTGATCGCGAGGTCGTGGAGGTTCAAGTCCTCTCCTGGGCACCATCTCAAAAAGTTCGCGCTGAAATCCCGGCGCGGCCTCCTCGCGACGCAGGTATCCGACGTCCTACGCAAGCGCCCGACATCACCATTCGCGCACTCAATTCGCGCACTCAGGCGGTTCCGGTCGCCGCCTTCAACAGGTCGTCCAGCACGCGCTCCAGGCCCTGCAGGCTGTTGCAGGTCTTGGCCTGGTGGCAATAGGGCCGATAGCGCGTCATCACCGAGTCGCCGGTGTGCCAGAAGCCCTCGGGTTCCGGATTTAACCAGATCACGCGCTTGGCACGCTGGTAAACCTGTTGCAGCACTTCGGTGCGGGGCGGCAGATTGTTGTTGCGGGCATCTCCCAGGATCAACACCGTGGTCTTGTTGTCGATACCGGCCATGCACTGGTCTTCGAGGTCGAGCAGCGCGGTGCCGTAGTTGGAGCCACCGCTGCCATGCTCCACCATGATCTTGTCGATCGCCTCGGCAACTGGGTACTGATCAAAAATTGCGTTGACGGGGATCAGGTTGCCGGTGAAGACATAGCTGTCCATGCGCTGCACCACATCCTTGAGGCTGTAGAGGAACAACAAGAGAAACCGCGAATACGCCTGCACCGACCCGCTGACATCGCAGAGCACCAACAGCCGCGGCTTGGCGATGAATTTCGCCTTCCAGTAGGTCTCGAACAGCACGCCGCCATAGGCGACGTTGCGCCGCAAGGTCCGGCGAAAATCCAGTACACCGCGGTTTTCCGCCTTCCTTTTCTTGGCGTACAGCGAACTCAGGCGCTTCGCCATCTTGTGCACCAGGTCGTGCATCAGGTGAAAATCGCGCTGCTCGATGTTCGACAGCCTGGCGCGCTGCAAATGATCTTCGCGCAGCGCGCGGGCGGCATTTCTGCCGTACATGGATAGTTGTCTCTCGACGAAGTCCCGCACCTGCTCGTACAGATAGTCTTTGGCCGCGCGCAGTTTACCGGCCTGGGCGATAGCCGTCGGGCAGTCGCCGCGACCGAGCACGGCAATCTCCTGTTGCAGATCGCGCAAGCCCATGGCCTGCATGATTTGCTGCGTATACAGGCTTTTTTGCGTGAAAAACCAGATATTGGTGAGGCCGACTGCGCGCGCCGCCCTGCTCATGGCTGCGGCTAAAGACGCGGTGTCGCGGTTCACCAACATCTGCGCCAGCGGCAGCTCACCCCGATAGCCCGAGTCGTCCGCATCCTGTCGGCTTTGCGCGTCTGCGGGTTTTTCGGTGGCGGCTTCTCCGCTCGCGCCGGCCGCAGAAACGGGGTTCTCTTGAAAACTGTCAAAGTGAAAAAAAGCGTCGAAGCACTCGGCCACCAGGGCTTCTTCGGATGCCGATTTGGCCAGACTGAGCTGGAAGCTGTGCTTGAGCACCTCGCGATTCGAGTACCCGACGAGGGCGACCGCGCGGCTGGTTTCAATGCTGTCCGACGGCGCCACCTTGATGCCGGCCGCGCGCACCACCTTGTAAAAATCTTCCAGCAACTGCTGCATGGGTCAGACCTGTGACCGCACGGCTCCAGACGCGACCGGCGGGCGCACCTTGTCGACAAAGGCGCGCAAATGATCCGTCGTCGCCTGGATATCGGACTCGTGCTTCAACAGCACGTTCAGCGTGGTTTTAACCAGCGCCGGGTCGAGCTGCTCGGCGTGGAGCAACAGCAGTGTTTTTGCCCAGTCGATGGTTTCGGACACCGACGGTACCTTTTTGAGATCCAGGTCGCGCACTTGATGGACAAAGCCGACAACCTCACGCAACAGGTTGGCCGATAACTCCGGCACTCTGCTGGTCAAGATGCGGCTTTCCAGCTTCTCGTCCGGGTAGGGCACATACAGGTGCAGACAGCGCCGCTTGAGCGCGTCGCTCATTTCGCGGGTGTTGTTGCTGGTCAAGAACACCAGCGGCTTGACCGTGGCCTTGATGGTGCCGAGCTCGGGAATGGACACCTGGAAATCCGACAACACCTCGAGCAGAAAGGCTTCGAACTCGTGATCGGATTTGTCGACCTCGTCGATCAGCAGCACACAGCCGTGCGTTTCATGCAGGGCTTTGTAGAGCGGGCGGGGTTCCAGAAACGACTCGGAAAAGAACAAATCCTCGTGATCGTGGATTTTCGCCATCGATGCCCGCAACCCCACCGAGCCCTGCAACAGTTCGCCCAGTTGATCTTTCAGCAGTTGGGTGTACAGCAATTGCTTGGCGTACTTCCATTCATACAGCGCCTTGGCCTCGTCGAGACCCTCGTAGCACTGGAGACGGACCAGGGGCACGCCGAGGATCTCGGCGGTGGTTTTAGCCAATTCGGTCTTGCCGACGCCGGCTGGCCCTTCCACCATCACCGGCTTTTCCAGGTTGTGGGCGATGTAGACACAGGTGGCAATTTGCGTGCTGCAGATGTAGCCGGCGCGCTCGAAAGCGGCCTGGATGTCCGCAACCGAGTTAAAAGCCTCCTGGTACAGCGTTTTCATGGGTAATTGACCACCTGTGCGGGTTGAGCCTGGGTAGGCATTGCCGAGCGACTCAACGACCGGCGGGGCCGCGGCCGCATGTCAGCGACTCGCGCTGCGCGCTAACCGCTGCTTCTGCCGCTGCCAGTCGCGATCTTTCTCAGTTTCACGCTTGTCATGCTGGGCCTTGCCCTTGGCGAGGGCAATCCCACATTTCACCAAGTGGCTTTTCCAGTACAGCGCAGTCGCCACACAGGTATAGCCCTTCTGCTGCACCGCGTCGGTCAGCCGGTGGAGTTCGCGCTGCTTGAGCAGGAGTTTGCGCGTCCGTGTGGGATCGGTGACGAAATGGGTCGAGGCTGTCGGCAACGGGTTGATGTTGGCACCGATCAACCAGGCCTCGCCGTCCTTCAACAGCACATAGCTGTCGGTCAACTGGACTTTGCCCTGCCGCAGGCTCTTGACTTCCCATCCCACCAGGGCGATCCCCGCCTCGAAGCGATCTTCAAAGTGATAGTCGTAGTGCGCGCGTCGGTTCTGGGCGATGGTGCCGCCCGCGGAGTTCGATTTGGTCATGGCGGGATTATACGGGCTGCGCTCGGCGTAACCTATAAGCCGTTATCTGGCTTCAGGAAAACCCAGCATCGCCGGGTAAAATGTTAAGCTGGCGCGCAAAACCGGCACCAAGACTCAAGGTCGAATGAACGCAATGAATGTAAAGGGGCTGTTAGTAGCTGCCGTTGCTCTGTTATTGGCCGCCAATCCCCTTGAGCCCGCCTGGGCCAAGGACGAAGCGCCGCTGACGCAGGCCCCCGATAGCTCACGGACGGTGCTGGAAATACTGCGGAAGCTGGATTCGGATCACTACCGCGATGTGGCGATTGACGACCAGCTGTCGGCGGAGCTGCTGGACAACTACATCGATACCCTCGATGGTGGCAAAAGCTATTTCATGCAGAGCGATATCGACGAGTTCAAGCAATGGCAGCTCCAACTCGATGACAGTCTTGCGGCCGGCGATCTCAGTCAGGGGTACGCGATCTTCAACCGCTTCCGGCAGCGCCTGATCGATCGCATGGAAGCCAATATCGCGCTGCTCAAAAGCGACCATGTCTTCGACTTCAACGAAAAAGAGAGTTTGACCGTCGATCCCAAGACGCGCACCTGGATGGCCACGCCACAGGAGTACGAAGACTATTGGCGCAAGCGTATCAAGGACGGCCTGCTGCAATTGATTCTGGCCAAGAAAGAACCGGCCGCCGCGCGCGAGCTGTTGACCAAGCGTTTTCAGAACCAGCTCGACCAACTGCGGCAGCAGGATAGCGAGGACGTTTTTCAGACCTACATCAATGCGCTGACCAAGATTTACGATCCCCACACCGACTATCTGTCTGCGCGCACCCGGGAGAACTTTGACATCAATATGTCGCTCTCGCTGGATGGCATCGGCGCCGTGCTGCAAAAAGAAGATGAATACACCAAGGTGGTGAGCGTAGTACCGGGTGGCCCTGCCGATAAGCAGGGAAGGCTGGGACCGGGCGACAAGATCATTGCCGTCGGCCAGGGTGCGGACGGCCCCATGGAAGACGTCATCGGCTGGCGCCTGGACGACGTCGTCGCCCTGATCCGCGGCAAGAAGGGCAGCACGGTTCGCATCCAGTTGATGCCCGCCAAAGCCGAAACCCCCGACAAGACCATCCAGATCACCCTGGTGCGCGACAAGGTGAAACTCGAGGAACAAGCGGCGCAAAGCCGCGTGCTCGAGATCCCGGGCCCCGCGGGCAAAGTCAAGCTCGGGGTGATCGAAATACCCCTGTTCTATATGGATTTCGAGGCCTACCGCAAGCGGGATCCCGACTTCAAGAGCACCACCAGCGACGTCCGGAAGCTGATCGACGAACTCCTTCGGCAGAAGGTTCAGGGTATCGTTCTCGACCTTCGCAACAATGGCGGCGGTTCACTTTATGAGGCGATCGGGCTGACCGATCTCTTCATCGATCCGGGCCCGGTAGTGCAGATTCGCCACGCCAACCAGAGTGTTTCCCGCGAAGCGGCTCGCCATCAGGCGGTCTACCGCGGGCCGCTGGTGGTGTTGGTCAACCGGCTGAGTGCATCGGCATCGGAAATCTTTGCCGGCGCAATCCAGGACTACCGGCGCGGCCTGGTGATTGGCAGCCAAACCTTTGGCAAGGGCACCGTGCAGTCGATCGCGCCGCTATCCGAAGGTCAGCTCAAACTCACCGAATCGAAGTTTTACCGGGTGTCTGGCGACAGCACGCAAAATCGTGGCGTTATCCCCGACATCGCCTTCCCTTCGCTCTACAACATTGAAGACGTCGGCGAAAGCAGTGAAAAACACGCTCTGCCATGGGATAGCATCAACGGCCTACCGCATCGCATCTATAGCGGTAACGCAAAATTGATACCGAAATTACGCGCGTATCACCTGACCCGCTCCGCTAACGATCCGGACTGGAACTTCATGCTCGACGAGATGGCGTTGATCGAAAAGCAACGCAACCAGTACACCGTGCCCCTGAACAAAGCCGAGCGCCAGCGCCTCCAGGAAGCCCGGGAAAAGACGCTTTTCGATCTGGAAAACAAGCGGCGCAAAGCCAAGGGACTGCCGGTGTTTGCGTCGATTCAAGCCTGGTCCGACGCCGAAACGAAAAAGGAAGAAGCGGCCAAGGCGAGGAAGCCAGCCGACAAAAGCGCTGAACCCGACCCCATGCTGCGGGAAACGGGCCACATCCTCGCCGACCTGATAGCCATTACGACTGCGCCGACGACCCCGCTCGCGCATCAGAAAAAGCAGCCGGCAAACGCCCAACAATGAAGATTGTTTCTTTTAACATCAATGGGCTGCGAGCAAGGCTGCACCAGCTTGCCGCCGTAGTAGACCAGCTGCAGCCGGACATCATAGGGCTGCAGGAAACCAAAGTGAGCGATGACCAGTTCCCGCTGAACGATATTCGCGCGCTCGGCTATGACGCGGTGTTCCACGGCCAAAAAGGGCACTACGGCGTCGCGCTGCTGCACCGCATCCCCCCGCAAAGTAGTGCTTGCGGATTCCCCCACGATGGTGAAGATGCCCAACGGCGGCTGGTGTGGGGATCCTATGTTTTTGGTGGGCGCACCCTACATGTCTACAACGGCTATTTCCCCCAGGGCGAAAGCCGGGAGCATCCCATCAAATTCCCGGCGAAAAATGCCTTCTATCAGCATTTGACGGCGCATCTCCGCGCGCGCCATCCGCCGACCGACGACGTGATTGTCATGGGGGACATGAACGTGGCCCCGCAGGATATCGACGTCGGCATTGGCGAGGACAATCGCAAGCGTTGGCTGCGCACCGGGAAATGCTGCTTTTTGCCGGAAGAGCGAGCCTGGTTGGACACGCTGATGAGCTGGGGTCTGACCGACACCTATCGCCATCAGTATCCAGCGCTTGACAACGCCTTCAGTTGGTTCGATTACAGGAGTCGCGGGTTCGAGCAAACGCCACCGCGCGGTTTGCGGATCGACCTCCTGCTGGCCACGCCCAGTCTCGCCGCCGACTGCATCGCCTGCGGTATTGATTACAGCATCCGCGCCATGGACCGGCCCTCCGATCACTGTCCGGTGTGGGCGCAATTCCGCGTTTGACATCCACGCCTGTCAACCGATTCAACCCAACGCCGTTATTACTCGGCACAACACCGGGAATCGGAGATAGACATGACCATTACCAAGAGCAAGATGTTCGCCGCCGCCGTCATCGGCATTGCGCTGGGTTTTGCCGCGCCGGCGATGGCCGATCGCGATCGCCACCACAACAACGGCCGTGGCTATCATCAGAGCCAGCACTACGATGGGGGCTACCGCCACCACGGGGGGCACAAGCGAGTGAGCCATCACTATCATCGCCCCGCACGCCACCACGGCCGCCATCACGAGGGTCATGGAAGCGATGCGATAGCGGTAGTAGGTGGCGCGCTGTTGGTCGGCGGGATCCTGCACCATTTGGCGCATTAATAACCGCGAAGACTTTAGGCTAATTTCCCCGTCGTGACGGCGACCCGCGAGGGGGCGAGTGCCGCCGGCCCTTGCCCGGGTTGCCACCCGCTATTTCGCAGATAGGGGTAGCAAGTGGCTAATCCGGGAGCCGCAAAACTCTGCACAAAATTATTTCGGATGTTGGTGCGCCCGCTGTCAACCGATCTCCGGCTGCGCCGTCTTAGACAGGTACCAGACTCAGGTATAGGAGGTAATCTCATGAAAACTACCATGGACAAGTGGCTGGTAGCCCTTGCTGTTACCCTGGCCCTGGCCGTTGCCGCACCGGCGATGGCTGATCGCGACCGCCATCATTATCGCGGCCATGGCCATCATAAGAGCCATCATTATTATCATGGTGGCGGCCATCACCGGGGCGGACACTACCGGGTTGATCGCTACTATTACTACCGCCCAGCCCATCACCACAGTGGCCACCATTACCACCATGATTATCCACACGGGCATCACCATGGGAGCGACGTCATCGCAGCGGTCGGCGGCGCGCTGCTGGTGGGCGGCATACTGCACCATTTGGCGCATTAATGGCCGACAACCGGTTGGTGGCGTGGACTCATGAACGGATTCGCCGTGATACTGATGGCTGAACCCACTTTACCGGGGGAATCGCTCCTGGCAGATGTCACCCTCGATGACTTTCTCGCTGCGATCGAGAAACGGGCGTTTGCGATGGCGCGCGTTGCCGTGCGCAGTCACGAAGACGCCCTTGAGATCGTCCAGGACGCGATGTCCCAGCTGGCGCTGCGCTACGCCCAGCGCGATCCCGGCGAACGGCGACTGCTGTTTTATCGCATCCTGCACAACCGCATCAACGACACCCATCGCCGGCGCAAGATCCAAAGTAAAATTTTTGCCTGGCTGCCGACGCGCACTAACGACCGGGACGGCGGCGACGAAGATCCGCTGGCGCAGTTCGCGGGGCCCGAGCGGGACAACCCGGCGGCAAAGCTTGAAAACCAACAACGCCTGGAAGCAGTCCAGGCCGCGGTGGGAGCACTGCCGCGCCGGCAGCGGGAGGCGTTCATGCTGCGCTGCTGGGAGGGGCTGTCAACGGCGGAATCCGCAGCTGTCATGAAGTGTACCGAGGGCAGCGTCAAAACCCATTATTCGCGGGCACTGCTGGCGCTGCAGCAGCAGCTTCAGGAGCATCGACCATGAAAGACTCTTTTGAACAGGAACTGGGCAAGGAGTTGCGCCAGAGTGAAGCACGGCTGGACGCCCGGACCTGCGCGGAGCTGGCGCGCATTCGCCGCAAGACCCTCGGCTCGGACCATGGTAAATTCTGGTTCGCGCGCCATAGTTGGTCGACCGCCGGGGTCGCGATGGCGTCGGTCGCGGTGATGGTATTTGCCCTGTTATATCAACCAAACGGTGGCGGGCCGGGCGCACCCGAGCAGCTATCAAACAACATCGACCTCTACGAAGACCTCGATTTCTACTATTGGCTGGCGGAGCCTGATTCGGGCATGAACGGCTAGAGAGACCATGAAGGCAAGCGGCAAATATCTGCTCGGTATGACTCTGGCTGCCATGGCGGCGCTGGCGGCGACAAACACCCAGGCCGCGTTGGCCACAGCGGCCGAAACTGACTTCAGCCAACACCCCAAAGTCAGGGACCTGATTCCGTATCGACGCGTTGACGCCAGCACCGCCGCTATCCAGATCGCCCGTCACGGACAGGAGGACGACAAGTCGAATCGACGTCAGCGCCCGCGAAACCTTTCCCCTGAGCAGCGGGAGCGAGTGGAACAAGGTCGCCAGCGCTTTCAGGCGTTGCCGCAACAGGACAAGGAGCGAATCCAGGACGCGCGCAAACGGTATCGTGCATTGCCCGCCAATGAACGCGAACGCTTGCGTCAGCAATGGCAGCAAAGGCAATCGCAACGGGGTCGTTCGCGAGGGGGCGAAGACCGCAAGGCAAAGCAAGAACGGGACAGATAACAGATAAACGAGAAGGCCGGCAACACAAGCCGGCCTTCTCGTTTGGCGCCGGGTGGGTCGCCACCAATTTAGAGAGCCGCCTCCAGCTCGGGCAGCGCCACAAAGAGATCAGCGACCAGACCGTAATCCGCGACCTGAAAAATCGGCGCATCGGCGTCCTTGTTGATCGCGACGATCACCTTGGAATCTTTCATCCCGGCCAGATGCTGAATGGCGCCGGAGATACCGACGGCGATATACAAGTCCGGCGCCACCACCTTGCCGGTCTGCCCTACCTGCATCTCGTTGGGGACAAAGCCGGCGTCCACCGCCGCCCGCGACGCGCCCACGGCGGCCCCCAGTTTGTCGGCGATGCGGTACAGCATCTGGAAATTATCGCCGTTCTGCATGCCGCGACCGCCCGACACGACCACCTTGGCGGCGGTCAGGTCGGGGCGATCCGATTTGGCGACTTCTTCGCCTTTGAATGCGGAAATATCGGGGTTGTGGACACTGGCGACCGATTCTATAGCGGCCGCTCCACCGGCGGCGGGCACCGGATCAAAGGCGGTGCCGCGCACCGTCAGCACTTTGATCCGATCGCTGCTTTGCACGGTGGCAATGATGTTGCCGGCGTAGATCGGCCGCTTGAAGGTATCCGGGCTATCGACGGCGCTGATCTCGGAGATTGGCTGCACATCAAGCAGCGCTGCTACGCGCGGGATAACGTTTTTGCCGTTGCTCGTGGCCGCGGCCAACACATGGCTGTAGCCCGCAGCGATTTCGGCAACCAAAGGCGCGGTGTTTTCGGCCAACTGATGGCCGTAAGCCGCGTTGTCGGCAGTCAGTATCTTGCGGATGCCGGGAATCGCCGCGGCGGCCTGGACGACGGCGTCGCACTGCGCGCCAGCGACCAGCACATCGATATCGCCGCCAATCGCTTTGGCGGCCGCAATCGCGTTCAGCGTGGCGCCGTTGAGCACGCTGTTGTCGTGCTCGGCAATAACCAGAATGCTCATCAGATCACCTTCGCCTCATTTTTGAGTTTGTTGACCAGCTCGGCCACGTCGGCCACCTTGATGCCCGCCTTGCGCTCAGCGGGCGGTTCTGCCCGCAATAACTTAACCCGTGGGCTGACATCTACACCCAGCTCTTCCGGCGTCGCGATATCCATGGTTTTCTTTTTGGCTTTCATGATGTTGGGCAACGACGCGTAGCGCGGTTCATTCAAGCGCAGATCGGCCGTCACTATGGCCGGCAGCTTCAGCGCCAGCGTCTGCAGACCGGCATCGACTTCGCGTATCACCGTGGCGGCGCCATTTTCGAGCGTCACCTTGGACGCAAAGGTCGCCTGGGCATACCCTGTGAGCGCCGCCAGCATCTGGCCGGTCTGGTTGTTGTCGCCATCGATAGCCTGTTTGCCCAGCAACACCAGGTCGGGTTTTTCCCGGTCGCACAGCGCTTTCAGACATTTGGCGACGGCCAGCGGCTCCAGCTCGGCGCCCTCGCTCTTGACCAGGATGCCGCGGTCGGCACCGAGCGCAAGCGCGGTGCGGATCTGCTCCTGGGCAGCCTGCGCACCTACGGATACCGCGACGATTTCGGTGGCGACACCCTTTTCCTTCAGTCGCACCGCCTCTTCCACCGCGATCTCGCAAAAGGGATTGATCGCCATCTTGACGTTGGCCAAATCGGGGCCGGTGCGATCGGATTTCGCGCGCACCTTGACGTTGTAGTCGGCAACACGTTTTACCGCGACCAGAATCTTCATGGGTTACCTTTGCTGACAGATTTGGGCTGACTGATTGAGGTTGGCGCTTGATGTGGCTGGTCAAGCGTACGGGACAGTGCGGCTGACACCGCTGTCGCATCCGGTTTTTAGGGCGGCGCAATGATGCCGGGCGGCGCCCGATAAATCAATCTGAAGATGAAGAGCGGGAGCCCAGCCCACTCGACCGCTGGGGACGAATGGGCTGGCAGCTCAGAAGCAACAGCCGAGATGGCATCACCCCAGCGAGAAACCCGCCGTCAAACCACCGTCGGCAACGCACTCCGATCCTGTCGAATAGGAGCTGTCGTCGGATGCCAGATAGGCGGCCAGCGTGGCCATTTCGCTCGGTTTGCCGATGCGCCCCAGCGGAGTTTTGGCGAACAGCTGGTCGGCGACCTCTTCGGGTAGACCAGCATCCGTGAGCATGCGGGTCATGACGCCACCGGGATGGATGGAATTGACACGAATCTTGTCCCTGCCTAACTCCATTGCCGCCACCTTGGTCATGCCGCGCACCGCGAACTTGCTGGCGCAGTAGGCGATGCCACCGGGCGCGCCACCAATGCCGGCGATGGACGAGATATTGACGATGGAGCCGCCGCCCGCCGCTTTCATCGCCGGCGCCGCTGTTTTCATGCCCAGAAACACGCCGATCTGATTGACCTGAATGGTTTTGGTGTAATCGGCCAGGGACATGTCGACAATGCCCTTCATGTCCGCAATGCCGGCGTTGTTGATCAGCACATTGAGCTTGCCGAATTTCGCGACGGTGGCATCCACCGCTTCCTGCCACGCCCGTTCACTGGTCACGTCCAGCCGCATATAGCTCGCCGAGGGGCCAATTTCGGCCGCCACCTTTTTGCCTTCGTCATCCAGCAGGTCGCAGAGCATGACCTTGGCCCCGCGCGCTGCGAACAACCGCGCTTCCGCCGCCCCCTGCCCGCGCGCGGCACCCGAAATTAACGCTACTTTTCCACTCAGATCTGTCATGACTGTTTCCTTATTGGTTTGGGTTGGTTATTTGAACGGTTATAACTTGGCGATCACGGTATCGGCAAATTCGTTGAGGCCGCACTTGATGCCCTCCGCGTCCATCGCGGGCGGGTTGATCATCAGGCGCGACGCGCCAAAATCCTGATACTGGCGCACGCGGCCGGGGTCGAGTGGCCCGGCCGCCGCCGTGAGTTCGATGGTGGCGGGGTCGCGGCCTATCTTGGCGCACTCGTCGCGCAGCGCCGCCATCAGGTCGGGCAAGGTCTTCATGCTGCCGGAGGCGGGATAAAAGCCGTCGCCCACCCGCGCCGCCCGCCGCGCGGCGCCCTCCACGTTGCCACCGACAATAATCGGGACGCCGGGCTTCTGCACCGGTTTGGGGTTCGAATTCAGCGGCCCCCAATTGAAGTAGGTGCCATTGAACGCTTCCGGCTCGTCCTTCCATAGCGAGCGAATGGCGCGCACCGTTTCCTCGGTGCGCGGGCCGCGCTCGGCGAAGGGCATGCCAACCACCTCCATCTCCTCGCGCAGCCAGCCGATGCCGATACCCATCATCGCGCGGCCGCGGGACAACACATCGAGTGACGCCCACTCCTTGGCGACATATAGGGGGTTGCGCTGGGGCAGGATCATGATGCCCGTCGCCAGCCGCAATCTTTTGGTCATCCCGGCCGCATAGGACAGGGCGACGAGAGGATCGGGAATCGGCGCCCGCTCCCCGCCCGGAAAGCGACCGTCCTTGTTGTAGGGGTATTTGGACTGAAAACCGGCAGGCAGCACGACATGTTCGACCGCCCAGATGGATTCGATACCAACGGCTTCCGCGGTCAATACCAGGGTTTCAAACAGGTCGGGATCAGCGAGCGGGCCCGCAGTCGCGAAAGCCATGCCAAATTTCACTGCACTTCTCCTTATCGATTAGTGGTGCGGGGCAAACAATGGTGGGCGGAGGTTAGCAGGCTTGGCGCGCGGCGTCAGCAGCGGGCGCCGGCGTCAGCATCCGGCGCCGGCGTCAGCGAGAGGCGACCGGGCGATCGATGACCAGGTCAAAGATGGCGGCGTTATCGCCCGGCGTTATCGGCCCCAGACGCGCCTCCCGATCGCCGGCCGCAACGTCCGGAGTCCCGGTTGCCGACAGCCGCGCGACCAGCTCCACCTGTGCAACCGATGACAGATCGCGGCCCGGGGTCAGCGCCATGGCATCGGTAAAGGTGACCGTAACCGGCAGTTCGGCCACAGTCAACCGACGCGCCATCACCGGCATGGGGCGGCCCTGCCACTCCCGCACAAACACGAACACCACGGCGTCAGCCGGGGCTTCAAAGCCCTTCGCGAGGGCAATCCGCAGTCTGATCGAACGCCCGGGCGACGTCTCGCCGAGCGCCTGGCGCGCCTGCGCGATGCCCTCCTGCAATGCGACGGCGGAAGGCGATCCAGGCACCGCCTGTGTCAGCGCCCGTTGCCAAACCGCAACTGCGGTAGGGAAATCTTTTTGGGCGACGGCAACGATGCCGGCGAGCTCCAACGCCAGGGCGTTATCCGGCGCCAGTTGCAACGCTTGCTCGACTTCGCGAGTTATCGCGTCGGTGATCCGATTGGCGGAGGCGAGCAACAACGCCTGCGCATGGGCGGCGCGGACGACGCCATCTTCCGGCATCAATTCAACCGCATGACCATAGGCGTCGGCGGCGGCCGCAAACTGGGCCGCCTCCAGTTGCAGACCGCCCAACAATAGCCAGTAGTAGGGGTTGGCGGGCCGCGCGCGCAACCGCTGGAGAACGCGGGCCTTGATTTCGGCCGGAGTGGCCGTGGGTTGTTCGAGCAGCTCTACCACCCGCACATCCTCGGCGGCGCCCAATTGCCAATAAAGTCCGCTCGCGACGACCGGCAGCGCGACCGCCAGTGCGACGATCAGCCATCTTCCTGTCGTCGCGTCGGCAGCCCGGTGTTCGCCCCCGCGCTCGCCCAACAGTTTGCGCTGGGCGTCCACGACGAGCTCCCGGTGTTGGTCGGGGCCGAGCTCTCCCGCCGCCAACTGCTGGTCAAACTCGTCCTGATGCTCGCGCTGGGCGCGGATATTAACCGCCAGCGCCGTCGTCTCCAGGTCGACAGCCGGGAAGATCAGGCGGTAACAGACGACGCCGACCGCGAGCAGCAGCAAAAGGGCCATCGCCAGCCAGAACAGCGCCATCAGCTTGATCCAGTCGCCGAGTTGTCACCGCCAGGCTTGCCACCCTGATCGAGCAGTTGTCGCAGTGCTGTGATTTCCGCGTCCCCGAGCGCGCTCGGCGGCGGCGCGACGTGGCGCTGGCGCACCACCAGCGCCACGCCCAGGAGACCGAGACCGAGCAACACCGCTGGCGCCAGCCACAACCAATAGGTGTGCGCCCGCCAGCGTGGCCGATACAAAATAAATTCACCGTAGCGGGCAACCAGATAGTCGATGATTTCCTGATCACTGTTGCCAGCGTCGAGCAGGCGGCGAATCTCGCGGCGCAAATCCGCCGCTATCGGCGAATCTGAATCCGCCAGATTCTGGTTCTGGCATTTCGGGCAGCGCAGCTCCTCGACCAAGGTCAGATAGCGCTCCCGCCGCTCGGCCGTTGCCGGTTGCGCGACGTCGACGCCCGCCCGCGCGCTGCCTGCGAGGCTAATCGCCAGCAGCAATATCAGGATCGTTTTACGCATCCAGGCCATCCTGCAAATCAGTCTCCGGTGCGCTGGTTGCAACGCACCCACGCGCTTGGTTCAGCCCGCATGCTTGACGGCGTTGGATCGATCGGGGTTTGGCAATCCGGGCGACGCACGGCAAAACAATTGACCCTCGACGGGCGACGGGTAGAATACGCCCTCTCCGCTTGGAGACATTCTGCGGACCGGTAGTTCAGCTGGTTAGAATGCCGGCCTGTCACGCCGGAGGTCGCGGGTTCGAGCCCCGTCCGGTCCGCCAACCCCTTCATTGACGTTTCCGTATAGACGCCACCCGCCGGGAACGGCTCACGAGCGCTCAGTCGACGTTGGCTGCCACTGCCCCGCCAAAAATTCACTGCAAGCTCTGATACAGCGGCGCGAGTTCCTGCACCCACACCCGCTCGTCGATAACCCCCACGCGCTTGAAGCGGATAACGCCTTCGCGGTCCACCAGATAAGTCTCGGGCGCACCGAATACGCCGAGATCAACGCCCATGCGACCGTCCGCATCGACGATCACCGCGGCGTAGGGGTTGCCGCCGTCAACCAGCCATTGGCGGGCAGCGACACTGTCGTCCTTGTAATTCAGGCCGACTATCGCAACTCCCCGACTGGCCAATTCGAGCAGGTAGGGATGTTCGATGCGGCAGGACACGCACCAGGTCGCCCACACATTGAGCAGCGTAACTCGACCCTTGAACAGGTTGGAATCCAGCGTCTTGCCGGCTTCGACAAGGCTCGGCAATGCAAACTCGGGAACCGGCTTGCCAATCAGCGCCGAGGGCATGGCGGCCGGATCCCGCCCCAGCCCCAGATAGAGCGCGACCGCGAACACGGCAAAGACCAGCAGCGGAATATACAGCTTGAAGTTGGCCATCACCGCCCCGCCCCGGCGATTTCAACGGTTGCCACCGGCACCCTGGCGGGTAGTTGACGATAGCGGCGGTCGCCGATCGCCACGGCGGCGCCGCCTGCGATCAGCAGGCCGCCGAGCCAGATCCAGCGCACGAACGGCTTCACGTATACCCTGACCGCCCAGGCACCGGCCGCCAGGGGTTCGCCCAGCGCGACGTATAGATCGCGGAACAGCCCGCCGTCGATATCGGCTTCCGTCATCACCTGGCCGCTGGCAACATAGCGCCGCTTTTCCGGCCGCAACACGGCGATCGGACGGCCGCCGTCAAACACCTGCACGCGGCCGACCTGAGCGCTGTAGTTCGGGCCCCGTACCTGCTCGACACCGGCGAACAGGAATTCGTAACCGGCCACCGCGACGCGCTCACCCGGTGCCAGCCGGACGTCGCGCTGCACACTGTAGGCGCTGGTGAGCCCGACGCCGACGATGGCAACGGCAATCCCCAAGTGTGCCAGCAGCATGCCGTAATAGCTGCCGCGGAGGCGCCGCAGCCCATGTCGGAACCCCTGTGGATTGCGCGCCTTGCGCCCCAGATCGAGCGCGTTGACGCCGACAATCCAGCTACTCAGGATCAGCGCGACGACCGCGCCCGGCAACAGTGGCCAACCCAGCAGCGGCGGCAGCGCGAAGCCGACAACCAGACTACCGACGGCCGGCCAGACCATCGCCAGCCGCAGTTGGGGTATCTCGGTGCGCTTCCAGCGCGACACCGAGCCCGCCGCCATCAACAGCGCCAACATCGACACCAGGGGCACGAAAAACAGGTTGAAATAGGGTGGGCCGACCGAAATCTTGCCCCAGCCCAGCACGTCGGCGATGAGCGGGTACAGCGTGCCGATCAGAATCACCCCCATGATCACGACGAGCAGTACGTTGTTCAGCAATAGAAAGACTTCCCGCGACAACCAGCCAAATGTCGCCGTGGTTTTCAGCGTCGAACCGCGCAGGCCATAGAGCAGCAGGGAGCCGCCGACGACGACGGCGAGATAGATCAGGATGAACACGCCGCGGGTGGGATCAGACGCAAATGCGTGCACCGACGTCAGCACCCCGGAGCGCACCAGAAAGGTGCCCAACAGACTGAGTGAGAATGCCATGATCGCCAGCAACAGCGTCCAGCTGCGAAACACCCCGCGCTTCTCGGTGGCGGCGAGACTGTGCACCAGCGCCGCCCCCACCAACCAGGGCATGAATGACGCATTCTCGACCGGATCCCAAAACCACCAGCCACCCCAGCCAAGTTCGTAATATGCCCACCAACTGCCGAGCACGATGCCGACGGTCAAAAAAGCCCAGGCCGCGTTGGTCCAAGGCCGCGCCCAGCGCGCCCAAGCGGTGTCCATGCGCCCACCCATCAACGCCGCCAGCGCAAACGCAAACGCCACCGAAAAGCCCACATAACCCATGTAGAGAATGGGCGGGTGAATGATCAGGCCGATGTCCTGCAGCAGCGGATTAAGGTCGCTACCTTCGGCGGGAGGCAACGGCAGTGCACGCGCGAAGGGATTGGAGGTCAGCAACAGAAACAGATGGAAGCCGACCGCCACGCCACCCATGACCGCCAGCACCCGCGCGACCAGCACCAGGGGCAGCGCGCGACTGCGCAACGCGACCGCTGCGCTCCAGCCGGCGAGAATCAGCACCCACAGCAGCAGCGACCCCTCGTGCGCACCCCACACTGCACTCAGCTTGTAGTACCAGGGCAACAGGCGATTGGAATTGGCGGCGACGTAGCGCACCGAGAAATCGTCATCGATGAAGGTAGCGGCGAGACAGGCGAAGCTGATGGCGACGAAGGCGAGTTGGCCCACGGCGAACGGCCGCGCGGTCGCCATCCACAGCCGACGGTCACAAAGGGTTCCCGCCAGCGGCACCAGCGCCTGCGCGCACGCCAGGCACAGCGCCAGGATCAACGCGAAATGGCCGACTTCAGCAGTCATGGCGCGGCCGCCTTCAGCGTCGCCTGCGCCTTGGCTTTAGCTGCCTGCATCGCGTCGACAACCTCCGGTGGCATGTAGTCCTCGTCGTGCTTGGCGAGCACTTCGTCCGCGATCAGCACGCCCGCTCGCAGTTTGCCGGCGGCGACCGCGGCTGTATTCTCAGCAAACATATCCGGCAAAATCCCGGTGTAGTTGACCAGCACGGTGCCGGCCCCATCGGTAACCTGGAAGGTACGCGCCAGCGAATCCTGCCCACGAGTCAGACTGCCGACCACCACCATGCCGCCGATCCGCAGCCGCACGCCCTCGGGTACTTCACCGGCGACGACTTGGGACGGGGTGTAGAACAGGTTGATGTTCTCACGCAACGCATAAGTCACCAGACCAGCGGCAGCGGACGCCACCACGACGATGAATGTCACCAGCAGCAGGCGCTGTCGGCGCTGCGAATTCATTGCTCGGCGTCCCGTTGCCGCCGACGGCGCAGCTCCTGTAGCAGATGGCGATGGCGCCGCCACGGGCTGGCGACCAGCCAGATCATCACCGTAAGCGCAATGCCATAGGCGCTCCACACGAAGGCGCCATGCCCCCCCATGTGGACGAATGCGGCGAAGCTGCTGAACGCTGCCATGGTGTTTACCGGCCCCCCACCAATTCACGCACCCATGAGGTGTCGCGCTCGCGCCGCAGGATTTCGACCCGGGTTTGCAGAATGAGTGCCAGCGCGTATAAACCATAAAAGCCGAGGATCATGACCACCAGGGGCTTGAACATGTCCGGATGCATGCTCGGCGCCGCGGTGAGCTTGATGGTCGCCGGCTGGTGCAGGCTGTACCACCAGTCCACCGACTTATAGATGATCGGGATATTCACGGTGCCGACCAGCGCCAGAATTGCGCAGGCGCGGCTCGCGACATCCCGACCGTGGAACGCCTGGCGCAACACCAGCACGCCCACATACAGAAAAAACAGGATCAGCATGGAGGTGATGCGGGCGTCCCAGACCCAGTAGGTGCCCCAAGTCGGCTTGCCCCAGATCGCGCCGGTGACCAGGGCGATAAAGGTCAGCGCCGCGCCCACCGGCGCGGCCGCGGCCATTACCATGTCGGCCAGCTTCATTTTCCAGATCAGCCCAACGGCGCCGGCAGCCGCCATCACGTAGTAGCCGGCGAGCGCGAGGAAGGACGCGGGCACATGCACATAGATAATGCGGAAACTATCGCCCTGACGCGCGTCCGGTGGCGCAAACGCGAGCCCCCACACCAGGCCCACGCCCACCAGCGCAACCGTCGACGCCGCGAGCCAAGGCAGGCAAGCGCCACTGAGCCGATAAAACCAGCGCGGTGATCCCAGCCGGTGAAACCATTGCCACCGCGATGTGCCCGCTGTCCTTTGTTTCACATCCGCTAACCCTGTAACCCTATTTTTAACGCCGCCGCCGTCGCGAACGGGGACACCAGCAACGCCATGGCCAGCAGCGCAGCGAGCGCGGTCAAGGGCGCACCGCTGCTGAAACCGTCACTCGCCTGCTGCACTGCGCTGACGCCAAAAATCAGCACCGGAACATACAGCGGCATCACCACCAGGGACAGCAGCCCCCTGCCCCCACGAGCGGCCAAGTTCAGCGCCGCACGCAGGGTGCCAACCACACTGAAGATGGCAGTA
>CBDDRG010000197.1:0-6830 GCA_965232975.1 uncultured bacterium
CGTGTCGTCCAAGGATGAATTGAAGCAACGCATCCTCAAGGGAATCGCCGAAATGAACGAGCAGCCCGTCGTCTTTCAATGGCAACGCTTCGACTTGGAATTGACATGATGTGTAAGCATATTTCTGGAACGGAGTACTAGCCGTCGCTGCGCGGTTGCATCATTTGCAACGTCGCCGGCAGCAATATCTGTCCGGCCCACAGCGCGGCCGGGATAGCTGCCAGTGACAGCGCGCCCAGTCGTGCCAGGGGCATCAGCTGGGACGCGGCGAGTACCGCCAGCAGCGCGCCCACTGCCGCTGCCGCATAGTAGACCGCGGTGCCGGTCACGGCCCGGTTGCGGGCGACGGCGCCATTGAGACTGAGATCGCGGGCGAACTCGGCGCGGAACTGCTGCAACCCGCGCACCCCCTGGTCGATGCCGAAGGCGAAGGCGATGGCGATGACCAGGGCGGTTTCAACGCCGGCGCGAACGCCTAGCAGGCCCATCGCCCCCAGAACCACGCCGACCGCGAGCAGGCTGGGAATTGCCGCCATCGCGGCCAGCAGCGGCGAGCGGAACCACAGGCCACAGACCAGTATGATGGCGAGCAATGGCAGCCCCAGGGTCAGCGCCGGCGCGCTCAACAGCCGGTCGACCAGGTGATCGTAGACCAGCAATGGGCCGGTCAGCCGATACTGCTCGGGCGGCAGCCGCAACTCGACTTGCAGAAAATCATCCAGTCTGGTGCGCAGCGCCGCCCGCTCCAGCGCGTTCGAGGTCTCCAGGGTGCGCACGTTGACGCGGGTTTCACCGAGGGCATCGTTCAAGTACGGCGCAATCAAAAAGCTGATGTCGCTCGGGCGCAGATTCTGGCGCAATACGGTGAGTTCGTAATTGGTCAAGCGGTGCCCGGCGAGGGCGTTCCCCATGCGGAAGATGCCGACCAGGGAGCTGACCTTGCCGACCTCGGGCTGGGCCTGCAGGAAGTCCTGAAGCTGCTCCAGTTGCTCCAGTCCGGGTGGCGTAAACCAGTAGCTGTTGTGCACGTTGAGGTCGCCGGCGCTCTCGGCGAACGGCACGTCGTCGTCGGCACCGCCGATGACGGGAACGCCGGCATCGGGCAAGCTGGGCCCGGCCGCTACCGGCTCATTGTCGACCAGGTCGATAGAGGGCGCGATCGGTGTCTGCAGCACGATGTCAAACGGCGCGGTGCCGCCGAGTTGGGCGTCGATGGTGGCGAGGGCGCGGTGAATGGGGGTGTCGGCGCGGAAGAAATCGATAAAGTTGGCATCGACACGCAGGCGGCTGATGCCGTAGCCGCACACCAGCGCGAGGATCAGCGTCGCGATCAGCACCGGGCGGCCCCTGGCCGCGACGCGTGCGCATAGCGCCGGCAGCGGTGCCGCCCAGTCGCGCCGCGCGTCCAGCCCGCCGCGACCAAACCTGAGCAGGGCCGCTGGAATCAGGGTGAGGCCAAGCACTAGCGACAGGGCGAGACCCGCCGCCAGCAGGACGCCGAGATCCGCGAGCGCGGGCACACCTGAAACGGCGAGAGCACCGAAGGCCGCCACGGCGGCCAGCGTGCCCGCGGCGTAGGGGCGGGCGGTGCTGGCGACCATCGCGCTCACCAACGCCAGATCGCCGACGTCCGGGCGACTCCAGCGCAGATCCCGATACCGCGTCAGCAGCTGCGTGGACAGCGCCAGCGCAAACAGCAGCAGCAGCGGCGCGAAGCCGGCGGAAATGGGCGTCAAGCGCCCGCCCGTCCAGCCCAGGCCACCGGCCACCATGGTCACGCTGAGCACGCAGGTCAGTAGCGGCAGCGCCAGCAGTTGGCGCGGGTTGCGGAAGATCGCGGCCATCAGGGCGATGGCAACAAGCACCAGACCGGCGGCAAACAGCACCGCGTCATGGCGAACCAGATCGGTGATGTCGGCCTTGATGGCGCCTGGCCCGGTGACGTGGAGCTCGGCTCGATCCGCATATTTGACCAGCAGTTGGCGAATGGCGCGCACCCGATCCTGATCAAGTCTCGCCCTGGCCGCGTCGCGCGCCTGCAACTCCGCCTCGACCTGGAGCAGCGCCGCGGTATCGGCGCCGCTCGGGCTGCCGGTGGCGCTCATGCGCTGGAGCGCGTCGCGGTGGTGGAGCAGGTCGTCGTAGGCGGTATCCGGGGTATAGCTGATCTGAATCGCCGTCGTCAGCGCATCGGGGCTCAGCAGCGTGCGCTCGAAAACCGGACTTTCGAGAAATTCCTGGCGTGCGAGTTGGCGGTCGGTGTCCGGCGCCAGCAGGGTGCGCGGCGGTTTTTCGATGTCGGTGATGGTGATGCGTGGGCTGAACAGCAGCGGCACACTGAGCAGCGAGTTGACCCGCGCGACGCCGGCCATGGCCGCCAGCTCTGCGTGCAGCGCCTGCAACGTGGCGAGCGCGGCGTCAGCGAACAGATCCGGGGCGTCTGGCGTCGGTCGGTGCGTAAAGGCGACGACGAGAAAGTCACCGCTGGCATAGCGCTCGTCGATGGTGCGAAAGTAATCCAGTTCGTCGTCCGCGCCGATCAGGGCGTCCGCCGACGAGTCGATGTGCAATCTGGGCAGGCCGAGGGCGAGAGTCAGTGCCAGCGCCAGAATTGCAATCAATACCCCACCCGGATGCCGCAGTACCAGGCGCTCATAGATCGCTGCCATTAAATTATCCTTGGAAGATGGCGTAACGGAATAAAGAAAGCCGCCCGAAGAGGCGGTTATCGTTTTGATTGTAGACAAGCAGCGGAGAACCGGCCAATGCTTGCGCCGCCGCTGGGGCTATGGCAGCGCCGTTACCGCGGGCGCCAGCGGGTGCAATAGCGTGCGCACCGCCGCCTCTGGCTGCTGTGCCTGGGCGGCCCCCGCCGGATCGTCATCCCACAGGCTGCCGCCAAAGTACAGGTCGATGACGAGCGCGACCTGGCCGCCCGTGGGCAGATCGGCCAGCGCCCAGCCGAGCTGGGGATGGCTGCCGGCAAAGCGCTCCGGGCCGTCGTCGGGGTCGCCGTTGGCCGTGTCCCGATATATCGCGGTCAAAGTGACGGCGGTGGCGTTGGCGATGGTCAGCGTGCCGATGATGTCGAGCCCGTCGGGGTGAGAACCCGCGAGCCAGTTGGCGTGCTGATCGACCTGCAACGAATGCGGCGCCGGTGCGCCGACGCGCAGTGCTGTTGCGGTCAATGCCGAGCGCACGGATGCGCCCTCGAGTTGCTGAAAATCCAGTGACAGTTCGATGCGCAGATCGCTGAGCAAACCGGCGGCGGCCGGAATGCTGGCGACCACGGGAATCGCCAGGGCGTCGGCGCTGGCCACCAACACAATGGTAGCGGTCAGGATTTTGATGCCGAATACCCTGAATACCGCCTCGGTCTCGACGATGCTGCGCACCGGCCCGTTGGCGACCGCGATGACCCGGCTCGCCACCCGGTTGTTGGTGAGCCGGGCGGACAGCGGGCCGAGGCTGGCGTGGACGCGCAGTTTCATGGTGTCGAGCACGGAGCGCTGTTGACGGAAGCTGTCCACCCACAGATCGCTCCACACCAGGGGATGGACAGGGTCGATCTGCAATTGCCAGTGTGCGGCCTGCATCAGGCCGGAGGTGGCGTCGTAATGGGCGTAGCGGGCATCGCTGCGCGCCGCAGCGCCTTTGACGACATAGGCGTAACGGGTGGTCGCGCCCTCGATCAGCGCGATTTCGGCGACGGCGTCGCCGACGCCGGCCAGTTGCGCGGCGCTGGCCCGCGATCCCGTGTCCTTCAGCATGAAGACCAACTCGTCACCGGCATCGAGCACCCCGGCGCTGCCGACGGGCATCAGTTTGCCGCCGGGGACGCAGGGCAGCCCCTCGGCGCTGAGGTCGTCGAACTGGAAGGGAATGGGCAGCGGAGTGGCGTCAGGGGCAGCGGCATCAGCAACCGCGAACACCGAATATTGGCTGAACTGCTCGCCGAGCAACTGCGGCAGGGCCGACCCGCGCACCGCGACCACTTCCATCTGGCGTGCCGGGGTCAAGGTAGCGGCGACCGCCGCCGGGCTGGCAATCAGCCCGGTGCCAGCCAGCGCGCACCACAGGAGCGCCGGGCGCAATCGGTGTGCGCGAAAAACTCGTGTGGTATCAATGTCTGCGGCGGCCAAGAGCGCGCGAACCCAGCGACGCAATGCGATCAGCTGGCCGGTCAGGAAGTGGCAAGAGCGGCTGGCCCGAGCCTATGGGTAGGCAAGGAGTGTGCAAAAACCGCATGCGGCTGTGGGCGCGCGCAGTTGGGTCGCGGCGTTGTCGGGAACCGTCTTGGTGCTTGAATCTTTGATCGCTGCGAACTTGGGCATATTCGCCGCCCGCAAATTTGCGGTCGCGGGCCAGATCAATAGCCGTTCGGCTCGGCATAGCATGGATCCACGGGCGCGCCGACCAGCTTGGTCTCGAAATAGCGGCTGATGATATGAGTATCGGCCTCGAAGGCCATGGGCGGGAACTCGCCGGTGTAGGGAAACCACTGCACTTCGGCCATGCCGTCGCCAGCTTGCAGTTCGCCGCCGCGGCGCTCGGCCATCAGCACCGTCACCAGCGAGTGCACTTCGGGTTTCAGGTAGTTGGTCACCACACTGATGATGGAGTGGATGCGCACGTCGAGGTTGGTTTCCTCCTTCACCTCGCGCACGGCCGCGGTCAGATGATCCTCGTGGTATTCGACGTAGCCGCAGGGCAGGCACCATTTGCCGTGTTGCAGGCTTTTGGAGATGCGCTTGCCGAGGATGAAGTTGTCGCCATCGACGATCAGCACCGCGATCGCCGGTTGCGGGTTCTGGTAGTGGGTGAAGCCACAGGCGGTGCAGATGGAATGCACGCCGCCCTCGGCGGCATTCAACGTGCAGCGGGCGCCGCAGCGGGCGCAGAAGCGCACCGCGATGCGGTCGTTGACGCCGTCGGTGTCGAGCGGATAGGCACGGAACACTTGCTGCGGCTTCATGGCGCCGCTGCCTCACCGGCGCGCGCCGATACCAGCCACACTGCCGCCGGCATCACCAGCCCGGCGGGGGTCATGTATGGCAACAGGATGTCGCGCACGTCGGCGCGGATGCTGGCCTTGGCCGAATCGGCGACATCGGTGCCCAGGATGATGCGGCTCAGCGGACCGACGCTGAACATGAAATCGACGCAGGCATCGATATCGCGACCACCCACCATGGGGCACGCGAAATCGCCGGGCGCTATGTCGATGGCGCCAAAGCCCGCCTGGTCCAGAATGCGGCGGACGCGCGCGGGGTCGGCGAACGCCAGCGGGCCGGGGGCATCGGCTGGCGGTGGTGGCGGCAGCGCCACATGGCGCGCCGCCGCCTGCATGGGTTCGCTGAGCCAGGGGTTCTCGGCCATGCCGCGCCAGCACACGAAGGCGAGCCGGCCGTCGGCTTTGAGTGCGGCGCGGATATTTTTGAAGGCAATGACGGGATCGGCAAAAAACATCACGCCGAAACGCGAAATGGCGCGGTCGAAAACGCCTTGGCCGAGCGCGTCGGTCTGGGCGTCGGCGACGACAAAATCGGTGTGCCCGGATGTTCCGGCAACCACCTGCTGCGCGCGCTCCCGGGCATGGGCGAGCATGGGCACCGAGACATCGACGCCGGTCACGCCGCCGGTAGCACCCACTTTCGCGGCCGCCTGCAGGGAGGTCGCGCCGCAGCCGCAGCCGATATCCAGCACGCGCTGGCCTTGGCGGAGATCGGCGATGGCCAGCATCGCCTCGCCGAGAACACCGAGCTGGTGGTCGAGCTGCTGCTGGTAGCCGACCCACTGGGCGCCGGCATTCGCGTTCCAGAACGCGACCTGATCCTGGTTTGCTGCGGTCATGTCCGCCTCCTCAGCTGATTTTTAGCTTCCGATTCCCTACCCACGACACGAAAAGTCAGCCCTCGCCCTGCTGCACCTTGGCGGCCCATTCTTCCATGGTCAGGGTGCCACCGAGGTCGGCGGCCTTGCCCTGGTCGCGGGGCGCCAGCGCGTCCTGCAGAAAGTCGATGCGCTTCCACTCCGCATAGGGCGTTGCGCAGGCGGCGCGCGGCACATAGCGCGACGACTTTTCCTTGACGTATTTGTGGATGTAGCGCGGGCAGTTGATCCAGGTCTGCGCGACCGCCACGCGCACTACCAGATCGGCCTCGACATACTCCGCCAGCAGCGGATCGTCGGCGCGCACCGACGCGCTGCCCTGAATGCGCATGCGGAACGGGTGCTCGAAATCCATCAGCAACAAGCCGACCTGCGCATTGCCGGCGATGTTGCCCATGGAGAAGAACATGCCGTTGCCGTCGTAGCTGGGGAAGGCGATGGTGCGGTCGTCGAGCACGCGGATGAAACCGGGGTCGCCGCCCTTGTACGAAACGGTGGGGCGGCCCTGGTGATCGACGGTGGACAGGAAGAACATGTCGCGGGACGCGATGAACGCCCGGCCCTGCTCGGACAACTGGTCGCTGACGATCGCCTGCTCGATGCGATCGGCCATCTTGCGGGTTTGAAAGCGATCCTGTAATTCGCGGTGGCGGTCGCCGTAGAGCGCGCTCATGGGGCCTCCTGTTATAAAAATTATGGGCTGGCGGCGGCCGCTCCCGCGCGGTCAGTACGAGCGCGGCAACCCCAGCACGTTGGTCGAAATAAAGTTCAGGATCATGTTCTGGCTCACCGGCGCCAGGCGCGGCAGCATGGCTTCGCGCATCAGCCGCTCGACGTGGAATTCCTTGGCGTAGCCCATGCCGCCGTGGGTCATCACCGCCTGCTGGCAGGCCTTGAAGCCGACTTCGGCGGCGAAGTATTTGGCGCCATTGGCGTGC
>CBDDRG010000198.1:0-2896 GCA_965232975.1 uncultured bacterium
CCCAGGTTCACGCCCAGGTCCAGAATCTCGCCCTCGCGGGAAACGCCCGCGCCGTACAGGATGTCGAACTCGGCGGTCTTGAACGGCGGCGAGACCTTGTTCTTGACCACCTTGACGCGCGTCTCGCTGCCGGTGACCTCCTCGCCCTCCTTGACCGCGCCGATGCGGCGGATGTCGAGGCGCACCGAGGCGTAGAACTTCAGCGCGTTGCCGCCGGTGGTGGTCTCCGGGCTGCCGAACATGACGCCGATCTTCATGCGGATCTGGTTGATGAAGATGACCAGGCAATTGGAGTTCTTGATGTTGGCGGTGAGCTTGCGCAGCGCCTGCGACATCAGCCGCGCCTGCAGGCCGACGTGCATGTCGCCCATTTCGCCCTCGATCTCGGCGCGCGGCGTCAACGCCGCAACCGAATCCACCACCAGCACGTCGATGGCGCCGGAGCGCACCAGCATGTCGGTCACTTCCAGCGCCTGCTCGCCGGTGTCCGGCTGCGACAGCAGCAGGTCGTCCACCTTGACGCCGAGCTTCTCGGCATAGATGGGGTCGAGCGCGTGCTCGGCGTCGATAAAGGCGCAGGCGCCGCCGAGCTTTTGCGCCTCGGCGATCACCGAGAGCGTCAGCGTGGTCTTGCCCGAGGATTCCGGGCCGTAGATCTCGACCACGCGCCCGCGCGGCAGGCCGCCGACGCCGAGGGCGATGTCGAGACCGAGGGAGCCGGTGGAGATGCTGGGAATGACCACGTGCTCGCGGTCGCCCATGCGCATCACGGTGCCCTTGCCGAACTGGCGCTCGATCTGGCCAAGCGCGGCCTGCAGGGCTTTTTCTCGGTTGGGATCCATGTGACGTACCTCGTATCCGGTGGTGGGGCGCTGCCGCCGGGGCGTTTCCAGCGGCGCAGGACGGCGCGCGAGTCTACCGCAAAGACTGTATGAATGAACAGTTTGTCTGGACGCAGACTACCGCGCCTGCCGCTCCTCCGCGAGCGCGAGCAGGCCAACGAGAGCCGCATGCACCGTGTGCGCCCGCACCGCCGCGCGATCGCCGGGGAAACAGTGGCACGCTGCGGTAACCCCGGCGGGTCCCGCCCAGGCCAGCCACACCGTGCCCACCGGCTTGGCTGCGGTACCGCCATCGGGCCCCGCGATACCGCTGACCGCCACCGCCAGATCGGCGTCCGCGACCCGCAGCGCACCCGTCGCCATCGCCCGCACCACGGCTTCGCTGACCGCGCCCTGGGTGTTCAGCACATCGGCATCGACGCCCAGCAGCTTGGTCTTGGCGGCGTTGCTGTAGGTCACCAGTCCCGCATTGAACCAGGCGGAGCTGCCGGCGACGGCGGTGATGGCGGCGGCGATGCCGCCCCCGGTGCAGGATTCGGCGCAGGTCAGGCTCCAGTGTCGGCGCCGCAACGCCTGCCCCAAGTCGCCCGCCAATTTTTCCAGGTCGTCGGTCATGGCCACAAAGTAATGTACCCGCCGGGCACTGGCAAGCCGGCCGCGCGCCGGTTTAGCGGCGCTGGCGCCGAAACGCGAACCAACCGGCAACGGCGGTGATGCCCAGCACCAGCACCGCCACCACCCAGAAACCGTGGCCATTGCCCGCTAGCGGGATGCCGCCGACATTCATGCCGAACAGGCCGGAGGTCAGGTTGATGGGCAGTGCCAGCACCGTCACCACGGTGAGCACGAACAGGCTGCGGTTGTTCTCTTCCATGACCCGCGCCGCGATCTCCTCCTGCACCAGCTTGATCCGCTCCTGCAGCACGCCCATGTCGCGCAGCACCACCGCGAACTCCTCGGAGGTCTGGCTGAGCTCGCGCACATCGGCCTCCGCCACCCAGGCCGGGGGCTTCTGCAGCAGCCGGAAGAACGCCGCCGGCTCAGGCGCCAGCAGCCGCTGCAGGCGCACCAACAGCCGCCGCAAGGCGCCCAGATCCAGGCGATCCTTGTCCAGGCGACCGGCCAGCAGGCGATCTTCGAGAACATCGACGCGCTCGGTGGTGGCGCGGACGATATTTACCAGCACCTCGGCCTGGTCGTGCAGCAGATGGCTGAGCAGTTCGACCGGCGAGGCGATCGCCTCGCCGCTCTTGACCGCCGTGCGCAGGCGGTCGATGGAGCGCAACGGGTGGCGGCGTGCGGTCACCACCAGCGCCGGGCCGACCTGAATCCAGAGGGTGGAGGTCTCCGACGGGGCGAAGGCGAAGTCGTAGAGCACATCGTTGACGATGGCGAGCAGGGCGCCGTCCAGGTGATCGATGCGGGTCGAGCGCGAGCCCTCGTGAAGGGCATCGAAAAAAGCGTCGGTCAGGGGCAGGTGCTGCCGCAGCCATTTCTCGGCGATGCCGACCGCGAGATTGAAGTGCAGCCAGATGAAGTCGTCGCGTGCCGCACCGTCGCCAGCCTCGCGGCCGGCCAGAAAGGCGAGCGCGGCCTGGGTGGTGATGGGCACCGCCGCCGCGCCAGCGGCAAAGCGATAGCCGCAGATCAGGCCGTACTGGTCGGCGCCGTACGAGCCGAACGCATCATCCATTCCCGCTCGTCCCTGTGGTTGCCGTCACCCCGAAACGCTGGCGAGGATACTGCCCGCCAGCGCCGCACGTCCAGCATCCGGGCCCGGCGCGCCCGCAATCCTGAAAATAATCGGGACAGGACGTCCAGCCACCGCTTGGGCCGGTCGTCTCGACCGGCCTTTTTATGTCTGCGGACCGCGGTCCCCACCCGCCCGGCTGGCCCGGCTGCCCCAAGGGGCCGCCCGTGGTAGCATTGGCCCGCCGCCTGCCGATCCGGCGATCCGCGCACGGCACCGGTGCGGGCGGGATCCACTGCCCGTCAACTCGCATTTTCCATTCTCCATTCTCCATTCTCCATTCTCCATTCTCCATTCTCCATTA
>CBDDRG010000199.1:0-5455 GCA_965232975.1 uncultured bacterium
CGAGCTGGATATGGCCCATCGCCGCCTCCGCGGCCGGGTCGAGCAGGTCGAGATGGACGGGGTGGCCGGACAATGCCTGCATCGTCAGTGGGGTGATGAATTCGGTCGCCGCCGAGGTCATCACCACGCGCACCTCGGCGCCGGCTTTCTGGAGCTGGCGCACCAGATCGGCGCTCTTGTAGGCAGCGATGCCGCCGGTAACGCCGAGCAGGATGCGCTTGTTGACCAGGGTGCCCATGCCGAACCTGCAAATTGCCGAGGGGGCGGCTAACATACCATCGGCACTGGGCGTTGCGTAGCGACTGCGCCACCAGGGGGGCGCGAGGGGGTGGCGATGGCGATCAAAGACTGGCCGGCCGGCGAACGGCCGCGCGAAAAGCTCTTGCAGCGCGGCGCCCACAGCCTCGCCGACGCCGAACTGCTGGCGATTTTCCTGCGCACCGGCATCGCCGGCAAATCGGCGGTGGAGCTCGCCCGCGACCTGTTGCAAAGCTTCGGCGGCCTGGCGCCGCTGCTCAGCGCCGACAGCAAGACCTTTTGTACCGCCAAGGGCGTGGGGCTCGCGAAATACGTCCAGCTCCAGGCCGTGCTCGAACTCGCGCGCCGCCAGCTCGGCGAGGAACTGGTGCGCGACGCAGTGTTCACCCGCCCCGATGCTGTCGCCACCTACCTGCGCACCCATCTGCGGCATTACACGCGCGAGGTGTTTCTGGCGCTGTTTCTCGACACCCGCCACCGCCTGATCATCTGCGAGGAGCTGTTTCAGGGCACCATCGACGGCGCCAGCGTGTACCCCCGCGAAGTGGTCAAACGGGCATTGCACCACAATGCCGCCGCGGTGATCTTCGCCCACAACCACCCCTCCGGCGTGGCCGAGCCCAGCGGCGACGACGAGCGCATTACCCGCCGCCTGCGCGACGCGCTGGCGCTGGTCGATATCCGCGTGCTGGATCATCTGGTGGTCGGGGCGGGCGCAGTGCTGTCGCTAGCCGAGCGCGGGGTGCTGTGAGGCGCGGTGGGCCGGGCCCGCCGCCGGCCGGCAGCAGAGCCTCCTTCCGCTATAATGCGCGGCCCGAATGCGCGGCCCGCTGTGGTCGCCTGTCAGAGAGTCCTGTCGATGTTGATCCTTCGCGGCGCCCCGGCACTGTCGGCCTTTCGCAGGCGGAAGCTGCTGGCCGCATTGCGCGCGCAGCTCGCCGCCGTGCACCGCGTCGACGCCCGGTTCGTGCACTTTGTCGATGTCACCCGACCGCTGTCTGGCCCGGAGCGGGACATTCTCGACGCGCTGCTCGACTACGGCCCGCGCGGCGGCGAGCTCCGCCAGCACGGCACCCTGCGCGTCGCGATGCCGCGGCCCGGCACCATTTCGCCCTGGGCGAGCAAGGCCACCGACATCGCCCACCATGCCGGCCTCGATGCCGTGCGCCGCATCGAGCGTGGCATCGCCTACTATCTGGACGCCGCGCGGCCGCTCACCGATATTGAACTCGCTGGCGTGGACCCCCTGCTGCACGACCGTATGGTCGAAACCCTGGCGCCGCGCCTGGAAGACGCCGCCTCCCTGTTCGCCACCGCGGCGCCGCGCGCAGCGGCGCACATCGATCTGCTGGCGCGCGGGCGGGCAGCGCTGGCGGAGGCCAATGGCAACCTGGGCCTGGCGCTGGTCGCCGATGAGATCGATTATCTGCTGGCGAGCTATCTGGCCCTGGGTCGCGATCCGACCGATGTCGAACTGATGATGTTTGCGCAGGCCAACTCCGAACACTGCCGCCACAAGATTTTCAACGCGCGCTGGACGCTGGATGGCGCGCCCCAGCCGCACACGCTGTTCGGCATGATCAAGAACACCTTCGCGCAACATCGCGATGGGGTGTTGTCGGCCTATAGCGACAATGCGGCCGTAATTGTCGGCAGCGACGCCGGGCGCTTTTTCCCGGATCCCGCCGACGGCCACTATGGCTACCACCCCGAGCCCATCCATCTGCTGATGAAGGTGGAGACCCACAACCACCCCACCGCGATTGCGCCCTTTCCGGGCGCGGGCACCGGCGCCGGTGGCGAGATTCGCGACGAGGGCGCGGTCGGCCGCGGCGCGAAACCCAAGGCGGGCCTGACCGGGTTCAGCGTGTCCAACCTGCATATTCCCGACTTTGTGCAGCCCTGGGAGCGGCCCTACGGCAAGCCCGACCGCATGGCCGGCGCGCTCGGCATCATGCTCGACGGGCCCGTCGGCGCAGCGGCGTTCAACAACGAATTCGGCCGCCCCAACCTGTGCGGGTATTTCCGCAGCTTCGAGATGGATGTCGCCGGCGAGCGCCGGGGCTACCACAAGCCCATCATGATCGCCGGCGGCTACGGCAATATCCGCCCCGACCACGTCGCCAAGGCGGCGTTCGCGCCCGGCGCCCAACTGGTCGTGTTGGGCGGCCCCGCGATGCTGATCGGGCTGGGCGGCGGCGCGGCCTCGTCCATGGGCTCCGGCAGCAGCGCCGAGGCGCTGGATTTCGCGTCGGTACAGCGCCAGAACCCGGAGATGCAGCGCCGCTGTCAGGAGGTCATCGACCGCTGCTGGCAGCTCGGCGATCGCAATCCCATCGCCTTCATTCACGATGTCGGCGCCGGTGGCCTGGCGAACGCACTGCCGGAGCTGGTCAAGGACGGCGGCTGCGGCGGCGCCTTCGAGCTGCGCGCGGTGCCGAGCGACGAACCCGGCATGTCGCCCCTCGAAATCTGGTGCAACGAGGCCCAGGAGCGCTATGTGCTCGCGGTGCTGCCCGGCGATCTCGCGCGCTTCGCCGCCATCTGCGCGCGCGAGCGCTGCCCTTATGCCGTAGTCGGGGTCGCCACCGCAGCACGGCAACTGGTGGTCAACGACCGCTTGATGGGCGCGAGGCCCGTCGATCTACCGCTGTCGGTGCTGTTCGGCGAGCCGCCCGGCATGCACCGGGTGGCCGCTACCCGCGGGGTCGAACGGCGGGCCTTTGCCACGGCCGGAATCGACCTGGATGACGCCGTCGAACGCGTACTGCGCCACCCGGCGGTCGCCAGCAAAGGCTTTCTGATCACCATCGGCGACCGCTCGGTGACCGGCCTGGTGGTGCGCGACCAGATGGTCGGCCCCTGGCAGGTGCCGGTCGCCGATTGCGCGGTGACGGCGGTGTCCTTCGACAGCCATTTTGGCGAGGCGATGGCCATGGGCGAGCGCGCGCCCATCGCGCTGCTCGATGGCCCGGCGTCCGCGCGCATGGCCGTCGGCGAGGCCATCACCAATATCGCCGCCGCCCGCATCGATGCACTCGGCGACATCAAGCTGTCCGCCAACTGGATGTGCGCCGCCGGCCACCCCGGCGAGGATGCCGCACTCTACCGCACCGTGGCCGCCATCGGCCTCGAGCTGTGCCCCGCGCTCGGCATCACCATTCCGGTGGGTAAAGATTCGCTGGCGATGCGCACCACCTGGCGCGAAAATGGCCAAGACAAGGCCGTCACTTCGCCGCTGTCACTGGTCATTTCGGCGTTTGCGCCAGTGCTCGACGTGCGCCCAACGCTGACGCCGCAACTGCGCACCGACTGCGGCGACACCTGCCTGCTGCTGATCGATCTCGGCTGCGGTCAGCGCCGGCTCGGCGGTTCCATTCTCGCGCAGGTGTACGGCGAGCTCGGCGCCGTGCCGCCCGATCTGGACGACCCCGAGCTGCTCAAAGGTTTCTTCGCGGCGATGCAACAGTGTTTGGCGGCGGGCGATCTGCTCGCCTATCACGACCGCGCCGACGGCGGTCTGTTGACGACGCTGGTCGAAATGAGTTTCGCCGGCCACTGCGGCATTTCGGTGGCCCTGCCCGCCGGTGGTGAGCCATTGGCGATGCTGTTTGCCGAGGAGTTGGGCGGAGTGGTGCAGGTGGCCCGCCCCGCGGTCGCCAGCGTCATTCAGCGTTTCGCGCGAGCCGGGCTCGCGGGCGCGGTTCAGGTTATCGGCGCCCTCAACGACCGCGACCTGGTCGAGGTCACGAGCGCCGGCGAGCCGCTGTTCAGCCGCACGCGCGCCGATCTGCAACGGCTGTGGGCGGAGACCAGCTACCGCCTGCAGGCGCTGCGCGACAATCCCGAATGCGCGCAGCAGGAGTACGACGGCCTGCTGGCGGACAACCCCGGCCTGAGCGCCCGCCTCACGTTCGACCCACGGCAAGACGTCAGTGCGCCCTACCTGAACCTGGGCGTAAAGCCGCGAGTCGCGATCCTGCGCGAACAGGGTGTCAATGGCCAGGTGGAGATGGCGGCGGCCTTTGATCGCGCCGGCTTCGCTGCGGTCGATGTGCACATGAGCGACATTCTCCCGGGGCGGGTTGTGCTGGCAGACTTCAAGGGTTTGGCCGCTTGCGGCGGATTTTCCTACGGCGACGTGCTGGGCGCCGGCGAGGGCTGGGCCAAGACCATCCTGTTCAACGCGCGCGCCCGGGACCAGTTCGAGAGCTTTTTCCGGCGATCGGACAGTTTCACTCTCGGCGTCTGCAACGGCTGCCAGATGCTGTCGAACTTGAAAGGCTTGATTCCCGGTGCGGAGTTGTGGCCGCACTTCGTGCGCAACCTGTCGGAGCAATTCGAGGCGCGCGCGGTGCTGGTGCGCATCGAGGCATCGCCATCGCTGTTGCTCGCCGGCATGGCGGGCAGCCACCTGCCGGTTGCCGTCGCCCATGGCGAGGGCCGCGCCGAGTTTGCCGACGCCGCGGCGCTGCGCAGACTGGAGTTATCCGCTCAGGTCGCACTGCGCTATATCGACAATCGCCTGGCCGTCACCGAGACCTACCCCGCCAACCCCAATGGCTCGCCCGCCGGCATCACCGGCGTGACCAGTGCGGATGGCCGCGTCACGCTGCTGATGCCCCACCCGGAGCGCGGTTTTCGTACAATCACCAATTCCTGGTATCCCCGAGACTGGGGTGACGATGGCGCCTGGCTGCGCCTGTTCCGCAACGCGAGGAGTTTTGTCCAATGAGTCTGATCAGCAGCCCCGGCGGCGCCCAGCCGTCCGTCCAGTACGTCGTCGATGTCACCGAGCAGAACGCGGAGCAGATTCTGCTCGACGAATCCACCCAGCGCCTGGTGGTGGTCGATTTCTGGGCCGACTGGTGCGCGCCCTGCAAGGCGTTGATGCCGATTCTCGAAAAACTGGCCCGGGAATACCAAGGCCAGTTTTTGCTCGCCAAGGTCAATGCCGACACCCAGCAGATGATCGCCGGCCAGTTTGGGATCCGCAGCCTGCCGACGGTGATCTTCATGAAGGACGGCCAGCCGGTGGATGCCTTCCAGGGCGCCCAGCCCGAAGCCAAGATCCGCCAGATGCTCGAAAAACTGCTGCCCAAGCCCTGGGAGGGGCTGATGCTGCAGGCCAAGGCCAAAATCGAAGCCGGCGATTTTGTTGGCGCGCTGCCGCTGGTGCGCCAGGGCTACGAGGAGA
>CBDDRG010000200.1:0-7654 GCA_965232975.1 uncultured bacterium
AGTTGCCTGATATGCTCTTGCCGCAGCTTGGCCGGCGGTGTTCGGCCAGGCTGCTGCTGGTCAAATATTTTCTATAAATTCATATTCTTGTTTAATTTTTTAAACCATTGCCATGGTTATGGCGGGCGCCAGTGCCAATCACAGGACGGCCCCGATCAAGTCCGCCCGGGGTTGACGAGCGCCCACAAGCGCGAGCATTTCCGAATATAAAAAGCTTGGGGATCCATTAATGGATAGCACCACCACCATCAACCTGATCGCGGCGATCCTGTTTGGCATCGCCCTGGTGCACACCTTCTCGACCAAGCTTTTTGAAATCCTTGCCCGTCTCGCGCCCCGCCACGCAGGAATGTTCCATCTGCTCGGCGAGGTGGAGGTGGTGTTCGGTTTTTGGTCGCTGATATTGCTGGCGGCCATGGCGTTGATCGAAAGTTACGAGTCGGCGATTACTTATGTGGAGTCGCGCTCCTATACAGAGCCGGTATTTGTATTCGTCATCATGGTGGTGGCAGCCTCTCAGCCGGTTCTGGAAGCCGTTAAGCGCACACTTAGCCTCGTGGCCAGAGTGGTGCCCCTGGACACCAACATCGTCCAGATATGGCTGGTGCTGGGAATATTGCCGGTGCTGGGTTCGCTCATAACCGAGCCCGCGGCGATGACATTGGCGGCATTGATGCTGGCCCGGCAGTTTGGCATGCAACCCATACCCGAGTGGCTGAAGTATGGGGCCACCGGCGTTTTGTTCGTGAACGTCTCGATTGGCGGAACCCTGACCGCTTATGCCGCCCCCCCCGTGCTGATGGTGGCCGCCGCTTGGAACCTGGATACCTGGTCCATGCTGACCACCTTTGGCTGGAAAGCGGCGACTGCGGTGCTTGTCAATGCCACCGCAATAACTTATTTATTGCGAAAACACCTTGTGCGTTCACACCCAGTAACCGCGGTTGCTCTAGCGGGATTCGTCGCCGATTCCGATCCGGACGCCGTCGAAAAAGTGGAGCCCAGGGTCTCCGCAGTGGTGAGCCTGATCCACCTGGTATTTTTGGGTCTCATCATCACCTTTGCCCATCATCCCGTAATCTATCTCGGACTTTTTCTTTTATTCATTGGTTACACAAGGGCTTATGAGCAATACCAGAGTCCATTGATCATCCGGGAAGGCTTGTTGGTGAGTTTCTTTCTGGCCGGTCTAGTGGTTCTCGGCGGCATGCAGAGATGGTGGTTGCAACCCCTCGTCTCCAGCCTTGATCCGTTGGGCTTGTACTTTGGCGTAACCGGTTTAACTGCCATCACCGACAACGCGGCATTGACGTACCTCGGCTCGTTGATCCCGGACTTGTCCGACCAGGCAAAATACATGCTGCTCGCCGGCGCTGTAACCGGAGGTGGCTTGACCATTATCGCCAATGCCCCCAACCCTGCGGGGGCGGCATTGCTGCGGCGTTGTTTCAAGGATGAATCCATTGGCGCCCTCGGCCTGTTATTGGGCGCCCTGCTGCCAACGATCACGGCGATCCTGGCGTTCCTGTTATTGGGAACCAAACCTGCCCTCCCTTGATATTTTGATCTTCGGCCGCAGCCATGACGCCGACCCCCGCGGACAGTCTCGCGCCTAAACTACCCCTGTTGTTGACGGCGATGGCGATCACCGCCGCCAACTTCATGAATGTGCTGGATCTGACCATCGCGGTAGTGGCGGTGCCATCGATCTCCGGCAGTGTCGGCGCGACGCCGTCGCAGGGCACCTGGATTCTGACTTCCTACAGTATTTGTCTGGCGGTCATTCTGCCGCTCAGCCCCTGGGTCTGTAAGCGCTTTGGCGAGGTGCACACCTTCACCTTTTCAGTACTTATGTTTGCGCTGACGTCGTGGATGTGCGGGTTGACCACCAACTTTGAAACCCTGGTGTTTTTCCGTGCGTTGCAGGGGTTGTCCAGCGGTTTGATCGTGCCGCTGTCGCAAACGCTGCTGCTGCGGGTGTTTCCGCCCCATCAGCACGGCACTGCCATCGGTCTGTGGAGCGTAGCATCCACCATCGCCCCGGTGCTCGGCCCCATCGTCGGCGGTTTCGTCACCGACAACATTGGCTGGCCCTGGATTTTCTACATCAACGTACCGGTCGGCATGCTGGCCGCATGGATCGTGTGGACCAGCATGCTCCACACCGAGGGAGTGCTGACCAGGGTTCCGGTCGACGGCGTGGGCATGATCCTGCTAGCGGTCACGGTGTTGTTGATGCAGTTGATACTCGACAAGGGGCACGAGTACGACTGGCTGGATTCGCCGGCCATCCGCGTGATGCTCAATATCGCGGCTATTGCGTTGGTTGGCTTTGTATTTTGGGAGCGCACCGAGCCCCACCCGATCATCGATTACAGCCTGTTCAAGCGGCCGGTGTTCGTCATCGCGTCGGTGATCGGTGTTATTTTTAACCTGACCTATTTCGCGAGCACTGTGCTCTATCCGATCTGGATGCAGTCCGCCCTCGGGTACACCGCGACGCTATCGGGGTTGGTCATGGCCGGCACCAGTGTGTTACCCATTGCCGGGATGATGATGGTAGGTAGAAATCTGGGGCGACTGAACTCGCGCTACCTGATTATCGGCGGCGGTCTGATCATGATGTATGCGATTTACTTGCAGGCGGCTGCCACCACTGATACGACCTTTTCCTCCATGCTGTTCGCGCGCGTCGTGATGGGCATCGGCTTCACGCTGTTGTTTCCGCCCATCATGGCCATCAGCCTGGGGTCGGTGCCCGCCGAAAAGACGGTGTCCGCGGCCAGTTTCTTTAATTTCTTTCGCACCATGGCGACCAGTGTCGGCATCGCCGCAGCTACCACGATATGGCAGGACCGGACCATTTTTCACCGTCAACACTTGGTGGAGGAATTGTCGCCTCTTGCCGCCGACAAGATAGCCGCGTTCGAGCCTGTCCGGCAGTTGGTTAACGGCAACGAATCCGGTACCTGGGCGATTGTCGATCATCTGGCGGCCCAACAGGCGCTCACCTTGGGCCTGAACGATACTTTCGCACTTTGTATGGTGGGTGTGATCCCCGTGCTGATACTGGCGCTGTTTATACCCCCGCGGCTGCCGCCGCGTCCGGGTAGTACAATCGTCGCCGCCGAGTGATTTGCCGGGCTGACCGGATCTGTACCTGGCGGTCGGCCGCCAAGGTCGCACGTCCGAATGACCAAAATGGTAGCTGGCACCGGATAAAATTTTTTACACGATAACAATTCCATCTTTCAGTCGGGTTCGAGCAAGCCTCAGAGGCTCGCCGGCCCGCCTGCAACCAGAGACCATCCATGCGCCGTCGCCTTTCACTAGCCGCCATCATTCTATTTCTGGGCGCGGTCAGCTACGCAGCCAATATCTATATCAGCCACCGCCGAGAGATCAGCACCGACAATGCCTATGCGACCGGCGACATCGTCAGTATCGGCGCCCAGATCGATGACATCATTCTGTGGATGGGGGCCGAAGAAGGCGACTTCGTTGAAAAAGGGCAACCGCTGATCAAATTGGATGGCGGCACGCCCAAGAATCGTTTGGCCCGCGCCCAAAGTGATCTGGCCCGCACCGTTCGCGAGGTAGTCGCGCTAAAACAGCGCGCCAAGCGCCGCGAAGCGGAGTTGCGCCAGGCGGATGCCCACTATCAAAAAGCCCGCAACGAAGCTGAGCGACGCAAGACCTTGGCGGCCAAGGGAATGGTGTCAAAAGAAGAGCGGGACGTCGCGGTGTTGCAGATGGAGGAAGCGCGAGCGGCACTTGAAACGGCCCGCGAAGCGCTGGCGGAAGCCCGGATCTGGGCAGGGTCGACGCCGATCGCCGAACATCCCAAAGTCCTGACTGCCGCCGCCCTGGCACGGGGCTTTAGTTCGGAAGTTAACAAAACCACTATCGTCGCACCGGTCGCCGGCCATATCGCCAAACGCTTGGCTGCGGCGGGTGACATTGTCGCGGCCGGGCGCCCACTGCTGCAGTTGGTGTGTCTGGACAAGATTTGGGTTGAAGCCAATTTCAAGGAGACCCAGTTGCGGCGTTTACGTATCGGTCAGCCCGCGCGGATGGTCTCCGATCTCTATGGCAAGGATGTGGTATACGCAGGGGTGACGGTTGGCACTGGCACTGGCACTGGCGCGGCCTTCTCCCTGTTGCCCGCGCAAAACGCGACCGGCAATTGGCTCAAGATCATCCAGCGCGTACCAGTACGCATCAATCTGACCGACATTGAGCAGATCAAACGCTACCCTCTGCCACTGGGCGCGTCCCTGACTGTAAGCGTCGATAGCAGTGACGACAGCGGCCCGCGCCTGACGCAAGCGCCGAATCCCGCGCCGGTCGATGTGTCGGATGCCTATGGTTATTGGCGCGAAGGTGGCCGGGAGATGGTGGCGCGCATCATCGCCGAAAATTTACCAACCCACGCCGCCAATCAGGCGCCAGGCGCTGGCGAGTGACGCGTCAATGACGATGCGGATCGCTAGCCGGGCGGTTGCGCGACTGGCGTCGCCAAGCCGTTGGTGAATATGGCCACCATCTCCTCGGCCACGTCCTTGGTAGTCATCTCGCCGCCCACTTGATACCACTTGGTCATCCAGTAGATCGAGCCAAAAATGGTGAAGGCGGTGATCTTGGGGTTGCATCTGCGCAGCGAGCCGTCCTTGACTCCATGGTCGATGATCTGTCGCATGTTGGTGTCCAGCCTGACATAGAGCGGATCGATCTGGCGCTGATATTTATCAGACAGCGGCTCCGGCCCCGGATGGGCCAGACAGCGGCCGAGTTCGTCGTCGAGAATAGAGGTGAACAAATGGATGAAGCGCGTCAATTTGTCGATGCCACTCAGTTGAGATTGCTGGATGGTTTCAGTCTCATCGAGTAGATAGGTGATAGCACCTAGCAGGCATTGGAAAAGGATATCTTCCTTGTTTTCGACGTAGTAATAGAGGGTCGGTTTGGTGACCTGCAATTCGTGAGCGAGATCGTTCAGCGAGGTTTCCCGAAAACCCTTCTGATTGAAGAGCCGTCCAGCGGTGCGCAGAATTGCCATGCGCTTGAGATCGTGCTGTTCATCCCTGCTCTGCACCGATTTTCCCCACCGCGGGTTATTTGATTTTTCCATGATGGGCCTCTAGGCAGCGATTATGAGCGCGACACGACGATAGTTGCAGGGCGGGTTGATCGCCGCTGTCAGTGGTTGGCATGCGTTTCCGGGCCCTTGGCCGAAACCAAGTATCGTTATCAAACGCAGGGTAACATTTATTGTCGGCACTTGGGAACAGTGCGAGCGCTGACGCGACTACCAGCCCTAAGTGGAGATGTCGCGCGCGAAAATCGCTTTTAGATAAGCGGTCTCGGGAATCGCCGGATGCACTGGATGATCGGGCCCCTGGCCCAGGCTCGCGATGATCTGTAGCTGGCGCTGTCGATGTTCGGCGGCGCTGCGCACGATGGCGGTCAGCTGCTCCGCGGACAGATGCAGGGAGCAGGACGCCGACACCAGTAAACCGCCTGGAGCCAGCAAGCGCACCGCGAGCTGATTGATTTGATGATAGGCCTTTTCGCCCTCGACCTGATCCCGCCGGCGCTTGATAAACGCCGGCGGATCCAGCACCACCGCATCATAGTGCCGACCCTCGGCGATCAGTTGTTTCATGACCTCGACCGCGCGCCCGGCAAGCACTGAAACGCGGGCGCCGACCCCATTGCGAACCGCATTTTCCGCCACCAAGCCCAGCGCATCGGCAGAGGAATCCACACAGGTCACGGCGCTGGCACCTGCCGTCGCCGCCTCGACGCCCCAGCCACCCACATAGCTGAAGACGTCGAGCACCGATTTACCCCGCGCCAGACGCTGCAGAAAAGCACGATTGTCGCGGTGATCGTAAAACCAGCCGGTCTTTTGGCCGTATCGTAAGGAAACGATAAAGCGGGTGCCGTTTTCTGCCAGCTCAACCTGATCGGGAACTTCACCGTGTGCCAGTTCGACCGCTTCCGGCAGTTGTTCCTGTTGGCGAAAACTACCCGCGTTGCGCAGCAGGATACCTTTGGCACCGGTTACAGCACACAGGGCATCAACTACCAACTCGCGGCGTACATCCATGCCGGCGGTAGTCAACTGCACCGCCAGATAGTCGCCGAAGCGATCGACCACCAAACCGGGCAACCCGTCAGCGTCGCCGTAGGCGAGCCGATAGCAGCGCTGCGAATACAGACGCTCCCGCAGGTCAAGCGCTACCCGCAGCCGCGCCGCAATAAATTCGGCGCTGAGGATCTGGGTGCAGTCACGGCTATACAGGCGCCCGCAGATCAGACTCGCTGGATTTACGGTAGCGGCGCCCAGCGCTTTGCCGCGGGCATCGACCACGACGACCGCGGCACCGGGGTCGATACCGCTGAGCGGTGTCGCGGCTGTATCGACTTCGTTGCTGAATATCCACAGATGCCCGGCCCGCAGGCGTCGATCGGCGCCTTTCCTGAGCCGCAGCACGGCGCCGATGCCGGCGGCCCCAGGGGCTACGCGGGTGATAACGCGGTCAAAGCGGTGAGTGGCGAGGCTATCAGACGCCATCACTCCTCTTCAGAATCGAGCACTTCCTGATAGGCCTCGGCATCCAGCAATTCATCGAGTTCATCGGGATCAGAAAGTTTGATTTTGAAGAACCAACCGTCGCCATAGGGCGAGCTGTTGATGATCTGGGGGGCATCCGTCAACTCTTCATTGATCGCAACCACGGTGCCCGACACAGGTGCAAAGATATCGGATGCCGCCTTGACGGACTCGACGATCCCCGCCTCGTCTCCTGTATTTATCACATCGCCAACTTCCGGCAGTTCGACATAAACCACGTCGCCAAGCGCTTCTTGGGCGTAGTCGGTGATGCCGACCGAGACGATCCCGCCGCCCTCTTCACGAATCCACTCGTGGCTGTCCGTGTATCTCAATTCTGCGGGAATCTCGCTCATGTCTATTCTCCCCTCTCCGGTTGTGGAACTTGCTTGCTGGATGATTGCTATTGCTGCGGGATCAAGTTTTGGCCGCGACGGACAAAAGCAGGCTTGGTTACCTGGACCGGCAGCCATTTGTTGCGGACTTCCACTTCGACCTGCGGCGGCACCGGCACGGTCACGCGCGCGAGAGCTATGGCGCATCCCAGGGTGGGTGAAAATGTGCCACTGGTGATCATTCCGATCATCTCGCCCGTCGCCGCGCGAACGCGCTGCTCGGCGCGCAGCACCCCGCGCTCGGTCATTACCAGGCCCACCAATTGCCGGCTTGGGCCGATTCGGTGTTGCTCCACCAAAGCACCGCGACCCACAACGTCGCGGTCTCGCGGTTCCCAGGCAATCGTCCAGCCCATATTGGCTTCCAGCGGTGAGACGCCTTCGTCCATTTCATGGCCGTACAGGTTGAGCCCTGCCTCCAGGCGCAGCGTATCGCGGGCACCCAGCCCGGCCGGCGCGACGCCGGCCGCGTGCAATTGCCACCAGAACGCCTCGGCCTTATCCGCCGGCAAGATGACCTCGATGCCGTCCTCTCCGGTATAGCCCGTGCGTGCAAAAAACCAGTCGCCGTCCTCAATCGCCCGAAATGATCGCAGCTTGGCAATGCGTTGCGCCGTTTCGGCGGTCAGCAGCGAACCCA
>CBDDRG010000201.1:0-12714 GCA_965232975.1 uncultured bacterium
CATTTCGACCAGCTCGAGCAGTTCGGCGTCATCGACCATGTCGGCTTTGTTCAAAAAGACGACGATGTAGGGAACGCCCACCTGCCGCGACAGCAGGATGTGCTCGCGGGTTTGCGGCATCGGGCCGTCGGCGGCGGAGCATACCAGGATGGCGCCATCCATCTGCGCAGCACCGGTGATCATGTTCTTGACGTAGTCGGCGTGGCCGGGACAGTCAACGTGGGCATAGTGGCGCTTGGGGGTGTCGTACTCGACGTGGGAGGTCGAAATGGTGATCCCGCGCTCCCGCTCTTCCGGCGCGTTGTCGATGCCGTCAAACGCGATCGCCTTGCCGCCCCAGGTCTCCGCGCACACCCGCGTCAGCGCCGCCGTCAGCGTCGTCTTGCCGTGGTCGACGTGACCAATCGTGCCCACGTTAACGTGCGGCTTCGTGCGCTCAAATTTCTCTTTTGCCATTGGGTTTGCCTCCTTTCGGGCTACACAGGCCGCGAACTGTTTATTTGTTCTTGGCGATGATTTCTTGGGCGATGTTATTGGGGGCCTCGGTGTAGCGCACGAATTCCATGGTGAATGTCGCACGACCCTGGGTCGCCGAGCGCAGATCCGTGGCATAGCCAAACATCTCTGCGAGAGGCACCTCCGCGGTAATGACTTTACCGGAAGCGCTTTCGTCCATGCCCTGAATCAGGCCGCGCCGCCGGTTGAGATCGCCGACCACATCACCCATGTTTTCTTCCGGGGTGACCACCTCGACTTTCATCGTCGGCTCCAGCAGCACGGCGCCGCCTTTCTGCGACAACTGCTTGGTGGCCATGGACGCCGCGATTTTGAATGCCATCTCACTCGAGTCGACATCGTGATAGGAGCCGTCAAAGGCTGCCGCCTTGAGGCCTAGCAGCGGGTAGCCGGCAAGCACCCCATTTTGCATCTGCTCGGCGATGCCCTTTTCAATGGCGGAGATGTATTCCTTGGGCACTACGCCGCCAACGATCTCGTTGACGAACTCCAGTCCTTCGTCCTCCTCATTGTCGCGGGGCGAAAATCGAATCCATACATGGCCGTACTGCCCGCGGCCACCGGATTGGCGGACGAACTTGCCTTCAATTTCGCTGGTATTGCGAATGGCTTCGCGGTAGGCGACTTGCGGACGGCCGATGTTGGCTTCGACACTGAATTCACGCCGCATGCGATCAACAATAATATCTAGGTGAAGCTCACCCATACCGGAGATGATAGTCTGCCCGGACTCTTCGTCGGTTTTAACCCGAAACGATGGGTCTTCCTGCGCCAGTTTACCGAGCGCGACACCCATTTTTTCCTGATCCGCCTTGGATTTCGGCTCCACCGCCACCGAAATTACGGGTTCGGGGAATTCCATGCGCTCCAGCACGATGATTTTGTTCAGATCGCACAAGGTATCACCGGTCGTGACGTCCTTGAGACCAATGGCGGCAGCGATATCGCCGGCGCGGATCTCCTTGATCTCTTCCCGCTGGTTGGCATGCATTTGCACCATCCGCCCAACGCGCTCCCTCTTGCCCTTGACAGAGTTGTAGACCGCGTCGCCCGACGACAGCACGCCCGAATAAACCCGCAAAAAGGTCAAGGTGCCGACAAACGGATCGGTGGCAATCTTGAAGGCAAGCGCGGCAAAAGGCTCGTTGTCATCCGCATGCCGGGCCTCGATGGTGACTTCATCGTCGAGCGTGCCTTCGATAGGCCGCACTTCGGTCGGGGACGGCAGGTACTCGATAACGGCGTCGAGGACAGCTTGCACCCCCTTGTTTTTGAAGGCCGAACCGCCCAATACCGGCACGATTTCGCACGCGATGGTGCGTTTGCGAATGCCATCCTTGATTTCTTTTTCGGTGAGCTCCTCGCCATCGAGATACTTGTTCATCAATTCATCGCTGGCTTCCGCTGCGGCCTCGACCACCTGCTCGCGCAGCGCGTTGCACTCCTCGCGCATATCGGCGGGCACGTCGGCGTATTCGAAGGTCATGCCCTGATCTGCTTCATTCCAGAGAATGGCTTTCATTTTGATCAGGTCGACGACGCCCTTGAACTTCTCCTCTGCGCCGATGGCCATCTGCAGTGGTACCGCATTGGCGCCCAGGCGGGTCCTCAACTGCTTGATCACGCGTAGAAAATCAGCGCCGGCGCGATCCATCTTGTTGACGAACACCATGCGCGGCACCGCGTATTTGTTGGCTTGCCGCCAGACGGTTTCGGTTTGCGGCTGAACGCCGGAGGCACCACACAACACCACCACCGCGCCATCCAGTACGCGCAGCGAACGCTCTACTTCGATGGTGAAATCGACGTGGCCGGGGGTGTCGATGATGTTGATCCGGTGCTCGTCAAACTGGCCCTGCATACCGCGCCAAAAGGTGGTGATGGCAGCGGAAGTGATGGTAATACCGCGCTCCTGTTCCTGCTCCATCCAGTCGGTAGTGGCCGCGCCGTCGTGCACCTCGCCGATCTTGTGGGAGCGACCGGTATAGAACAGGACGCGCTCCGTGGTCGTCGTCTTGCCGGCGTCGACATGCGCAACGATGCCGATGTTGCGGTAGCGACCGATGTTTGTCTTGCGTGCCACAGTAGTATCCCCGCGAAAATTGCTCGAGTGGCCGTCGCCCGCCGCCATGCTCAAAGAGCCGGCAGCGCAGCGGACACGGCGCTAAATCTGCGTACCGAATTAAAAACGATAGTGGGAGAACGCCTTGTTGGCCTCGGCCATGCGGTGGACGTCTTCCCGCTTCTTGACTGCGCCGCCTTTGTTTTGGGCAGCATCGACAATTTCGCCGGCGAGCCGCTGGGCCATGGATTTCTCGCCACGACCACGGGCGTAATCCACCAGCCAGCGCATCGCCAGCGCCGTGCGCCGTGCCGCGCGCACTTCGACCGGAACCTGATAAGTGGCGCCACCGACGCGGCGCGACTTGACCTCGACCATTGGCGCTATATGGTCGAGCGCCTCCTCAAAAGCACCAACGGCGTCGCGCTTCAGGCGATCCTGAACGATGTTCAGCGCCCCATATACAATGCGCTCGGCGACCGCTTTTTTACCGCTCACCATGACGTGGTTCATGAATTTTGCCAGCACTACATTGCCAAATTTGGGATCCGGCAATATCTCTCGCTTGGCGACAATGCGTCTTCTCGGCATATCTACATTCTCTTAACTTACAGTTTCAGGTTGTCCCGGAACCAGCGCCATTACCCCGTCCGGCCTTACTCTATGGGCGCCGAGCAAACCACGGATGGTGAGCACCGCGCACGAATAGATTTTGAACTACTTTTTAGCGGTAGTTTTTGGACGTTTGGCGCCGTACTTGGAGCGGCGCTGTCTGCGCTTGTCGACACCGGAGGTATCGAGACTGCCGCGCACCGTGTGATAGCGCACGCCGGGCAGGTCTTTGACCCGGCCACCGCGAATCAGCACCACGCTGTGCTCCTGCAGATTGTGGCCTTCGCCACCTATGTAGGAGGACACTTCGAAGCCGCTGGTGAGCCGCACCCGGCAGACTTTGCGCATCGCCGAGTTAGGCTTTTTCGGGGTCGTGGTGTAGACCCGAGTACAAACCCCGCGCCGCTGCGGGCAACCCTGTAGCGCCGGGACGCCGCTTTTGACGACCTTGCGCTTTCTCGGCTTCCGCACCAGCTGGTTGATTGTGGACATTCCATACGCTCCAGATAATAAAAAGGCCTTCCCGAGGAAGGCTGTCTAACCACCCGATAACCCTGCCGACCCGGTAATCGGGGACGCGGGATTCTAAAGACGCACTCCGGCCGCGTCAAGCCGAAGCCGACCCGGCCCAGCCGGCGCCGGTCTTGCCTCAGTCTCCGTCGGTCGCGCTCAACGCCTCGGACAATGCGGCCTCGACATCGCTCGCGCTCACGCCCATGGTCTCGGCGAGCGCATCCGCGACAACCTTGCGGCGCTGCTTGTGGTAGGCGAGCCCAGTACCGGCCGGGATCAGGCGACCGACCACGACGTTCTCCTTCAACCCGCGCAGCCTGTCCAGCTTGCCGGTGACGGCCGCCTCGGTAAGCACGCGAGTGGTCTCCTGAAAGGACGCTGCCGAGATGAAGCTTTCGGTCGCCAGCGAAGCCTTGGTGATGCCCAGCAACAGACGATTGAACTTGGCGGAAATCTTGTCGTCTTTCAGCAGCGCTTCGTTGGCGTCCAACACCCGATTGAACTCTACCTGCTCACCGTTGATGAACGGCGAATCGCCCATCTCGGTGATCTCCACCTTGCGCAGCATTTGGCGAACGATGACCTCGATATGTTTGTCGTTGATCTTCACCCCCTGCAGGCGATAGACCTCTTGAATCTCATTGACGATGTATTTGGCGAGATCATCGACGCCTTTCAGGCGCAGAATGTCGTGGGGATTGGGTTCACCCTCGGAAATGACTTCGCCTTTCTCGACGTGCTCACCCTCATAGACGCCCAGGTGTCGCCATTTGGGAATCAGTTCCTCATAGGGATCGCCGCCGTCACCAGGCGTGATCAACAGCCGCCGCTTGCCCTTGGTCTCCTTGCCGAAGGTCACGGTGCCCGTGACTTCCGCCAGGATTGAGGGATCCTTCGGCCAGCGCGCTTCGAACAGGTCAGCTACCCGCGGCAGACCGCCGGTGATGTCACGGGTCTTCAGCCCTTCCTGCGGAATCCGGGCAATGATGTCGCCGGCACCGACCTTGTCCCGGTCGTTGATGGTGACGATGGCATTGGCCGGCAGCATGTAGTGCGCGGGGACGTTGGAGTTGGGAAAGCAGAGAACCTTGCCGTCGCCACCCACCAGACTGATCATCGGCTTTAAGTCTTTCCCCGCGGCCGGCCGCTCGTTGGGATCAATCACCGAGATATGGGTCATACCCGTCATGTCGTCGGTTTGCCGCCACACGCTCAATCCCTCCTCCAGGCCGGAGAAGGCGACATAGCCGTCGACCTCGGTGATGATCGGGTGGGTGTGGGGATCCCAGGCGGCAACGATCTGCCCGACTTCCACGCTGGCGCCATCCTTGACCTTGATAACGGCACCAAAGGGCAATTTGTAGCGCTCTCGCTCGCGGCCGCTGGCATCTGCGATGGCCAGCTCTGTCGAGCGTGAAATGGCCACCAATTCACCGTTGGGGCGCTCGGCCACCTTGGCGTGGATCAGACGCACACTGCCCACGGTCTTTATCTGGATGTTGTCCGCCGCCGACGACCGCGACGCCGCACCACCGATGTGGAAGGTGCGCATCGTCAACTGGGTGCCGGGTTCACCAATCGACTGGGCCGCAATCACACCGACGGCCTCACCGACGTTGATCAGGTGGCCCCTGGCAAGATCGCGGCCATAGCAGGAGGAGCAAATCCCGTAGCGGGTTGCGCAGGTGATCGGCGAGCGCACCAGCACCTCGTCGATGCGCATGGCCTCGATGTCGTCGACCCATTTTTCGGTGATCATGGTGCCCGCCGGTACGCCAACATCGGTCGATCCCGGCCGCAAGACATCCTGCGCAACCACGCGTCCCAGGATGCGGTCACCGAGTGATTCGATGATGTCGCCCCCTTCGATGACCGGCTTCATCAGCAAGCCCTCGGTGGCACCGCAATCGACTTCGGTGACCACCAGATCCTGGGCCACATCCACCAACCGGCGCGTCAAATACCCGGAGTTGGCGGTTTTGAGCGCGGTGTCGGCCAGCCCCTTGCGCGCATCGTGAGTGGAGATGAAGTACTGGAGGACGTTCAAGCCCTCGCGGAAGTTCGCGGTGATCGGCGTCTCGATGATGGAGCCATCGGGACGCGCCATCAGGCCCCGCATGCCCGCCAACTGGCGGATCTGGGCCGGCGAGCCACGGGCGCCGGAGTCGGCCATGATGTATACCGAGTTGAAGGAGCTCTGCTGCTCCTGTTTGCCGTCGCGGTTGATGACGGTTTCCTTGGACAGCACCGTCATCATGGCCTTAGCGACCAGATCGTTGGCCCGCGACCAGATATCGATCACCTTGTTGTATTTTTCACCCGGAGTCACCAGACCGGAAATGTATTGGGATTCAATCTCCAGCACCTCGGCTTCGGCCTGGGCAATAATGCCGGCCTTGCTGTCGGGAATGACGAAGTCATTGACGCCGATCGAACAGCCGGACTTGGTCGAAAAATCGAAGCCGGTGTACATCAGTTGGTCGGCAAAGATCACCGTCGCCTTCAGGCCGACGATGCGATAGCACTGGTTGATGACGCGGGAAATCGCCTTTTTGTTCATATCCCGGTTGATCAGATCAAAGGTCAAGCCCTCGGGGACGATCTCCCACAGCAGGGCACGCCCCACGGTGGTGCGGTAGAGGGTGGTGGTCTCCCGCCGCTGTTTCAGTTCGTCGAATACGACCTCGGTAATCCGCACGCTGACCCGGGCTTGTAAATCCACCTGCTTGCCATGAAAAGCCCGCGAGACCTCCTTCAGATCCGCAAATGCCATGCCTTCGCCAGGCGCGTTGACGCGCTCGCGGGTCATGTAATAGAGACCGAGCACAACGTCCTGGGAGGGCACAATGATGGGCTCGCCGCTGGCCGGCGACAGGATGTTGTTGGTGGACATCATCAACGCCCGCGCTTCCAACTGCGCTTCGAGCGTCAACGGCACATGCACGGCCATCTGGTCACCGTCGAAGTCAGCGTTGTAAGCCGCGCAGACCAGCGGGTGCAGCTGTATCGCCTTGCCTTCGATCAGTGTCGGCTCAAAGGCCTGGATACCCAGTCGGTGCAGGGTGGGCGCCCGGTTGAGCAGCACGGGATGCTCGCGAATGACATCGTCGAGAATGTCCCACACCACGGAGTCTTCCCGCTCGACCATTTTCTTGGCGGCTTTGATCGTGGTTGCCAAACCCAGGGTTTCGAGCTTGGAGAAAATGAACGGCTTGAACAGCTCCAGCGCCATCCGCTTGGGCAACCCGCACTGGTGGAGGCGCAGTGTCGGCCCCACCACAATGACGGAGCGGCCGGAGTAATCGACGCGCTTGCCGAGCAGGTTCTGCCGGAAGCGGCCCTGCTTGCCCTTGACCATATCGGCGAGGGATTTGAGCGGGCGTTTGTTGGCGCCGGTGATGGCCCGCCCACGGCGACCGTTATCAAGCAGGGCGTCGACCGCCTCCTGCAACATCCGTTTTTCGTTGCGCACGATGATGACAGGGGCGCTCAGTTCCAGCAGGCGCTTGAGGCGGTTATTGCGGTTGATGACGCGGCGGTAAAGGTCGTTAAGATCAGAGGTGGCAAAGCGGCCGCCATCCAGCGGCACCAATGGGCGCAGATCTGGCGGCAGCACCGGCAATACCTCCAGCACCATCCACTCGGGCTTATTGCCGGAGCCGTGAAAGGCTTCCAGCAGCTTGAGCCGCTTGGACAGCTTTTTGGTCTTGGTCTCGGAGCGGGTATTGGGCAGCTCCTCCCGCAGGCGCGCGATTTCCTCTTCGAGGTTGAGATCCTTCATCAGCGCGCGGATGGCTTCCGCGCCCATCATCGCGACAAATTCGTCGCCAAATTCTTCCATGGCCTGGAAATACTCTTCATCGGTCAGCAACTGACCGCGCTCCAGGCTGGTCATGCCGCCGTCAACCACGACGAAAGATTCGAAATACAGCACGCGCTCTATTTCACGCAAGGTCATGTCGAGAATCAAACCGATACGGGACGGCAGCGACTTCAGAAACCAGATGTGGGCGACCGGACTGGCCAGTTCGATATGGCCCATGCGCTCACGGCGGACCTTGGCGAGGGTAACCTCGACGCCGCACTTCTCGCAGATGATGCCGCGATGCTTCATCCGCTTGTACTTGCCACAGAGACACTCGAAATCCTTCACCGGGCCAAAGATCTTGGCGCAGAACAGACCGTCCCGCTCCGGCTTGAAAGTCCGGTAATTGATCGTCTCCGGCTTTTTGACTTCGCCAAACGACCAGGAGCGAATCAGGTCGGGCGACGCCAGTGCGATGCGAATACCGTCAAAGTCGCCGTTGTGGTGATCTTGGGACTTCAGCAAATTCAATAAGTCTTTCAAGGCATTTCCTCCGTTGGGAACCGGGTCGGGAAGCAGCGGCGCTGGTCACCGCCGCACGGCGCTTCCCATCATTCGTATTCCAATTCCATATTGATCCCCAGCGAGCGGATTTCCTTCACCAACACATTGAAAGATTCCGGCATACCGGGATCCATCTGGTGATCGCCATCGACGATGTTTTTGTACATCTTGGTGCGCCCGTTCACGTCGTCTGACTTGACCGTCAACATCTCCTGCAGCGTATAGGCGGCACCATAGGCTTCCAGTGCCCACACCTCCATCTCGCCGAACCGCTGGCCGCCGAACTGGGCTTTGCCGCCCAGCGGTTGCTGGGTGACCAGACTGTACGAGCCGGTCGAGCGGGCGTGCATCTTGTCATCCACCAGGTGGTTGAGCTTGAGCATGTACATGTAGCCCACGGTCACCGGCCGGCTGAAGGCGTCGCCGGTGCGGCCGTCATAGAGTGTCATCTGGCCACTCTCCGGCAGGCCGGCGAGAGCCAGCAGCTTCTTGATTTCGCTCTCGGTGGCGCCATCGAACACGGGGGTCGCCATGGGCACCCCAGCGCGCAGATTGCCAGCCAACTCGCGAATCTCGTCGCCGTTGAGAGCGTCGAGGTCGACCTGCTTGGCACTCGTGCCGGTGGCGTACACCTGATGCAGAAACTTGCGCAAGTCGCCGACCGTACGCTGGGCTTTCAGCATTTGATCGATCTTCCTGCCGAGGCCCTTGGCCGCGAGGCCCAGGTGGGCTTCCAGAATTTGGCCGACGTTCATCCGCGACGGCACGCCCAGCGGATTGAGCACAATATCGACCGGCTCGCCATGCTCGTCATAGGGCATGTCTTCAACCGGCATGATGACGGAGATAACGCCCTTGTTGCCGTGGCGACCGGCCATTTTGTCACCGGGCTGGATACGTCTTTTAACCGCCAGATACACCTTGACGATTTTCAGCACGCCGGGGGCGAGATCGTCACCGCTTTGCAGCTTGCGCCTTTTGTCCTCAAAGCGTTCATCGAGCAACTTGCGCCGTTCGAGCAACTGGGCCTCGGCGCGCGCCAGCAGGTCGTTGAGGCCGTCATCCTCCATCCGCACCCTGGACCACTGTTCCCGATCGAAGCCGCTAGCGGCCGCCTCGGTCAGCGGGGCGCCCTTCTTGAGGTCGGGCGCGCGCACCACCGGCTGGCCGACCAGGGCGGCGCGCAATCGCTCGAAGGTGGCGTTTTCGACAATGCGGAATTCATCGTTGACGTCCTTGCGAACCTGATCCAGCGCGGCCTTTTCAATCTGCAGCGAGCGCGCATCCTTGGGCAGGCCATCGCGGGTGAACACCTGCACATCGATGACGGTGCCCCGCGTACCACCGGGCACGCGCAGGGAGGTGTCTTTAACGTCGCTGGCTTTCTCGCCAAAGATCGCGCGCAGCAGCTTTTCCTCCGGAGTCAACTGAGTCTCGCCCTTGGGCGTCACCTTGCCCACCAGGATGTCCCCGGCGCCCACCTCGGCGCCGATGTAGACAATGCCCGATTCGTCCAGCCGCGCCAGTGCGGATTCCCCGACGTTGGGGATGTCGGCGCTAATCTCCTCGGCACCCAGTTTGGTGTCGCGGGCGACACAGGTGAGCTCCTGAATGTGGATGGTGGTAAAGCGATCTTCATCGACCACGCGCTCCGAGATCAGGATTGAATCCTCGAAGTTGTAGCCGTTCCAGGGCATGAACGCGATGCGCATGTTCTGGCCCAGCGCCAGTTCACCCATATCGACGGACGGGCCGTCGGCGAGAATGTCGCCACGTGCAACCACCTCGCCCAATTTGACGATGGAGCGCTGGTTGATACAGGTGTTCTGATTGGAACGGGTGTACTTGGTCAGCTTGTAGATGTCGACGCCGGCGTCACCTGACTCCACCTCATCGCTATTGACCCGCACCACGATACGCGCGGCGTCCCCACTTTCGACCACGCCGCCACGCCGCGCCACCACACAGACGCCCGAATCGCCGGCGACAACGCGCTCCATGCCCGTACCCACCAGGGGCTTGTCGGTTTTCAGCGTCGGCACCGCTTGACGCTGCATGTTGGCGCCCACCAGCGCGCGGTTGGCATCGTCGTGCTCCAGGAACGGCACCAGAGATGCCGCCACCGAAACAACCTGGCGCGGCGAGACATCCATGTATTGGACGTCTGCCGGCTGCTTGAGGGTGAATTCACCCTCATGACGCACAGTGACCAGATCGTCTGTCAATTCGCCCTCAGCGTTCAGCGTGGACGACGCCTGGGCGATCACGTAGCCGCCCTCGTTGATGGCCGACATGAATTCGATGTCATTGGTCACCCGGCCATTGACGACCTTGCGATAGGGCGTCTCCAGGAACCCGTAACTGTTGGTGCGGGCATAGTTGGCGAGGGAGTTGATCAACCCGATATTTGGGCCCTCCGGTGTCTCAATGGGGCAGACTCGTCCGTAATGGGTGGGGTGCACGTCGCGCACTTCGAAGCCGGCGCGCTCGCGGGTCAACCCGCCCGGCCCCAACGCCGACACCCGCCGCTTGTGGGTAACCTCCGACAGCGGGTTATTTTGATCCATGAACTGGGACAACTGACTGGAGCCGAAGAATTCCTTCATCGCCGCCGCCACCGGCTTGGCATTGACCATATCCTGCGGCAGCAGGCCCTCGGATTCGGCGACGGAAAGCCGCTCCTTGACCGCCCGCTCAACCCGCACCAGACCAATGCGGAACTGGTTTTCTGCCATCTCGCCGACCGAGCGCACCCGCCGATTGCCCAGATGATCGATATCGTCCACCACGCCGTGACCATTGCGGATGGCAATCAGCGCGCGGATCGCGTCGACAATGTCCTCGCGCATCAGAGTGCCCGAGCCGGTGACTTCTTCGCGTCCCAGCCGACGATTGAATTTCATCCGTCCAACGGCCGACAGGTCGTAGCGATCGGCACTAAAGAACAGGTTATTAAACAGGTTTTCCGCGGAATCCTTGGTCGGCGGCTCGCCGGGGCGCATCATGCGGTAGATTTCCACCAGCGCATCGAGCTGCGTGCGACTGGGATCCACGCGCAGGGTCTCCGAGACAAAGGCGCCACAATCGAGATCATTCGTGTAAATGGTCTCAACGGTTGTCAAGCCTGCGGCTTCGATCTTGTCGACAAGCTCTGCCGTAATCAGGGTGTTGCATTCGAACAGCAGTTCGCCGGTATCGGGGTGAGCGACATCCTTGGCCAGCGTGCGCCCGTACAGGTAGGCGCGTGGCACTTCCAACCGGGTCACCTTGTCCTCGTCGAGCTGGCGAATATGGCGCGCGGTGACGCGGCGCCCCTCCTCGACAATGACGCGACCATTCTTGCCCTTGATATCGAAGGTAGCGATCTCGCCCCGCAACCGCGAGGGCTGAAGATCCAGGTTGTAACTGCCGTCCTTGCCAAGATGAAACAGGCTGGTCTCGAAGAATAAGGCGAGCATTTGTTCCGAGGTGTAGCCCATCGCGCGCAACAAAATGCTGACCGGCAGCTTGCGGCGACGGTCGATGCGCACATAGAGCAAATCCTTCGCATCGAACTCAAAATCCAACCAGGAACCGCGGTAAGGGATGATGCGCGCCGAATACAGCAGCTTTCCCGATGAGTGGGTCTTGCCCTTGTCGTGATCGAAAAACACGCCCGGGGAACGGTGCAGCTGGGATACGATCACCCGCTCGGTACCATTGACAATAAAGGTGCCGTGGTCGGTCATCTGGGGCACTTCCCCCATGTAGACCTCCTGCTCCTTGATATCCTTGATGGTCTTGTGGGCTGAGTCCTTGTCAATCAGCACCAGGCGCACGCGCGCGCGCAAAGGCACGGCGAAGGTTGCGCCGCGCAATTTGCACTCCTCGACATCGAACACCGGTTTGCCGAGCTGGTAGTCGACGTACTCCAGGCGAGCGTTGCCCGAATAGCTCTCGATTGGAAAGACCGAATTGAAGGCGGCATGCAGGCCAGTGTTGGTGCGTTCGCCGACCGGAACGCCAGGCTGGGTAAACTTCCGGTAGGAATCGAGCTGAATCGCCAACAGGTAGGGCTGATCCATTACCTGCGGGAGTTTGCTCAAATCCTTGCGAATCCGTTTTTTCTCTGTGTACGAGTAAGCCATCAGTAACTCCCAGCAGAATTAACCGTGTCGAGCATCGCACTGCGCAGCGCCCGATGTCGCCGAATTGCGGCGCTCACCCCGGGCTGGAGTGCGTTAACACTATCGACGCCGACGCTTGCGCACAGACAGTGTTAACGAGCCCCACTTCACCCAGCAGGAAAAGGCTGGCGAGAAAACTCGCCAGCCTTTGGTGCGAAGAAATCGAACGTTTTGCACCAAACGTCCAGTAAACCTATTTCAGTTCAACGGTGGCGCCGGCTTCTTCCAACAACTTCTTGGCTTCTTCGGCTTCCGCCTTGGTGAGAGCTTCCTTCACCGTTGCGGGGGCGCCATCGACCAGATCCTTGGCTTCTTTCAGCCCAAGACTGGTGATCGTACGCACTGCTTTGATAACGTTGACCTTCTTCTCTCCACTGCTGGTGAGAACCACATCAAACTCGGTTTTCTCCTCAACCGCTGCGACTTCTGCAGCCGGTGCTGCCGCCATCGCCACGGTGGCCTGCGCGGACACGCCA
>CBDDRG010000202.1:0-9373 GCA_965232975.1 uncultured bacterium
GCGTCGACTCGGTGCCGGCGTCGGGCGGCGCGACCTGGGTATCGATGGGGGCGAGGGGTTGGCCGACGAAATAGTGCTGGTAAGCCCAATAGCCGCCGGCCGCCGCCAGCAGCGCGCCGGCGAGCGCCGGAATCAGCCAGCGGCCGGTGCGCTGGCGGTGTGGCCGGGTTTCGCCGAGACGATCGTCGTCCGACACCTGCATGGATCACCTCCCGCTGACGTTTGGTTAACGGACACCGGCACCCTGTGGCGCCTCCACCACTGTGGTCGGGCCAGCCTCGGGGTCGGCGCTGAACCCCGCCAGCGGCTGCCCGTCGAGGGTGGCCTGGCTCAAGGTTAACTCATAATTCTGGCCGTCCTCCTCCCGCTGCCACAGTTTGATGAGCAGGAAGTGCCATTCGGGGGCCATCCAGAACAGCGTCTCGCGCTCCTGAGTGTCGCGCACGCGGCGCAGCTTCAGCGTGCGGACGGCGCCCAGCGCCGTGGTCAGGGTCTCCTCGCCCACCACTTCGAAACGGTAATCCTTGACCTTGCCGCGGTCGATGACCCGGTAGCTGGGCAGCGGTTTGCCGGCGCTCAGATCGCGGGCGAGCTGGAGCTGGTAGCTGACCGGGCCGAGGTAGCCGGGCAGCAGCGGGATTTCCCGCGTCCGGTTTTTACTCTGGTAGTGGGCGCTGCGGCGCTCATGGTCGACGCGCAGATCCTCGGTGCGGGTGACGCCCAACACGGCCTTGCGCGATTGATAGCTGTCCACCTGAATGGCGCCGGCGCTGTCGAGATGAAACCGCTCGTCCTCGGTCAACTCGCCCAGCACATTGCCTACCGCCGTGGTCAGCTGGTACTGGCTATCGGCGGTCAGGGTCAGCTGGCGGTGGGCCTCTACCGGCATGCCATTGAACCTGGCCACATAGGTGGCGGTGAATGGCCGCGGCGCGGGTTGCGCCGCGGCCGCGGCCGCGGCGGTGGTCAGGCAGAGGACTAGGCAGGCGTGGCGGAATGACATGCTGAACGGCTCTCGCTGGCTAAATGGCTCTCGCTGGCAAATGGCTCTCGCTGGCAAATGGCGGGGAGTGGCGGGTGGCGGTCGCGACGCCGGTATTCCCGGCTTGGCAAAACAGGCTGCGCCCACTATACAGATAGGCGTCTTCGCGTCTGCGCTATACTTCATCATCTCGCGCCAGGAGAGAAGTTATGCGCTATCGAATCGCTCTACACCAGTCTGACGAGGGCTTTTCCATCTCAGTACCCGGTCTTCCCGGATGCTGGTCACAGGGAGCCACGGAAGTGGAGGCCCTCGACAACATCAAGGACGCCATCCGCGAATACATCGCTGTGATTAACGACCAGCTGCGAGGGGAAAAGGTTCGCGAAATCGAGGTGGTCGTCTAGCCTTGCCAAAGATTCCGGGCGTCAATCATCTCGATGCTGTCCGCGCTCTCGAAAAAGCCGGATTTTCGGTGGTTCGCCAAGGCAGGCATATCGTTATGTCCAATGGGGCGCGCATCCTCACGATCCCGCGTCACAATCCAGTCAACGCATTCACCCTGGGCGGTATCGTCCGCGACGCTGGCCTCACCGTCGAGCAATTTCGCGAGTTGCTTTAGGCGAACCGTGCCGCCCAACCCGGCAGTCGAACGGAGTGCCCAACGGCACCCACTCACTTGTACGCTGGGCACTTCTATAAATCCGCCAAATGCCCTTCGGCGGGCTCAGGGCGAACGGCTATGTAGTTGATTCCGGTGAGCCCTGAGCTGTGAGCTTGCCGCACAGTCGAAGGGTCGAACCCTAAACGGAATCGAATTTATAGAAGTGCCCAGATGACGATCGGGTGCCGCGCCGGCTCTAGCCGGGTACCGGGGTCGCGGCCACGGGGGCGGTGTACTTTGGCAGCGTAAAGCGGAAGCTGGTGCCGACGCCGGGCGTGCTCGCGGCGGCGATGGTACCGCCGTGGTGATCGACGATCTCGCGGCACAGGCTGAGGCCGAGGCCGATCCCGCCCTGGGTATCCATGTCGCCCGCCTGCACCTGGTACAGGCGCTCGAAGATGTGCTGCAGATTTTCGGGCGCGATGCCACGGCCGGTATCGGAGACGGTCACCAGCACCTGCTCGGGGTTCGCGGGGTCGTGGCCGAGGACGACGTCGATGGCGCCGCCGCGCGGGGTGAATTTGAGCGCGTTGTCGAGCAGATTGATGAACACCTGCAGCACCCGCTGGCGGTCCATGCGCACCAGCGGCAGATCCGGGGCCTGGGTCTGGGTCAGCGCAATCCCACTGTCCGCCGCGCGCAGGCGGACAGTGGCGATCGCCTGCGCGGCGACCTCGGCGAGGACCGCGGGTTTCAAAATCAGGTTCAGCTTGCCGGTTTCGAGGCGCGTGGCGTCGAGCAGATCATTCAGCATCCGCGTCATCTGGTCGCAGCTCTGCAGGGCGATGTCGAGATACTCGCGCTGGGTGTCGTTGACGGCGCCCGCGATGCCGTCGCGCAGGATGGCGATGAACTCGCGGGCGGATGTCAGCGGCGTCTTCAATTCGTGGGACAGCGTGTGGTAGAAGCGGTGGATCTCGGCGTGCTTGCGCGCCAGCGCGGCGTAACTCTCCTCCAACAGCTGGCCGTGCTGGTGGATCGACGCGCGCAACTGGTGGCGGTCGATGGCGTTGTTGACGGCGCGGCACAGCGCGCTCGCGGTGAGACCGCGCTTGGGCAGGTAGTCCGCGGCGCCCGCCCGCATCGCCTCGGCGACCAGGCGCTCGTTGCCCTCGCCGGTCAGAAACACCACCGGGATCGCCTGTGGCCCGTCCTGGGGCGGCAGTGCGGCGAGAAACTCGAGGCCGTCGAGGTCGGGCAGGCGATAGTCGAGCAGCACGCAGGCGGGGCGCTCGGCGAGGCAGCGCGCCAGCCCCTCTTCGCCCAAATCCGCCTCGACAATGGTGAAGCTGCCGCCCTGTTCGAGCAGGCGCCGGTAGAGGGCGCGGTCCTCGGGGCTATCGTCGACGATAAGTATCTGTTGGCTTGCCATCGCTGGCTCCGCTGGGTCTGCGGTCGGCGGTGCCGGCGCCTGTTGCTGGTTCCCGTTCATGCCGGCCGTACCTGGGCGTTGAGGGTGAAGTAAAAAGTGCTGCCGACGCCGGGCTCGGACTCGACCCAGATGCGGCCGCCGTGGCGCTCGACGATTTTCTTGACCAGCGCCAGCCCGACGCCGCTGCCGCCGCCGTATTTGTCCCGCCCGTGCAGGCGCTTGAAGATGCGGAAGATCGCCTGTTGGTGCTGGGCCGGGATGCCGATGCCGTTGTCCCTTACCTGGAAGATAAGCTCTCCGGCCGCGCTGTGCCAGCCGATCTCCACCCATTTGTGATCCTTGTCGCTGTACTTGACGGCGTTGGCGAGCAGGTGGTGCAGCACCTGGCCGACGCCCAGCGGATCGCAGCGCACCACCGGCAGCGGCGCCGGCACGCGCACCTCGACGCTGCGCTCGGCGAGCGTCGCCGCGAGGGAGTCGAGCACGTCGGCGAGCACCACGCTGAGATCGGTCGTCGTCTGGGTCAGTTCCGCCTGGCCCGCGCGGGAGAACTGCAACAGCGAGTCGATCAGCCCCTCCATGCGCTCGGTGAGGCGCATCAGCGCCTGCAGCCGCTGCTGGCCGGGCGCGTCCAGGCAGTCGGCGTAGTCGTCGCTGAGGAAGCGGGCGTAATTGTGAATGCCGCGCAGCGGCTCCTTGAGGTCGTGGGACGCCGCATAGGCGAATTGTTCGAGTTCCTCGTTGCGGCGGTGCAGTTCGCCCTCCGCCCGCTTGCGGTCGGTGATGTCCAGGACGAGGATGCCGATGTGGGCGAAGCTGCCCCCGTGATCCCTGACGACGGTGGCATCGACGATGACCGGGAACTCGGTGCCGTCCTTGCGCCGGTGCTCGGCCTCGAAACGGAGCCTGCCCGTTGCCTCGATATCCCGCATGAGCGCGGGCAGTCGGGCGCGCCATTCGGTGGCGCACAGGTCGGCGAAGGGCGTGCCGACCAACTCGGCGGCGGTACCGCCGTAAAGTTCAGTAAACGCCCGATTGACGCGCTCGAGGGTGCCGTTCGGCGCAACCACGGCCGCGCCGACGTGGGTGCCCTCAAAAAAATCGTTCAGCAGCCGTAAGCCGTCCTCTGTCTTCACGGCCCGGGTGACGCGCGCGAGGATGCCGGGCAGCTCGTCCCAGAAAGCGTCGGTCTTCTTCACATAGTCGGCGACCCCGCGATGCAGCGCCTCGGTGGCGATTTGCTCGCTGCCCTGGGCCGTCACCAGCACCACCGGAATGCGCGGCGCCTTGGCGTCGGCGGCGGCGACCACCGCCCAGGGGTCGCCGTCCGGCAGGTTGTAGTCGAGCAGGATGGCGGCGAAGGATTGCCGTTCGAGCAGGGCGAGGGCCTCCCTGACGCCGGCGGCGGTGCGCGTCGCCACGCCGGCGCGGGCGAGTACCCGCCGCTCCAGCGCGGCGGTGGCGGCGTCGTCCTCGACGATCAGCACGCCGGTGTGATCCAGGGTCATGGCAGCCTCACTGGGTCGGTGGGCATGCTGACCACGGCGATCAGCAGGCCGAGGCGCCGGATCGCCTCGATAAAGGCCGCGGAATCGACCGGCTTGGTGATGTAGACGTTGCAGCCGAGCTCGTAGCAGTGGTTGACCTCGCGCGGGTCATCGGTGGTGGTCAGCATCACCACCGGGATTTTCTTGGTGGTCGCGTCCGCCTTGATCTGGCGCAGCACCTCGACGCCGTTGATGCCCGGCATGTTGATATCGAGCAGAATCAATAGCTCGCCGTCACCAGTGCGGCCGGCGTAGGCACCGCGCTGGAACACGTAGTCGAGGGCCTGGCTGCCGTTGGCCAGCGCCACCGTGGGGTTGGTGATACCGCTGCGCCGCAGGTTTCGGCGCACCAGTTCGACATGCCCCTCATCGTCATCGACCAACAGAATGGTAACCGGCGCCATGGCTTACTCCTTGCGCGAGTCGATGCCCGACTCGCCGGTGGCGGGCAAGGTGAAGTGAAAGGTGGCGCCCACGCCCTCGTCGCTGGCGGCCCAGATCCTGCCGCCATGGCGCTCGATGATGCGCTTGACGATGGCGAGCCCCATGCCCTCGCCGCTGGCCAACTGCGGATGGAAGCGCTGAAACACCTGAAACAGTCGCGCCTGGGCGCTCGCCGGAATGCCCGCCCCATTGTCGCGCACCCAGTAGTGGGCGACACCATCGGCGACTTCGCCGCCGACCTCAATGTGGCCCGGCTGACCCGGCTGCAGGTATTTGAGCGCGTTCCCGATCAGGTTCGCGAATACCTGACCGATCGCGGTGGTGTCTCCCAGTGCGCTCGGCAGAGCGTCGACACTGACTTTGGCGCCGCTGGTGGCGATCGACTGCTGCAGTGACAACAGCGTGGTCTCCACGCTGGCGCCGACATCCACCGGTTCGCGCCGGAACTGCTGCGTGCCGGTGCGGGACAGCTGCAGCAGCGCGTCGATCAGGCGCCGAAATTTGGTGGTGCTGGCGCTGATGTAGCGCAATGCCCCGGCGATGTCATCGCTCAGGATGGCCTGGATACGCTGGGCGAGGGTTGCCGGTAGCGCGGCGGTAGCCAGTGCCTCCTGAAGCTCTCGGCAACTGAGTTCAAGCTCCTTCGCAAACCCTTGCAGGTTAACCAGCGGCGCGCGCAGATCGTGCGACACGATATAGACGAAGGCTTCGACCTCTTCGTTCTTCCCCGCCAACACGCGGTTGGCGCTGGCGAGTTCCGCGGTGCGCGCCGCGACCCGCTGCTCCAGCCCGGCGTGCGCCCGTTGCAGCGCCTGTTGCGCGCGGGCGCGCTCGGCGGTCGCCGCGCTCAGCACCAGCCCGGTCAGCGCGGCCGCGGCCATGAACATTTCGAGCAGGATCAGCCGCTGGTCCAGGTTGCCGGTGACAAAGGGGCCGCGGTCATGGATGGCGCCCCACACGGCGAGCCCGGTGACCAGCGCGATGACGGTTGCCGTCTCGCGCGGGCCACAGCGCAGCGCCGCCCAGATGATGAACGGGAACACCGCGTACTGGAGCTGGAACGGCGCCGCGGTGTGCAGAAAGCTGCCGTTGAGCGCGACCAGGCTCACCAGCAGCACGCCGCTGAACAGCGTGGCGATCTCGGCCACCTGGACGCGCTGCCAGCGTGGGCGCGGCGGCGTGGCCCAGGCGACGATGAGTGGCGCGAACACCAGCACGCCCATGCCATCGCCGACCCACCACACCCACCACACGGCGGCGTAGGCGGACCAGGGAATGACGCCCCCCAGCGCAAGACTGGCGACGCCATTGAGCGCGCTGATGGCCATGCCCATGACGGCGCCGAACAGCACCAGCGCGAGCACATCGCGCACCCGCGCGAGCGCCGGCTCGAACGCCGTGAAGCGGCGCAGCGCGAGTACCGCGAGCACTGGCCCCAGCGTGTTGCCCACCGCCATGCCCGCCGCGACCAGCAGCGAATCGCCGACCAGCGCGTTGATGGCGAAGGCGCCGACCCAGATGCCGGGCCACACCCGGTAGCCGCGCAGCAGCAGCGCGGCCACCGCGATGCCGGTCGGCGGCCACAGCGCCGTCACCTGCTTGGTGGCAAAAGCCAGCGACAGGCCGAACTTCGCCGCCGCGAAGTAGACCAGCGCGAGCGCGGCCAGCGCAGCCAGGTAGCGCGGGTCGAGGTACAGCGGCGCGCTGGTCCGGTGGTCGCTGGTGCCGCTCCGCAGGTGGGTCATGCGGGCTGTGCCTGTGTCGGCAACGTGAAATAAAAGGTGCTGCCGATGCCGGGCTCCGATTCGACCCAGAGGCGGCCGCCGTGGCGCTCGACGATCTTTTTCACCAGCGCCAGTCCGACCCCGCTGCCACCGCCATATTGGTCCCGCCCGTGCAGACGCTTGAAGATGCGGAAGATCGTCTTGCGGTGTTTGTCCGGGATGCCGATGCCGTTGTCGCGGACATGGAAGACGAGTGTTCCCGCCTCGGTGTGCCAGCCGACTTCGACCCAGTTGCGGTCCTTGCCGCTGTCCTTGTACTTGATCGCATTGCCGATCAGGTTGTGGAACACCTGGCCGATACGCACCTGGTCGCAGTGCACCACCGGCAGCGGCGCCGGCACGCGAACTTCGACCCCCTGTTCCTCGCAGGCTGCGGCGAGCGCGTCCAGGGTTGCATCGAGCACCGCATTGAGGTCGGTGGCCGTCGGCGTCCAGGCACCCTGGCCGACGCGCGCGAACTGCAATAGCGCATCGATCTGGCCCTCCATGCGCTCCGCCAGGCGCATCAGCGCGCGCAGCCGGTCGTGCGCGGCGCCGTCGAGGCGCTCGGCGTAGTCTTCGAGCAGGAACTGGGCATAGTTGTGAATGCCGCGCAGCGGCTCCTTGAGGTCGTGGGAGGCGGCGTAGGCGAACTCTTCCAGCTCTTCATTGCTGCGCCGCAGCGCCTCCTCCACCTGTTTGCGCTCCGCGATGTCGCGCACGATGGCAATGGTGCGCCCGGCACCGCCGTCCTGCAGCGGGCTCAGCACCACGTCCACCGGGAACTCGCCGCCGTCGGCGCGGCGCCCGTACAGCGGGAGTCCGCCACCCATGGGACGTGTGTGCGGCGCGGCGTTGAAATGGGGTCGGTGCCCGGGGTGGGCGGCGCGATAGCGCTCGGGCAGCAGGGTTTCGACCGGTTGGCCGATCAGTTCGGCCGCTGGGTAACCGAACAGGGTCTCGACGCGCGGGCTGGCCTCGATGATGTGGCCGCGGGCGTCGACGATCAGGATCGCATCGGGACTGTCCGCGAACACCGAGCGCATCAGCGCCGTGCTCACCTGCATCGCCTCGAGGTGGGTGCGGGTCTCGATTTCGGCGCGCACCAGCCGGCTGGCCAGGGGGCGCACCCGCAGTTGCAACAGCAGCGTGCCCAGGCTCGCGAGCAGTATCGTCAGCAGGACCGTAATGCCGAAGTTGCGCGCGGTGGGGGCGTAGATCTCCGCGGCGTCCACTCTGAGCGCGGCCACGAGGGGCAGCGCGTCCAGCTGGGCGAAGACCGCGAGCACCGGCAGGCCACGCTGATCCATGACCGCGGCGAAACCCTGGTTCGCGGCGCGGATGCGCGCCAGTTGCCGGGCCTGGGCCGGCGGCAGCGCGAAGATGCCGTCGTCGCGCGTGCCCAGGCAATTGAAACCCCGGCCCGCGGGCGCGCACAGAAAGAGCGCGGCGCTGGTCCAGGGCATCGCGCCCCGCAGGCGCTCGGTCAGCCGGGGCATGGGCTGCTCGATGAGCAGTTCACCGAGGGCGCCCGTGGCGTCCCGCAGCGGCAAGCGGTAGCGCAGATGGATGCCGTCGCGCCAGCGGAGTTCGGTCCCCCGCGCCCCTTCCGCCCGCGCCGCCAGCGCCGGCTGCGCGATGAACTCCCCGCTGCGCGCGACCTCCGCGCCGGTCTGCGCGGTCGCGGCGAGACCCGAGAAGCCGTGGGGCAGGAAACTGTCGAGCTCTCGCCGCGCGCCCGCCGCCGCGTCGGCATCGCCCGGATCGCTGGCCAGCGCGCGCAGATGGCGCTGGAGTTCGGGCCGCGAGGCGACGATCTCGGCGCGCGTGGCACCCACTGCGATATGGGTGGCGATCTCCCGGACATCGGCCGCGATGCTGGCGGTGAGGCCCTGCACCAGGGTGTCCTGGATCTGGTAGCCGATGGTCGCGAAACTGGCGAGGCCGGTGGCGCTCGCGACCAGGAACAGCAACAGCGCCGCGAGGCCCGCGATGCGCCGGTCCTCGGGCGGCGGCGTGCGCGGTTGCAGCGCGCCGAAGAGTCCCAGGCCGAGCACGGCGAAGCCGAACGTGGTGTGCCACGCAAGAACTTCGTAGGTGGGCGCGGAGATCAGGAAATCGAGGTCCAGCACATAGGCCGATAACCCGAGGGCACCGAGGGCGAGGATTCCCATGGCCAGGGCTTGCGCGACCACCAGGAGCCCGGGCCAGCGCTCGGCGAATGCGCCGCCCACCAGGGCCAGGCTCGCGGCGATCAAGCCCAGGGCACTGCGCGGGGCCATGCGCCCGGGATGGCGCGCGCTGGCGGGGTCGGCATCGCGGAACCACAGCTCGTCGATGCCGAGGTCGAGCGCGAAGCCGTGCTCGACCAGGGTCGCGAGGCCGAGCGCAAGCGCGGCGGCGGCGGCCGCCAGCCCCGCCCGCGGCGCCCGTTCGGTCGCGAGCGCCAGCAGCGCGAGGCTCAACAGCACGAACCCCAGCGCCGTGTTCGCCTTCATCGACACCCAGCCGGGCAGCATTGTCTTCAGCACGTCGATGTCGAGAGCCCAGCCGGCGAGCACGGCGCTGCCGAGACCGAGGCACAGCAGCGCGCACAGGGGC
>CBDDRG010000203.1:0-7194 GCA_965232975.1 uncultured bacterium
GTTTTCGCCGTTTTCGCCGTTTTCGCCGTTTTCGCCGTTTTCGCCGGTGCCATCGGCGCGATCGGCGGCAGGATCGGCGCGCCGAAGTGGTGCCAATGCAGCCCCAGTGCGCGCTCGGCAGGCGCGAAATATTTCATGATCAGGCGGTGGCCCGGGTTGCCGCGATACTGGGGTATGGGATGGCGAAAGGCGTATTGGTGACCCAGGCCGATAACCCGCTTGCCGGCGCGCCGTCCGGCCCAGGCGGTGACCGGCTCAAAGTCGGTCAGGATCAGATCGTAGGGCGCCAGGTCGAGGTCGCGCACAGCGCGCACAAAGGCGAGCGGCGCGGTGTCGATCAGCGTTTGCAGCGGGCGGACGCGCCCGCCGCTCGTGGCGAAGGTCAGGCCCTGACGCACGCGGTAGGCGCCGAACGGCGCCATGTCGAAAAAATCCTGTGGGGATCGCCCCGAGAACAGGAAATCGACGTCGATGCCGGCATTGGCCAGCGCCGGTGCCATTGCCCGCGCGCGGCTGATATGGCCGTTGCCGGTGGCCTGCACCCCGTAGAGGATACGCACTCAGATCAGTTTCAGCGCGCTGAGCGCGAGCAGACCGATGCTGGTGCCCATGATGGCGCCGGCCAGCGTGTCGGTGGGAAAGTGCACGCCGAGCAGAATGCGCGCCGCACCCACGGCCGCGGCCCACAGATACAACGGCCAAAACAGCGGCGGAAACAAACCGGCAGTTACGGTTGCCACCAGAAAGGCGCCGGACGTGTGGCCGGACGGGAAACTGAACTGGTCGGCCGGCGTGATGACGCTGTGGAAATCGGCAATGGCCTGGGCCGGGCGATTGCGGCGCAGGCTGTTCTTTAATACCTTGTACAGCGGACGCTCGACGGCAAAGCCGAGCGCCAGTGCCAGTAACAGGTCATCGGCTTGAGCGTGCGCAGCGGCCAGCAGCGCCAGTGGCAGCAGAGCGTAATAAAAGCCATCGGCGGTGTGGGAGACCACCCTGCTGATATTCGCCCACAAACGTTGGCGTTTGCGGTGCGTCAACCAGATGAAGGTGACCACGTCCCGCGCATGGATCTGCGCGAGCAGCGAGTACAACTGCGGACTCTGCTTGGCCATGATGCCCAAGCTAGCGGGTTCGCGTGTCACCGCGATAACAGTGCAGTGACACTTGCGTGACGGTGGGACACCCATGAATCCCGGCAACCGAGGACAACAACGATGAGACTGCGAGGGATTTCAATCCGTAAAAAGACCAAGGCGCCGATGGAAGAGCTCGACGCCGGCTGGATCACCACCCACTACGGCGTGGAGGGCGATTATCGGGGTCAGCCTGGTAGCCGCCAGGTGACCGTGCTCAGCCTCGAAGCCTGGCGCGACGCCTGCGCCGCGCTGGGTATGGATCTGCCCTGGACCACGCGGCGCGCCAATTTGCTGGTCGAGGGCATCCGCTTCAGCCGCGCTTCGGTTGGCGACATTCTACGCATTGGCGATCTGGAGCTGGAAATCGTCAAGGAGACGGACCCCTGCCAGCGCATGGACGCCGCCCAGCCCGGTTTGAAGGCGGCACTGCGGCCCGACTGGCGCGGCGGGGTGTGCTGCCGAGTGCGCAAATCCGGCCACGTCAGCGTTGGCGATGAGGTGGAGGTGATCGTAGACTGAACCATGGCCGCTACCGAATTTGAACTGATCCAGACCTATTTCAGCGCTCACCAAGGTGCGGCGCCGGGTGTCGAAATCGGTATCGGCGACGACTGTGCGCTGCTGTGTCCGGATCCCGGCGACCTGCTGGCGGTGACCGTCGACACGCTGGTCGGCGGCGTGCATTTTCCTGCCGAGGGCGCGCCGGAGCAGATCGGCCAGCGCGCGCTGCGGGTCAACCTCAGCGATCTCGCGGCCATGGGCGCGCAGCCGCGCTGGTTCTTGTTGGCGCTGACCTTGCCCGCGGCTGATGACACCTGGTTGGCCGGCTTTAGCCGGGGATTGTTCGCGGCCGCAACCCAGTGGGGCGCTGCCTTGGTCGGCGGCGATACCACCCGCGGGCCGCTCAGTATCACGCTGACGTTGGTGGGCGCGGTGTCTGCGGAACGGGCATTGCGGCGCGATGGCGCAAGGGTTGGCGATCGCATCTATGTCACCGGCACCCTGGGCGATGGCGCCGGCGGCCTCGCCGCCCTGAATGCTCCCGAACTCAGCGATCTGGATTACCTGCGCCAGCGCTACTGGCGGCCGACGCCACGGGTGGCCGAAGGCCGCCTGTTGCGAACGCTGGCGTCCGCCGCCATCGATGTGTCCGATGGCCTCATCGCCGACCTCGGCCATATCGCCCTCCGCAGCGGTGTCGGCGCCCGCATTCAACTGGATCAACTGCCGCTGGCACCTGCGCTGACAACTTTTGCTGGCCTGGCTCAGGCGCGCGCCTGGGCGCTGTGCGGCGGCGATGACTACGAACTCTGCTTCACGGTGTCGCCCGATCGCATGGCTGCCGTCGAGACGCTTATCGCGACCGGACAACTGACTGCAACCGCCATCGGCGAGGTGATCGCCGGCGCGGGCGTGGTTTGCCTCGACAGCGCGGGCCGGGCGATAACGCCGCCGACTTCCGGCTACCGTCACTTTTAGCCATGGCGGCGCCCCTCACCAAGGCCCATTCGCCGACCTGGGCCGAGTTGCGGCGCGACCCACTGCTGCTGCTGGCGTTCGGATTTGGCAGCGGTCTGGCGCCGCGGGCGCCGGGCACCGCCGGCAGCCTGGTGGCGCTGCTGGTGTTCCCTGTGCTCGCGCTATTACCGCCGGCAGGTTACGGTTTGGTGGTCGCGATGGCGATCGGCGCCGGCATTCCCCTGTGTACCCGCGCGGCGCGCGCCACGGGTGTCCGCGACCACTCGGGCATCGTCTGGGATGAATTTGCCGGATTGTGGATTGCGCTGGCCGGCTGCCCGCTGCAATGGCAGTGGCTGCTCGCCGGTTTTACGTGGTTTCGGCTGTTCGATATCTGGAAACCCTGGCCGATACGCTGGGCCGACCAGCACATTCATGGCGGCATCGGTATCATGCTCGACGATGTGCTCGCGGGCGTCGCGGCCTGGTTGGTATTGGCGGCGGCGCGGGCAGTGCTTGGCTGAGGTGAATCCGGCTGCAATTCGAACTCGCCATCCAGCTACAATCTGCGGGTTCCCTGCACCATTACGGCAAGAGATTTAGTCATGGCCGGACTCGCCAAACGCAACATTCCCTGCCTTGACGTGGACGCCGGGCGCGTGGTCAAGGGCGTGCGCTTCGTCGATATCCGCGACGCCGGCGATCCGGTCGAGATCGCGCGGCGCTACAACGAGGCGGGGGCCGACGAGATCACCTTCCTCGATATCACCGCGAGCCATCAGGACCGTGCCACCACGTTGCACACCGTCGAGCGCATGGCGAGCGAGGTGTTCATTCCGCTGACTGTGGGTGGCGGCATCCGCACCCTCGATCAGATCCGCGCATTGCTGCGCGCCGGCGCCGACAAGGTGGGCATCAATTCGGCGGCGATTGCCGACCCCGAATTCGTGCGCCGGGCGGCCGACAAATTCGGCGCCCAGTGCATCGTGGTCGCCATCGATGCCAAGTGCACCAGTGCCGACGGCGAGCCAGAGCACTGGGAAATCTTCACCCACGGTGGCCGGCGACCGACCGGTATCGACGCGGTGGCCTGGGCGGTGCGGATGGAGCAGGGCGGTGCGGGCGAGATTCTATTGACCAGTATGGATCGCGACGGCACGCGGGATGGCTTCGATCTGAAGCTGACCCGGGCGGTCAGCGCTGCCGTCAGTATCCCGGTGATCGCGTCCGGCGGCGTCGGCAACCTGCAACATCTGGTTGACGGCATCAAAATAGGGGGGGCGGACGCGGTTCTGGCGGCGAGCATCTTTCACTTTGGCGAATACAGTATCGCTACTGCCAAGGCTTACATGGCCGCCAACGGCATCGAAATTCGCCAGTAAGGGTGGCGCGGCGGCACGCCCGGCTCACTTGGGTTTGGACTTGTCCCGGTCGAACTTTTCCGCCAGTGCCTTTTCCAGCGTTGCCGGCGAGCGGGCAAAGGATTCCAGCAATTCGGGCGACGCCGCCTTTACGAATTCCAGATAATCCCTGACCCCGGCCTGGGCCTGCTCCAGGTCGTCGAAAGGCCCGATGGTGGGCCCCTCCCGGGTGACGAAAAACCAATTGTCTGCCAGGCGAAAGAACCGTCCACTGCGGGCGGGCACGGTGAATCCCTGCGGCGGCTCGCCATCACGTTCGTCGCCACGCTTGTCCTTGTCAGTCATGGAATGTCGTCCGTGTGTCGTTTACAGCACTCGCCGCGCGGGTCGGCACCCAGCGCCAGCCAGCCGAGTCTGCGACGCCGAACGAGGTCGGGCAAGTCAATTTTTGCCAAGTCAATTGGTGCCAAGGATCGCCAACCCCTTGAGTAGATTTAAAGCTTCGAAGAGCTGGTTGTCTTGCACCGGCTGCGCTAGAGGCCCTGGAGGCGGCGACAACAATTTGCTGGCGCCGCTCAGGTGCCTTTCGAGATTGGCTTCCTTGAGTTCGGGAACCGCTTCGAGGGAGTGGATTTCGGCCCGTGCCACGTCGATGTCGGGGTGAATGCCATCGGCCTGAATCGAGCGCCCGCTGGGCGTGAAATAGCGGGCGGTGGTGAGTTTAACGGCGCGGCCATCGGGCAGCGGCAACACGCTTTGCACCGAGCCCTTGCCAAAGCTGGTAGTGCCGAGAATGACGGCGCGCCGCTGATCCTGCAGTGCGCCGGCGACGATTTCGGCGGCCGAGGCGGTGCCTTCGTTGATCAGCACCACGATGGGCACATCCTTGAGCAGATCGCCGGGGGTAGCCGAAAACTGGACGTTGGCGGAGGCTATCCGCCCCTCGGTATAGACGATCAGGCCGTTCTCGAGCAGTGCATCAGCCACAGTTACCGAGGCGGGTAGCAGTCCGCCCGGATTGTTGCGCAAATCTAGCACCAGCCCTTTCAGGGGTTTCTCGCTCGCGCTGAGCTTCGTAAGACTGCTCGTGAAATCGTCGCCAGTCTGTGCCTGGAACTGGGATATGCGGACATAGGCGAAGCCTGGTTCGAGGACGCGGGTGCGCACGCTTTGGATTTTGATGACATCCCGCACCAACGTCAGCTCAATCAGTCGGTCGCCTGCCCTGCTGTGGCGGGAAAGGGTGAGTTTGAGTTTGGTGCCCTTGTCACCGCGCATCAGCTCAATCGCCTCATCCAGAGAGGTGCCCTGAACCGCCTTGTCGTCCAGTTTGACGATGATATCGCCGGGCAGAATTCCGGCCTTGGCGGCTGGGGTGCCATCGATCGGGGAGATGACCTTGAGCAGGCCGTCGTCCATGCCCACTTCAATGCCGAGACCGCTGAATTCACCTGAGGTATGTTCCTCCAGTTCGCTGTACGAGTTGGCCTTCAGAAACATCGAGTGGGGGTCGAGTTGGCCCAAGAGCCCGACGATAGCGTTTTCGATCAGGGTCTTATCGTCGATGGGATCCACATAGGAGGTGCGGATCTGCTCGAAAATCTGCGTGAACAGCTGTAGTTCGGCCAACGGCAGGCGCGTATCCGGCGGTGCTTTCTCGGCGGCTTGGAGTAGGGGCGACAGCGCGCACAGAAACAGACCACAGCAGGTGAATAGCTTCATGAAAGCGCCCCGGTAATTGGCGCCAGTGTACGTTTCTGCGTCGCCAGGGAAAAGCGTTCTCATGCTCGCATTCTGGGTGGCAGTGGGTTCAGGGCGCCCACGCTCACCCCTTCGGGCGCAGCCAGGGCGCAGGATCGATGGCGCGGCCCTGGTGGCGAATTTCAAAATAGAGGGCGCTGCGTTCGGCGCCACCCGTGTTGCCAACGGTGGCGATGGCGTCGCCGGCCTGGACGCGCGCCCCGGTTTGTTTCAGTAGTCTTTGGTTGCGGCCGTAGAGGCTCAGGTAGCCGTCGCCGTGGTCGAGGATGATCAACAGGCCGTGGCCGCGGAGATAATCGGAGAACACCACCTGACCGGGAAACACGGCGCGCACGGGCGCGCCGTCAGCGCCCTGTACTAGCCAGCCCCGCCAGGTGAGCGTCTGCGCGCGGGGCGCGCCAAAGCGGTGTACGACGGTGCCGAGCGTCGGCCAGGACAGCTTGCCCCGTTGCCGGGCGAAGGATCCGGTCATGGCAAGGCCCGGCAGCTCTTTGGCCGCAGTTTCGGCGGGTCGGGATGGGCCCGGCGCTTCGACCTTGGCACCGTCGGCGCCTGGGGGCGAGAGTTGCGGCGCAAGTTTTGCCTGCAACTGCCGGGTGTGGGCTTGGCGTCGGCTTTCCGCTGCGGCCTCGAGCCGGCGGGCTGCAATGGTCTCGACGACCTCTTCGAGACGGGCCGACTCGGCGGTCAGCTCCGCCAGGCGGCTCTTCCCGGTTTGTAGTTGGCTGTTGATTGCCGCTACCAGACGTCGGCGTTCGTCCTGTTGCGCGCGCTGCAGGGCCTGCTCCCGCTGCAATTGTCGGCGGCGATCGACCAGGGCCGCTCGCTTGCGCTGGATGCTGGCTTTGACCCCCATCAACTCGGCCAGGGTTTGCCGATAATGATTCATTTTGTCCCGGCGCGCCGCCATAAAATAGTCGTAATACTTTAGGTTGCGGCTGATGTCTTGCGGGTTTTCGAGATTGAAAAACAGCTTGATCGGGGCCTGCCGGCCGAGCCGGTAGGCGGTTGCGAGCTCGGCGGCAAGCCGCGCGTGTTGGGTTTGGCGGGCGCTTTCCAGTTGCTGGCGGCGGTCGGCGAGGGCGGACAGTTCGCGGTCGAGTTGGGCCATGTCGGTCTGCGCGGCCGCGAGGTTCTGCTGGGTGCCGGCCGCCGCCATCTCGACGGCGCGCAGCTCGTCGGCGAGACGGTCGCGCTCGCTGCCGGTGTGCAGAAGCCGTTGCTGCATCGCCGATATTTTTTCTTTGAGCGTCGCCAACGTCGATCGCTCGGGTGGCTTGTCATCGGCGCGCGCGCGGGCGTCCAGGCCGCTCAGGCCGGGGGCAATTCCGCTCAGGATGGCGATGAGGCAAATCGCCCTGAGCGGTTTCAACCTCCTAGGAGCCTGTCGGACTTGAGCGTCCGTAGCGAGGGAAAGTCCGATTTGAGGCAGATTTTGCGCAAATTTGCGGCGAATAATGGGGATTATTCAACGA
>CBDDRG010000204.1:0-25582 GCA_965232975.1 uncultured bacterium
CCGCCCATGCAGAAGCCGGTGACGCCGATGGCGTCGGCTTTGACCTTGCCAGACGCTTTCATGAAGGCGAGCGCGGCCTTCATGTCTTCAATGAAGCGGTCGTCTTTCATCGCCTGCATCAGTTTGATGGCCTTGGGCAACTCGTCGTAGCCAACCTTGTTGTCGGGCAGCGAGCGGTAGTACAGGTCGGGGGCGAGTACGGCATAGCCCTCGGCGGCGAGTCGGTTGGCCACTTCTTCGATGTGGGAGACCAAGCCAAAGGCCTCCATATAGACCATGACGGCCGGAAAAGGCCCGCTGCCGTCGGGCACCAGCCAGTGCGCGGGCATGTTGCCGTCGGGGGTTTTGATGTTCACCACGCTTTTCTGAACCATGTTGATGCTCCTGTGTTGGCGATTGTGATGGGGACTGACTTGGGGTTGGCGCGGGCGGGAGATGCTCGGCGCTCGTTCAAGATCTCGCTGAAGGGCGCATCGCGCGTTAAAACTGGCCTCAAAATGCTCACATACGCCGTGTATGCTGCGCTTTTTCGGTCAGTTTTGCCTTGCGCTGCATCCCCTGATCGAGATCTTGAATAGGCTCTCAGGAGTTTTTGCCCTCGCCCGGCTGGCGGATGTTGCCCCAGCCGCTGGTGGTCTGGTCGCGGCGCGGGTGTGCCGCTGATATTGGTGCTGCGGCGGCGGTTGTCGGCGGCCGCCGGTCGGCATTGTCGGTACCACCCGCCGGCAGCGGGCCGGCCGCCGCAGCCGGCGGTGTCCTTGCCCGTCCGCCCGCGGTGGTGGTCGGCATCGGGCGTGGCGAGCGAAGCTGCGTCCACAGCGACCAGATAATCAACTCCAGCGCCAACAAACCTAGAAAATAGGTGGTGATCGGCAACACCCCCTTCAGCGGTCCCTCCACCGTGGTCGGCTGGATGACTTCAAAGACGGCGACCGCCCAGGCGGGGGCCAGAAAGATTTTGTCGGGATAGGGGCGGGCCGGCGTCAACAACACCGCCAGCACCAGCACGCGAATGCCCGCGCGCAGTGGGTGCCAGGGCAGGGCGCGGGTACAGCGCCACACCAGCGGCAGCACCATCAGCACGCCGAGGATGTAGCCGAGGCTGCCCCAAAAGTAGTTTTCCATGCTGTACATGTGACGACGTCCTCAACTTGCCGTGCCGCGGGCCTTCACTCAGCGCTCACCCAGCGGATCACCTGGTCGGCGAAGCTCTCCGGGTGAACGTGCTGTTCCGATAATACCTTGCCGCGCACGCTGATACCCGCCTGCTGCACCGATTCGCGAGCGCCGGAAATAAGCGGGTGCCAGGGCAACAAAGGCTTGCCTTCGTGAACCAGACGATAGGCGCAGGTGGTGGGCAGCCAGGAAATGCGGCCGACCAGCTCGGCATCGAGTCGTACGCAGTCGGCGACCCAGCGCTGGCGGCGCGCGTAGTGGCGGCAGCGACAGGTCTCGAGGTCGAGCAGGCGGCAGGCCACGGCGGTGAATTCCACCCGCCCGCTGTCCTCGTCCTCGAGTTTGATCAGGCAACAGCGCCCGCAGCCATCGCAGAGGGACTCCCACTCCGTCGGGTCGAGTTGTGCCAGCGTCTTGTGTTCCCAAAAATTCATGGTGCTCCACAGGTGCGTCAGGAGCGCGGCAACTTGGCGTTGCGCGCCGCCAGCGCGGCCATTTCGTCGCCGCGCGGGGGCGGCAGTTGCAGGTAGTAACCGCGCTCCGCCAACGCGGCGAGCACCTCGATGGTGTTGCCCCGTGCGAGCTTGCGCGCCGGCGACAACGCCAGCGCGGTCACTTTCTCCGGCGTGCCGAAATGCGCGAGCAACGCCTCCGGTACCGGCGTCAAGTCATCCTGCTGGCGCACAAACAGGTACAGGTCGGGGTGCTTGCGGGTCTTGTAGATGGTGCACAGGACGTTCATCGCATCGGGTTCGCTCGACTCTCGGCGGCGGTGGACAAAGACTCGGGGCGCGCCGGTTGCTGCATTTCACGCGCTGGCCGGTTGGCTATCGACCAGTGTCAGCAGGGCTTCGCCTATCACCGCGGTTCGCCAGCCGGTGGCCAGGCTCGGCGGCAGCTCGGCTTGTCCGCGCTGGTGCGCGCGCACCAGATATTCGATGTCCGCCCGCCGCACCAGAATTTCGGGCGCCAGGTCGAGTTGTTCCGCAGTGGTGGCCGCCAACTGGCGACAGGCTTTGAGCACTGGCTCGACTTCGCGGGGCAGCGGCGACGGCAGCAATTGTGGATAACTCGCCTCGGGTGCCCCCAGCGCCTCATTCACCTTGTCGATGATCAATTGCCCGTAGCGGCGCGCAGCGCGCGGATGCAGATTGGCCAGCGCGCCGAGCTCGGGCCAGCTTTTCGGCTTGTGGGTGGCGATATCGAGCAGGTTGCCGTCGGCGAGCAGATGGCTGCGCGGGCGATTGGTGCGCCGTGCTTCGGTTTCACGCCATGCTGCCAGACATTGCAAGATGGCGAGTCCGCGCCGATCCAGGCGCCCGGCGCCCTTGATGCGGCTGTAGTATTGGGCTGGGGCGACGTCTGTGCGCGCGCTGCGCAGGCGCGCCGCCATGTCCTCGGCGAGCCACTGGCTGCGCCCGCGAGCGGCCAGTTCGGCGGCGAGCCGGGCGTAGACCGCCATCAGGTAGTGGACGTCCTCCGCCGCGTAGCGCAATTGGGCCGGACTCAGCGGGCGCTGCAGCCAGTCGGAACGGGTCTCGTGCTTGGCGAGATCGACGGCCAATAATTCTTTGACGAGATGTCTGTAGCTCTTGGATAAGCCGTAGCCGCAGAGCGCCGCCGCCACCTGGCTGTCGAACAGGGGCGTCGGCAATTGGCCGAGCGCGTGCGCGAATACCTCCAGATCTTCGGAACAGGAGTGCAGCACCTTGACCACGCGGGTGTCGGCGAGCACCTGTACTAGGGGTGACCAGTCCGCAATCGCCAGCGGGTCGATCAACCAGGTGCCGGCGCCGGTGCAGACCTGGATCAGCCCGAGGATGGGGTGGAAGGTGTCGGTGCGCATGAACTCGGTGTCGAGAGCGATGGCATCGGCGCCCGCCCAGCTTGCCGTCGCCCGTGCCAGCGCGGCGTCATCGGCGATCAGCATGGGTTCTTCGCGCAAGGTTTCGCCTCCGGATCGGTCAGAGCCGCTTGCGGCTGGTGAACGCATGGGTGAGGGTGCCGCCATCGACGTATTCCAGCTCGCCGCCGAGGGGCACCCCGTGGGCGATGCGGCTGGTGGCCACACCCAGCGCGCGCGCCCGCTCGCCGATGTAATGGGCGGTGGCCTCGCCCTCGACGGTGGGGTTGGTGGCGAGGATCAGTTCGCCTATGTCCTCGTCGGTGAGACGCCGCAGCAGGTGATCGACGCCGATCGCATCCGGGCCGATGCCGTCGATGGGGGACAAATGCCCAAGCAGCACAAAATAACGGCCGCGGTAAAAGCCGGATTGCTCGATGGCAAACAGGTCGGCGGGGGTTTCGACCACGCAGAGCAGGTGGGCGTCGCGACGCGGATCGGCGCAGATGGCGCAGTGCGCCGCTTCGGTCAGGGTTCGGCAGAGCTGGCAGCGCCCGACTTTTGCCCCCGCCTGGGCGATCGCCGCGGCCAGGCGGGCCGCCGCCGGGCGATTGCGCTCGAGCAGGTGCAACGCCATACGCTGCGCCGATTTGGGGCCGACACCGGGCAGACAGCGCAGTGCGTCGATGAGCTCGTCGATGACGGGGCCAAACATCTGGGTGAGGGGCCGAATTCCGGGGCGGGAGCTCAAAACGGCAATTTGAAACCCGGTGGCAACTGCACGCCGGCCATCAGGTTGCCCATGATGTCGCGGCTCTTGTGTTCGATCTTGCGCACGGCGTCATTGACGGCCGCCGCCAGCAGATCCTCCAGAATCTCCTTGTCCTCGCTGAGCAGGCTCGGATCCAGCGTCACCTTGCGCACGTCGTGGCGACCGGTCATGACCACCTTGACCAGGCCGGCGCCGGCTTCACCCTGTACTTCGGCGGCGGCCGCCTGCTCCTGCAGCGCCTGCATCTTCTCCTGAAGTTGCTGTGCCTGCTTCATCATGTCGTTGAGTTTCATGGTGCCTCGCTTGCGGCGGATTTGGGATCGATGGGAATGATGGTGTCTTCGAGCAGCTTGCCGCCGAACCGCACCAGCATGTGATTGACCACCGGGTCGCCACGCAGCGCCGCCACCGCCGCGGCCTGGCGCTCCGCCGTCAGCCGCAGCCGATGGGCCTGCGGGGTCTCACCGGTGACGCCGCCGATGGTGATGTCCACCTGCACGGGTTGTCCGAAATACGCGCTGAGTGTTTCAGCCAGGCGGCGTTGATGGGTGGGATCGTAGAGCGAGGCGCAGTTGGCGTCCAATTGGAACGCCAGGCGACCATCGTGGTGACCGAGTAACACCAGATTGGCGGCGACGTTGTGCAGTATGCCACCGATCGCTAGCTCGCCGCAGATCGCGACCCAGTGCTCCGGGCCCAGATCCCCCAGCGCTATCCTTGCGGTGGTGGCCGTTGGCGCGGGCGCAGTGCCCGCTTCGCTACCGATCTCGCACTTGGCCACGGGTGGGGCAACCGGGTCATCGGGCCGGCGCGGCGGCGCCACTGCCGCTGCTGGCGGGTCGCCGACGGTGGCGCCAGTGCGTGTCGGTGTTGCCGCTGCTCGCTCCGGTGGGGGTGCTGGCGGCCGCGCCGGGGTTGTCGGCGGGGCCGGCGGTGGCGGTGGCGGGCGGGAATCCGCGGTGGCCGGCTGGAAGGCGAGGGCGCGCAACAATGTCATTTCGAAACCGGCGCGCGCGTTCGCCGCCAGCCCCAGATCGCGGCGCCCCAACAGGCAGATTTGATAGAGGAGCTGCACGTCTTCGCCGCGCAGTTGCGTGGCTAGTTCCAGCACCTCCCGATGATCGGTAAGGCTTTCGTCCAACGCCTCCGGCACCGCCTGGGCAATGGCCACGCGGTGCCAGATCGACAGCGCTTCGGCGAGCGCGGCGGTGTAATCGGGGGCCTGTTCGGCCAGCCGCTCGACCTGTTGCAGCATGCCGAGGCCGTCGCGTGCGGCGAGCGCGCGGCAGATCGCCAGCACCGTCGAGCGGTCGATGGTGCCCAGCATCGCGTTGACGTCGGCTTCGGCAATCTCGCCGGCGCCCTGGGCGATGGCCTGATCGGTGAGGCTGAGCGCGTCGCGCATACTGCCGTCCGCGGCCCGCGCCAGCGCGCGCAGCGCGCCGTCGGCATAGGGGATCTGCTCCGCCGTGAGCACATGTTGCAGATGGCCGGCGATGCGATCGGGCGCCAGATTTTTCAGATTGAATTGCAGACAGCGCGACAGCACGGTGATCGGCAGTTTGTGCGGGTCAGTGGTCGCCAGCAGAAACACCACATGGGGCGGCGGCTCTTCCAGTGTCTTCAGCAGCGCGTTGAAACTGTGTCCCGACAGCATGTGTACTTCGTCGATCAGATAGACCTTGTAGCGCCCCATGGTGGGCGCGTACTGGACGTTGTCGAGCAGCTCGCGAGTGTCCTCGACCTTGGTGCGCGATGCGGCGTCTACTTCGATTAGATCGACAAAGCGGCCCTCGGCAATGCTTCGGCAGGCACTGCATTCGCCGCAGGGCGTCGAGCTGACGCCGCGTTCGCAGTTCAGGCATTTGGCGAGAATGCGGGCCACCGTGGTTTTGCCGACGCCGCGAGTGCCGGTGAACAGATAGGCTTGGTGCAAGCGCCGCTGATCCAGGGCGTTGATCAGCGCGCGCAGGACGTGTTCCTGGCCGACCATCTCGCTGAATACGCGGGGACGCCATTTGCGGGCGAGAACCTGATAGCTCATCCGGACTGGGTGCCTCCGGCGCAGGAATGCGGGTGGAAACAGGCGGTGTGGCGCAGGGCATTATACGAAGATGCCCGGGATCCGGTATCGGGGCGCACAGCGAGCGGGAAGCTTGGGGTGGCAACCCTCGCCAGCCGCACCCCGGCACATGAAGTCGCTGCTACCGTTGCTCCCTTCCAGGCCTGGCGGGGTTCACAGTTGTTCATTGCGGGGAAACCGGCGAGGGCCGCCATTGCGGACGCGGATTATCCGGGTAATGTTTGCCCAATTGCAACCGCTGCGCGGCCCTTCATGTCATCGACTCTCCTCGCCATTCGCCGCCGCACTGCCCGGTGCTGGTGGCTACGGCGCCGGCTGCGGGATTGGGCGCCGGGCGTTGACCAAAGTGGCCGGCCGGGCGGTGTTTGGCGGGGCGCGTTTTGCTTTACACCGGCGGTGTTTTGTAATACCGTATTTGCGGCTTGAGGATAAGGTCTTGCTATGGTCGCAAACGGATACACCTAATTCGTGTTTGTCCCTTCGGCAATAAGTAACTTCTGTAATTCCCGGCTAAACCAAACCGCCTTGCCAAGGCGCACTTCATCGTTATAAAGGTTTCAAGTATGGCTACTACAATTGGTACTGTTAAATGGTTCAACGCGGACAAAGGCTTCGGTTTCATCGAGCAGGAAAATGGCCCCGACGTATTTGTTCACTTCCGCTCCATTGTTGGCGAGGGCTTCAAGACCCTGAATGAGGGCCAGCGCGTTCAGTTCGAAGTCACCCAGGGCCAAAAAGGTCCCCAAGCTGAAAAAGTCACCCCCGTCTGACTGATATAGCTGAAAAATATTCTTTGAGCCTCGACCTTTTTCGACGCTCTACTTGTTGAAAGACTTGTCGCCCGACGCAATTGTCGGGCTCCTGATTAAGGGCCGCTGCGGGTTACCACAGCGGCCCTTAATTTATTCCGTGCTTGCGCTTGCGCGCGAGTGGCGATCTCCCGGCATTCTCGCCGGCACACTGCCCAGGAGCCTGTTCAAGATCTCGATCAGGGGATGCAGCGCAAGGCAAAACTGACCGAAAAAGCGCAGCATACATGGCGTATGTGCGCATTTCGATGCCAGTTTTAACGCCGCGATGTGCCCTTCAGCGAGATCTCGAACAGGCTCTAAGTTGCGGTGATCCACCGCCCGCCGGCCCGCTGCGGCAGTGGTCCCTGGGTCAGCCGGCGCTGGGGGTGAAGGTTTTGCCGCCCAGAATCAGGTCCGGCCCCAAGGCAACGCCGGGCGGAACCACGTAGGGCCGGTCGTGAAAGCCCTCGGTCTTGGCGTCCCGGTGCGGGCTTGGCCAGCCCAGGATGCGCGCTGCCTCCCGGTACAGATCGGTGCGATAAGTCTCCTGCGCGAGCGCGGAAAGCTGTTCCCTGGAAATGGCTTTGCCCACCACGTCGGCACTTTGCTGCAGTAGCCACTCGGCGCGGGAGCGCCAGGGAAATCCCGCCTCATAGCGATGGAATACGTGGCAGTCGGGAATGCTCACCGCGCTACCCATCTTGGTGAACTGAAAATTGCCGAACAGCGCCGGGTGGATGGCCTTTTCGGGTAGATCCAGATACTCGGGCGCGGCGAGAATACGGGCCGCCTGGATGCGGTTTTCCGCATCGGCGAGCCAGGCCGCCGCCTCCATCAGCGCCAACCGCAACCGCAAATGGGTTGCCGGATAGAGGCCGTGCCATTTGGCGGCCACGCCCAGGACTTTTTCCGGGGCGTTGTTCCAGATCTGGTAACCGGTGGTCAGCACCGTGCCTACCCCCGCCTGCACGGCCAGGGAGTTCCAGGGCTCGCCGACACAAAAGCCGTCGATGATGCCATTGGCGAGACTGGTCACCATCTGCTGGGGAGGCAGCACGAGGATCCGTACCTGGGTGTCCGGATTGATGCCGCCGGCGGCGAGCCACAGGCGGAGCATGAAGGTATGGGTGGAGAACGGGTAGACGGTGGCAAAGGTGGGGCGCAAGCCGGTGTTCGTGATGCGCGCCCGCAGCAGCCGGGCGGCCGCGACCGGGTCGAGCGCGGTCGCCAGCGACATCGCGAGCGTATCCGCCAGGCCCGCCGCCACGGTAATGAATTTGCCGTTGAGTCTCAACTTCAGGCCCGTCAACATTTTGGTGCGCACGCCATCAATGCCGAAGGACGCCGATAGCGGCATCGGCGCCAGCATCTGGGCGGCATCGAGGGCGCCCACCGCGACCTTGTCGCGGATATTTGCCCAGGACATTTCCCGGCTTAGGGTCACGGTCAGGCCATGGCGTTCAAACAGCCCGTGCTCCTTGGCGATGATCAGCGGCGCGCTGTCGGTGAGGCGCATGTAACCCAGGTTCAGCATGGGTTTTTCGGCGCTGGCTGGCTCGTGGCTGAGGCCCATGCTCAGATATCTCCGGCGAGTTTCTTATCGAGGATGGCGATCACGCTGGCGGCGACTGCGGCGATCGTCTGATTGTTGTTCATCGCCAGGTTGCGCAAGGTGGCGTAGGCGTCGGGCTCGCTGACACGGTGGTGCGCCATGACCAGTGTCTTGGCCCGGTCGATGAGCTTGCGCTCGGCCAACTCCTGCCGGGTGTCGTTCAGGGAGCGGCGGAGGGCGTCAAAGGCTTCGAACTGGGCGATGGCGACGTCGATGATGGGTTTGACCTTGGCGGGATTGATGCCATCGGTGATGTACGCGGTGACGCCGGCGTTGATCGCCTGGCGAATAAAATCGGTGTCCCGCTCCTCTGAAAACATCAGGATCGGGGTCGGGTTGTGGGCGTTGACGAGGGCGAGACTTTCGAGGATATCCCGATCGGGGGATTCGATGTCCACCATGATCAAGTGCGGCCGGTGCTGTTCGATCTGGAACAGCAGCCCAGATGCGGTCGCCAACACGGCCACCACGCGGAAGCCGGCGGTGGCCAGGGCTTCCTCCACAGCGGCAGCGCGCTCCGGGTGGTCGTCCACCAGCATCACGCGCACTTCTCGGTCGGCAGTTGACGTCATGGGCATAACCGACAAGCGGGGCAGCGCCGCGCGCGGTGCGGCCCCGGTGGTGGTCAAAATACGAAAGTCAGCATCAGCCAGAGCTTGTCGGTATCCTGCGCCGGGTTACCGACTTTGTCGCCCTGATCGAAGGTGGCGTACTTCACCATCAGACTGACATGGGGATTGAAGGCGTAGGTCGCCACCAGATCGATTTCATCGCCGTAGTCGATATTGCCATCCTCCGACTGAAAGTCGTGGTAAAACGCGGTCAAGCCGATGCCGGCGATGGTGATGCCGGCTTTTACATGCGCATCTTCTATGCCTTTGGGCGGCGTGGTCAGGAACTTGTCGGCAAAGCCCTGGAACTTGTGCAAGGTGGCGAGAGGCGTCTGAAAGCTGACGCCATCGTCACTGCCCAGAACTTCATAACCGGCGCCGAACATGATGGGGGTCGGCTGCGCGGCGCCACCGGCGAGACTCACCGTGGTCATCTGCGCCGTCAGCTCGCCAAAGTAGTAGGGCGCGCTGTAGTTGAGGGGGCTGTCGCCGTCGTCCTGCTGGCGCGCGGCAGACAGGTTGATGCCGAGGGCAACGCTCTCGGCAAGCTTGACCGTGCCCTTGTATTCCAGGCCGAACGTCTTGCTCGATAGCATGGGATTCTCGTCGATATCGAGTAGATAACCGAAGCCGGCCAGACTGTGGCCACCGCCGAGATCGTAGGTGCCGATCGCGGCGTGGTTGTGACCCTCGAAATTGCCGAGAAAACCGGGGGTTCCCGGGTCGCCCGGGTGGGTGTCGGGATCGAACACGCGGTGAATCTTCCAGATGTAACTGTAATCGACCGTCAAACCCGCCAGCGGGGTCAATTGCACCCGCGCCGAGTCGAAAGTCTGCTCATTCTGACGCCAGGACACGCCGCCGAGAAAACGCTCGCCGCTGTGGATGGTGCGCTGGCGCCCGGCGGTCAGTTTCGCGTTGCGGTTCAGGATGTAGCTCAGCCACGCTTGATTGACCTGGGTGTAGTCGGGGTCGGCAACGACCGGATAGGTGGTCTTGCCATTCGATGTGTCGTTGAAGCTTTCACCGCCCAGCGTGGTGACATTGTCCACCTCGACCAAACCGGCAAAGCCTTTGACGGTGCCCGATTTCCAGGTTATCCGCGACAGCAGTGTCGAGGCGTCGGCCTCGTCGTCGATCGGGTACTGATCCACATTTTCGTAGCGATAGCGGAACATGAAGGAGGTATCGCCCTGATCGATGGCCTTGCCGATATTGTCCATCACGCCGTCCGCCGCCGCGCCCGCTGCGCCCAGCGCGAGCGCCGCTGCCAGGGTGGCCGCCAACGGCGGTTTTTTCGTTGTGTACTTGAGCATGGTTACTCTCCTGCCTCTAGTAGGATGACTCGAACAAAGATGACGCACCGGCTCGCGGCTGACTTCCCGCCCCACCCAAGCCGCCGCGACAACCGCTAAAACGCTAGCCAAAAAAAGGCCCACGGATTCTCGAATCCGTGGGCCGCGTCGCCCGCAATGGCCGTCCAGCTACCAGCCGCCCTAACTGCAATACAAGTTGCGTGCCAGCTTGCGGCGGTGTCGATTTGGCGGAGTTTTGCTGTCGATACGGGTCGCCCTGCCTCAGGATGTGGCAGGCAACGCCCGCGCTGGGCTATAACGGAGCCAACCGATGGTCGCCGCTCGCCAACCGGCGCCGTACCTTGGCGCTGCGCCCGCCGACGTGGTGTACTACGCGGTTCCGCGAAGCGGGTGGTGGCGGTGTCCCCGCGAGCTATTTGGGCGACGGCGGATCCCGAGTTCACCCCCTGTGATCGAGTTCAGTCATGGAAAAGCCGTTCAAGGTCGTCAGCTCCTACCGCCCGGCGGGCGATCAGCCGGCGGCCATCGCCAGCCTGATTGCCGGGCTGGAGGATGGCCTCGCCGCGCAAACCCTGCTCGGCGTCACCGGTTCCGGCAAGACCTTCACCGTGGCCAACGTCATCGAGCGGGTGCAACGGCCGACGCTGGTGATGGCCCACAACAAGACGCTGGCGGCGCAGTTGTACGGCGAATTGCGCGACTTTTTTCCCCACAACGCCGTCGAATACTTCGTCTCCTACTACGACTACTACCAGCCCGAGGCCTATGTCCCGGCGTCCAACACCTATATCGAGAAGGACGCGTCGATCAACAAGCACATCGAGCAGATGCGGCTGTCGGCGACCAAGGCGCTGATGGAGCGCCGCGATGTCATCGTGGTGGCGACGGTGTCGGCGATCTACGGCCTGGGCGACCCGGATCAGTACCTGAAGATGCTGCTGCACCTGGTGCGCGGCGACCGCGTCGACCAGCGCGCGATCCTGCGCCGCCTCGCCGAGCTGCAATACACCCGCAACGACATCGCCTTCGAGCGCGCGACCTACCGCGTGCGCGGCGATGTCATCGATGTGTTTCCGGCCGATTCCGAGCGCGACGCGGTGCGCATCGAACTGTTCGACGAAGAAGTGGAAAACCTGAGTTGGTTCGACCCCCTCACCGGCGAGGTGCTGCGGCGCGTGCCGCGGGTCACCGTCTACCCCAAATCCCACTATGTGACTCCGCGAGAGACCATTATCGGTGCGCTGGATCACGTCAAGGTCGAACTGCGCGAACGCCTGACCCAGTTGCGCGCGGCCGACAAGCTGGTCGAGGCCCAGCGCCTCGACGAGCGCACCCGCTACGATATCGAGATGATGCAGGAGCTGGGCTACTGCAACGGCATCGAGAACTACTCCCGCTACCTGTCGGGGCGCCAGCCGGGCGAGCCGCCGCCGACGCTGTTCGACTATCTGCCCGCCGACGCGCTGCTGGTCATCGACGAATCCCACGTCAGCATTCCGCAACTCGGCGGCATGTACCGGGGCGACCGCTCGCGCAAGGAGACGCTGGTCGAATACGGTTTTCGCCTGCCGTCGGCACTCGACAACCGCCCGCTGCGCTTCGACGAGTGGGAGCGGCGGATGCCCCAGGCGATCTTTGTGTCCGCGACCCCCGGCAAGTACGAGGCCGAACACGCCGGCGCCGTGGTCGAACAGGTGGTGCGCCCCACTGGCCTGGTCGACCCCGCCATCGAGGTGCGGCCAGCGAGTCGCCAGGTCGATGATGTGATGGGCGAGATCAACGCCCGCGCCGCACGCAACGAGCGCGTCTTGGTGACGGTGCTGACCAAGCGCATGGCCGAGGATCTGACCGGCTATCTCGACGAACACGGCATTCGCGTGCGTTACCTGCATTCGGACATCGACACCGTCGAGCGCATGGAAATCATCCGCGACCTGCGCCTCGGCGAATTCGATGTGCTGGTCGGCATCAACCTGCTGCGCGAGGGGCTGGACATCCCCGAGGTGTCGCTGGTCGCGGTGCTCGATGCCGACAAGGAGGGCTTCCTGCGCTCCGAACAATCCCTGATCCAGACCATCGGCCGCGCCGCCCGCCATATCAACGGCACCGCGATCCTGTACGCCGATGCGGTGACCGGTTCCATGCAACGGGCGATGGATGAGACCGAGCGCCGCCGCACCGTGCAGCTCACCTACAACCAGACCCATCGGGTGACGCCCATCGGCATCGTCAAATCGGTGCGCGATGTCCTCGAAGGCGCGGTCAGCACGGCCGGGCGTGAACGTTTGCGCAAGGTCGCGGACCAACGCGCGATCTACGACGACATGGCCGCGCGCCCACAGCTATCGGCGGCGGCGCTGGCGCGGGAAATCAATACGCTCGAGCAGAAAATGCACCAGCACGCGCGCAATCTGGAATTTGAGGAGGCGGCGAAAGTCCGTGACGAGTTATTGCGGCTGCGGGCGCGGGAGTTGCTGGGTGTCGGTCCGCATTGAGCCAAGGCTCCTAGCGCTCGGGTTCCATGTCCAGCGGCATGATCCGCATCATCTGCTCACCGATCGGCCAGTCGCGCGCCCAGGTCGTGATCGGACTTTCGAAAACCACGAAATACAGCGCATTGGTCGCTTTGTTGACGAGGGCCTTGTTGTAGACGTGCTTGTCGCGCATCCGGGCGTCCCGGTAGGGGTAGTGAGCGGTCAGAAAGAGCTCGTACGCAATCAACTTGGCGTCATCCCGCAGCCACGGGCCTTCGACCTTGGTGGTGGTGCCGAGCTTGAGCAGGCTGTCGATGCGCTGGCGCGCAAAGCGCACCGAATCCTGATCGCGGTGCCGAAAGGCCAGTACCGTGGTGCCGGTCTGAAAGGTGCCCTCGGCGTTGAACTCATCCTTGGTGATTGAATAGGCGCGCACCAGCTCGTTGGTTTCCTCCTTCAGGTGCCAACCATCCGGCACCAGAAAGGCGAGCGCGATCGTTGGCACCACTTTCCACGCAAACCCGGCCGGAGCCGGGGGCAGCTTGTGGGCGCCATCGACGAGCATGCTGGCGGTGGTATCCCGCGCCGTGTTGGCGGTGGGATCGGCGGCCCGGGCGGGGAGGGTCGGCACCGCAAGCGCGCATAACACGGTGGTGATTAGCGCAACCAAGCGTGGGCGCGGAGGTGTGTGCAACATGCTTTCCTTCTGGCTGTCGAGCTTACTGATAACGAGGGTGTGGCGCAGCGGCTGCTGCACGGGTGGGATTGTAGGCCGGTTCACGCCGGCCTCGGCTCCTTATTGATCTGCGGGCGTCGCCTGCCACTGGCCCTGGGCGACCCGCTCGCGGCCGGCCAGATCGCGGTGGCTCAGCACCTGGGCGTAACCCGCCTGCAGCAGCAACTGCGTCACGGCCTCACCCTGACTGGCGCCGTGCTCGACCAGCAGCCAGCCGCCGACGGCCAGATAGCGGCGGGCGCCGGCAATGATGAATTTGAGATCCGCCAGGCCGTCGTCGCCGGCGACGAGCGCGCTGCGGGGCTCAAAGCGCAGGTCGCCCTGGTGCAGATGGACGTCGGCGGCGGCCACATAGGGCGGGTTGCTGACAATCAGGCCGAAAGCCTCGGCCATGGCCGGTCTGGCGCCGCCGGGGGGCTCCGCGAGCGCGAACCAGTCACCCAGGCACACCTGAACATTGGCCAGATTCAGCGCAACGCGGTTGGCCTCCGCCAGGGCTACCGCGGCGGCGATGTTATCCACTGCCAGAATCTGCCAGTCGGGCCGGGCGCTGGCCAGCGCCAGCGCGATCGCGCCGGTGCCGGTGCCGAGATCGAGCACGCGCGCTATGGGCGCGGTCAACGTCCGCAACGCCACCTCGACCAGGAGTTCCGTGTCCGGGCGCGGGATCAGCGTGCTGGCATTCACGCGCAGCGGCAGCGACCAGAACTCCTTGCGGCCGAGGATATGGGCGATGGGCTCGCCGCGGGCGCGGCGCGCAAACAGGGTGGCGAAGCGTGCGATCTGGTCGGCGTCGAGGCGCTGATCGGGCCAGGTGTAGAGATGGCTGCGATCCACGCCCAGGACTTCGCCGAGGATCAGCTCGGCGTCGAGTCGGGCGCTGTCGCTGACCGTCGCGAGCTGCCCGTGCCAGGCCAGCAAATCCGCGATGCGCGCCATGTCAGTCGGCCAGCGCAGCGAGCTGTTCGGCTTGGTATTCGTTGACCAGCGGCTGGATAACGGCGTCGAGCGCGCCCTGCATGACATCGTCGAGCTTGTACAGCGTCAGGTTGATGCGGTGGTCGGTCAGGCGTCCCTGGGGGAAATTGTAGGTGCGGATGCGCTCCGAGCGGTCGCCGCTGCCGACCAGGCTGCGGCGCAGATCGGAACGCTCCCGCGCCTGCTGGTCGCGCATGCCAGCCAGAATCCGCGCCTGCAGCAGCGCCAGCGCGCGCGCCCGGTTTTTATGTTGCGAGCGCTCGTCCTGGCATTCGACGACGATGCCGGTCGGGATATGAGTGATGCGCACGGCCGAGTCGGTGGTGTTGACGTGCTGGCCGCCGGCGCCCGACGAGCGGTAGGTATCGGTGCGCAGATCCGCTGGAGTGATGTCGATACCGTCGATCGCCGCGACTTCCGGCATCACTGCGACGGTGCAGGCCGAGGTGTGGATGCGGCCTTGAGCCTCGGTCTCGGGCACCCGCTGCACGCGGTGAGCGCCGGATTCAAACTTGAGTTGCGAATAGGCGCCGGCACCGATGATGCGGGTGACGATCTCCTTGTAGCCGCCGTGCTCGCCGGGCCGTTCGCTGACGATCTCGATCTTCCAGCGCCGCGCCTCGGCGTAGCGGCTGTACATGCGGAACAGGTCGCCGGCAAAAATCGCCGCTTCGTCGCCGCCGGTGCCGGCGCGAATTTCCAGGAACACGTTTTTGTCGTCATCGGGATCGCGTGGCAGCAACAGTCGTTGCAGCTCCTGCGCCAACTCCAGGCGCGCGCTTTCTCCGCTCTTCATCTCCGCCTGCGCCAGCTCGCGCAGCTCGGGATCGGCGTCCTTGAGGAGTTGCCGGGCTTCGTCGATGCCGGCGACGGCCTGGCAGTAACTGGCGTAGGTTTTTACCACCGGTTCGAGCTCGGCATACTCCTGCGACAGCGTGCGGAAGCGGGTCTGGTCGGCGATGACATCGCCTTCGCCAAGCAGCTGGCCGACCTCCTGGTAGCGCTCGCTGAGGGATGCGAATTTTGCCAATAGTGAGGTTTTCATGGGTCTTCCGGTGCCGGGCGCGGGCCGAGATCGAACAACTCGCGGGCCCACAGAATATGTTCGCGCCGCCCCTCGGCGCCAGCCTGTCTCAGGCGCGCCGTCGGCGTATGCAACAGTTTGTTGGTGAGGTTGTTGGCGAGCTGGCGCACCACCGCGTCGGGCGCTTGGCCGCGGGCGAGCGCCAGCAGTGCCTTGTGCAGCTCGGCGTCGCGCTGGTCGATCAGGCTGGCGCGAAAGGCGCGGATCGTATCCACCGCGTCCAGTGCCCGCAATTGCTGCTGCCAGTTGGCGACGCCGGCTTCGATGATGGCAGCGGCGCTGGCGGCGGCGTCTTCGCGGGTGCGGCGGTTCACTTCGATGACCGCATGCAGATCATCCACTGTGTACAGATAGACATCGTCGAGCTGGGCCACCTCCGGCTCGATGTCGCGCGGCACGGCAATATCCACCATCAGCATCGGGCGGTGCTTGCGCTGCTTCAGTGCCGATTCGACGGCACCTTTGCCCAGCACCGGCAATTGGCTGGCGGTCGAGGCGATGACGATGTCCGCGCGGTGCAGGTGTTCCGCGATGTCGGCCAACACGATGGGCTTGGCGTTGAATGTGCCGGCCAGCGCTTCGGCGCGGGCCAGCGTGCGGTTGGCGACGATGATGCCGCCGACACCCTGATCGTGCAGGTGGCGCGCGACCAGTTCGACGGTCTCCCCAGCGCCGATCAACAGCACCTGAACCTGGGCGAGGCTGGTGAAGATGCGCTGGGCGAGGCTGACCGCGGCAGAGGCCACGGACACCGCGTGCTGGCCGACGGCGGTTTCGGTGCGCACTCGCTTGGCGGTTGCAAAGACCTGTTGGAAGGTCTGATCGAGACGCCCGCGCAGCGTGCCGGCCTGCTGCGCGGCGGCGTAGGCCGCTTTCATCTGACCGAGAATCTGCGGTTCCCCGAGCACCATCGAGTCGAGGCCGGCGGCCACTTTCATCAGGTGCCGCAGGGCGTCCTCGTCGGTGTAAAAATAGTGACAGCCGTGCAACAGGTCGTCGTCGATGCCGTGGTAAGTGGCGAGCCAGCCCAGCAGTGCGCGGCGAATTTCATCCGCGCTGCGCTGCGGGCAGCCGTCATCCCCGGCGGCGGGCACCTGGACATAGAGTTCGGTGCGGTTGCAGGTCGACAGCATCGCAAGCTCATCGACCTGGACGGCGCTCTGGCCCTGGCGCAGGCTGTCGATGATGAACTCCGGGGCGAAGGCGATCCGTTCGCGCAGTGCCAGTGGCGCGGTGAGGTGATTGATGCCGAGCGCCAACAGGGTCATGGTAAATACAGGTGGTGGAGAGCTTGAATGTCGGGGCAACCAGAGGCATTGAGCAGACTGCGGATCGGTATTGTCATACCCGGTGTTGCTACAATATGAAGCGTTCGCGAGGATCCCTCCACCATGGGCAAACTGCCTTTTCTGCGCCTCTCCTGTCTGCTGTCGATGGGTCTCCTGCTCGCGGCCTGTGCGACCAACCCGCGAGGGGCCACGTCGGCTGGAACCGGGGCTGGAGTAGATGCGGCGGGCCGGCGCGATTATCCCGCTCGCTCGTTCCCAACACAAACCCTTTACGAGCTGCTGGTGGCGGAATTCGCTGGCATGCGCGGCGATCTGGGCGCCGCGCTGGACGGTTATGTCAAGCAGGCCCGCGCGGTTCGCGACCCAGGCGTCGCGGAGCGGGCGTGCAGGATCGCCGGGTTCCTTGACGACGCCGCTGCCGCCGCCGAGATGTGTACTCTGTGGGCAGTCGTGGCACCGGACGAAATTGACGCCCGCCAGTTCGCGGTCGTCGCGCTGATTGCCACCGAGCAGTTCGAGCCGGCGCTGGCGCAGGCGATCGATCTGCTGTCCCGCGGCGTCGGCGAGCCCCTGGTACTGATCTCGGCCTACGCCGAAAACCTCGATACCGAGCGCCGCGCGCAACTGCTGGAGCAGTTCCAGCAGTTGCGCGCAATCTACCCGGAGAGTCGCGAACTGCGCCTGGGTCTGGTCGGGTTGTGGCAACAGCAGGGCGACACCAAGGCCACGCTCGCCGAACTGCGGGTGCTGGCGGCGGCGAACCCCGATGACGAAGCCATTGTTCTGCTGCACAGCCAATTGCTGTATCAGGATCAGCAGCCTGCGCAAGCGCTGGCATTGCTGCAGACAAAGCTCGCCCGTCATCCCGACAGCAAGCAGTTGCGCCTGCAACACATCCGCCTGCTGGCGCTGACCGATCTGCCACGGGCGCGCGCCGATCTGGTGGCACTCACCACCCGCTATCCGGACGACGCCGATTTGCAGTTCTCGCTGGCGCTGTTCAATCGCGAGGCCGGGCTGCGTGCCGAGGCGGTCGCGCTGCTCAAGGCGCTGGTGGCCAGCAACCAGCGGGTGGAGGATGCCCACCTGCAACTGGGGCTGATGGCGGAGGAGGGGCAGCGTCCAGACGAGGCGATCAGCCACTACCGCGCGATTCACCGGGGTCGCAATTTTGTGCCCGCCACCGCGCGCCTCGTGCATCTGCTCGCCGACCAGGGCCGGCTGCCGCTGGCGCGGGTGTATCTGCGTCAAGTGCGCGCCGAGCGCCCCGGCTCGGCGGTGCCGCTGTATCGGGTGGAGGCCGAACTGTTGACCGAGGAGGGAGATTACGACGGCGCCAGCCGGCTCCTCGGAGAGAGCCTTGCCGCGCACCCGAACAACGTCGATCTGCTGTATGCGCGCTCCATGGTCAGCGAAAAAAAACGGGACATGGCTGCCATCGAAACCGATCTGCGCGCCATCCTGAGCCAGGATGCGGACAACAGCGCAGCCCTCAACGCCCTCGGTTATACGCTGGCCAATTTTACCCAGCGCTACGACGAAGCCCGCGATCTGATTGAACGCGCACTACAGCTCAGCCCGCAAAATCCGGCCATCATCGACAGCTTTGGCTGGGTGCTGTACCGCCAGGGCCGTCATCAGGAAGCCGCGGCCCAGTTGCGCGCCGCGCTGGCCATCGCCGACGATGCGGAGATCGCCGCCCATCTCGGTGAAGTGTTGTGGGTGAGCGGCAAACAGGACGAGGCGCGGGCGGTGTGGGGCAAGGCATTGCAGCAGAATCCGGACAATGCCGTACTCAGGGAAACCCTCGACCGCCTGCACGTCGGCTTGTGATGGGCGGGCGTCGGGCGCTCAGGGTGCTGATCGGTGTCGCCCTGCTCGCCGGCTGCGCGCAGCAGCCGCGCATCGACAGCATGCCCTGGCAGGCCCACAGCGAGCAGATGCAGGCGCTGCAGGAGTGGCATCTGCTCGGCAAGCTGGGCTATCGCCGCGGTGCCGACGGTGGCAGTGCATGGATCGACTGGCGCCAGCAGGGGGACAGCTTCAGTGTCCGTCTGCAGGGGCCCTTCGGGGCCGGCGCCACCCATATTCACGGCGATGCCCAGGGCGCCGTCCTCAGCCAGTCGGGCAGCCCCGACGAGAGCGCCGCCACGCCCGCCGCGCTGACTGCGGAGCTGTTTGGCTGGACGCTGCCGGTCGAGCAACTGCGATACTGGGTGCGCGGTGTGCCGGATCCCCGCCTGCCGGTCGCCGCGCTCGAGGTGGATGCCCGGGGGGTGCTGATCCGGCTGCGCCAACACGACTGGATGCTGCAATTCCTCGACTACCGCGCCACCCCGGCCGGTAGCATGCCGGGGCGAATTCTTGCCGCGCATGACGCGCCGGACGCGCCACCGCTAAAGGTCACACTGATCATCAAGAGCTGGCAAGTGGCCGGCGGCGGGGGCTGACCGATGGCGCTGGTGTTATCCGCCCCCGCCAAGATCAATCTGTTTTTGCATATCACCGGCCCGCGGGCCGATGGTTATCACAATCTGCAAACGCTGTTTCAACTCCTCGATTACGGCGACACCTTGCGCATTGAGGAAGTGGCAGGCCCCGCCATCGTGCTGACGCCGGAACATCCGGACATTCCGCCGGCGGCCAACCTGATCTACCGCGCGGCGCTGGCGTTGCAGGTCGCCACCGGCTGCCGGCGCGGCGCTGCCATTCACCTCGACAAACGCCTGCCCCTGGGGGCCGGGCTGGGCGGCGGCAGCAGCGACGCCGCGACCGCGCTGCTCGGCTTGAACCAGCTGTGGCAGCTGGACTTGACCATCACCGAGTTGGCAGCCCTCGGTGTCGGCCTCGGCGCCGATGTGCCGGTGTTCGTGCATGGCCGCACCGCCTGGGCGGAAGGGGTGGGTGACGAGCTGACGCCGGTGGATCTGCCGCCGCGCTGGTATCTGATCCTTGTCCCGGGCTGTCAGGTGGCAACCGCCGAGGTATTTCGCCATCCTGAATTGACAAGAAATGCCCTCCCCATCAGAATACGCGCCTTTCTCGCGGGGGGTGCCGGAAACGCCTGCCAGGCGGTGGTCGAAAAGCTCTATCCGGAAGTGCGAGCCGCGCGTCAATGGCTTGCCCGCTTCGGCGCAGCGCAGATGACCGGAACCGGCAGTTGTCTGTTCGCCGGTTTCGACGACGAAGACCAGGCGCGAGCAGTATTGGCGGCGGTGCCACAACAGTGGCGGGCTTTCGTCGCCAGGGGCGTCAACCGGTCGCCACTGCACCCTGAACTCGCCGCCAGTGCAGAAGACTAGATCGACAGGAATATCGGGCGGCGCGCCGACCCGGTCAGCACAGATTGCCATTGGGGCGTCGCCAAGCGGCCAAGGCAGCGGGTTTTGATCCCGCCATTCGGAGGTTCGAGTCCTCCCGCCCCAGCCATATTTGCCAGTGTCACTCGCCCTGGGTAACGATCGCCTTCATTGCCGCAACCGGCAGCGGAACAAGCCATGGCTGAATTGATGGTGTTTTGCGGGAATTCCAACCCGGAGCTCGCGACCGAAATTGCCGGCTACCTCGGCGTGGCCATGGGTAAAGCCACGGTTTCGCAATTCTCCGATGGCGAGATCGATATCGAAATTCAGGACAACGTCCGCGGTCGCGACGTGTTCATCCTGCAATCCACCTGCGCGCCCACCAACCACAACCTGATGGAGCTGGTGCTGATGGTCGATGCGCTGCGGCGCGCGTCCGCCGGGCGCATCACCGCGGTTGTCCCCTATTTCGGCTACGCCCGCCAGGATCGGCGGGTGCGGTCGGCGCGGGTGCCGATCAGCGCCAAGGTCGTCGCCGACATGATCAACAACGCCGGGGTCAATCGGGTGCTGACCGTGGATCTGCACGCGGAGCAAATTCAGGGCTTTTTCAACTGTACCGTCGATAACGTCTATGGCTCGCCGGTGCTGCTCGCCGATATCCGCAACCAAAATCATGACAATCTGCTGGTCGTGTCCCCCGATATTGGCGGCGTGGTGCGCGCGCGCGCGGTGGCCAAGCAGTTGAATACCGATCTGGCGATCATCGACAAGCGGCGCCCGAGCGCCAACGAGGCCCAGGTCATGAACATAATCGGCGATGTCGAGGGCCGCACCTGCCTGCTGGTGGACGACATCGTCGACACCGCCGGCACTCTGTGCAAGGCGGCCGACGCGCTGAAAGAGCAGGGCGCGAAACGCGTGGTTGCCTACTGCACCCACGCCGTGCTGTCCGGCACCGCGGTGGTCAACATCAACAGCTCGAACCTGGACAGCCTAGTGGTGACCAACAGTATTCCGCTGACGCCAGTGGCGCGGGCCTGCGAGCGCATCCGCCAGCTCAGCCTGGGCGAGATGCTGGCCGAGGCCATCCGCCGGGTCAGTAACGACGAATCCATCAGCGCCATGTTTGACTAGGAGCCTGTCGGACTAGAGACTGTCCTACTGCGGAAAAGCCGAATTTGGTCATATTTTGCGCAAATTTTCGTTGAATAATCCCATTATTCGCCGCAAATTTCCCCAAAATCTGCTTCAAATCGGACTTTCCCTCGCTATGGACGCTCAAGTCCGACAGGCTCCTAGCGCGGCGTTGCGGCGAGCTGGTGTCAGGCGCGCCACAGCCTAATTACCACCCTCCCTGCCGATGCAGGGAGATAACCCCACGCCGCCATCAACTCGGTCGCAAGAATTGGTGGCGGTTCAACTCAGGAGCCAAGGCCATGGTCGATTTCGCCCTCGCCGCCAAGGTCCGCAACGACATGGGAAAGGGTGCGAGCCGCCGCCTGCGTCGACGGGCCGACGAAGTACCCGCCATTGTTTATGGCGGCACCCGGGAACCCCAGGCGGTCAGTCTGTCCCACAACGAACTGTCGCGCGCGCTGCAGAATGAAGCCTTTTATTCGCACATCATCACCCTGGCGGTGGACGGTGTGGCCGAAGACGTCATTCTCAAGGATCTCCAGCGTCACCCTGCCAAGCCGGTACTGCTCCATGCCGACTTCCTGCGCGTGAACCGGGCCACCAAGCTGCATCTCCGGGTGCCCCTGCACTTCCTCAATGAGGACGGGGCGATCGGCGTCAAACAACAGGGCGGTACGGTCTTTCACAGTCTGTCCGATCTGGAGGTGCTGTGCTTGCCAGGCGATCTGCCCGAATACATCGAGGTTGATCTCGCCGGGCTGGAACTGGACCAGATCCTGCACATCTCCGACATCAACCTGCCGGTCGGGGTCGAGAGCGTCGCCCTGGCACAAGGTGTCGATCACGATCTGCCGGTCGTTGCGATCCACAAAACCCGGGGCAGCGTCAGCGAGACCGAAGAATAGGTCGCTGCGCCAGCGCGGTTGCGATCTTGGCCACGCCGCTACAGCTAATCGTGGGGCTGGGTAATCCCGGCCCTCAGTACCAGCGCAGCCGGCACAACGCCGGTGCCGATTTTGTGACCCTGCTGGGCGCCCAGTGCGGCGTCAGTTTCAAGGCGGAAAGCAAGTTTTTCGGCGCGACCGCTCGGGTGGTACTGGGGGAACGCGACCTGCGCCTGCTGATCCCAGGCACGTTCATGAACCGCAGTGGTCAGGCAGTGGGTGCCATGGCCGGTTTTTACGGCATTCCCACCGCCGCGATCCTGGTCGCCCACGATGACATCGATCTGCCGCCGGGGCAGGCGCGCCTCAAGATCGGCGGCGGCCACGGCGGCCACAACGGCCTGCGCGACATCATTCGCGCGCTCGCCAACGACGCCGGCTTCGCCCGGTTGCGCCTCGGCGTCGGCCATCCCGGCCACGCCAGCGAAGTCGTCGATTACGTGCTGCGCCGCGCCCCAGCCCACGAGCAGGCACTGCTCGCCGCGAGCATGGCGGCGGCCCTCCAGGCGCTGTCCCTAGCGATCGCCGGCGACTGGAACCGGGCGATGACCGCGCTGCACACCCGCGGCCCTGAATAAATCACGGCGGCGATTTGGTCGCAGCCAAACCCGCACAGAGAGGTCGCCACCATGGGTTTCAAATGCGGCATCGTCGGGCTGCCCAATGTCGGCAAATCCACGTTGTTCAACGCACTCACCAATGCCGGCATCGACGCCGCCAACTTTCCGTTCTGCACCATTGAACCGAACACCGGCATCGTGCCCATGCCCGACGCACGCCTGGAAGCCCTCGCCGCCATCGTCAAGCCCGAGCGGGTGCTTCCCACCACCATGGAGTTTGTCGATATCGCCGGCCTGGTGGCCGGGGCCTCGAAGGGCGAGGGACTGGGCAACCAGTTTCTCGCCAATATCCGCGAAACCGATGCCATTGCCCATGTGGTGCGCTGCTTCGAGGACGACAACGTCATCCACGTCGCCAACCGCATCGATCCGGTCGCCGACATCGAGATCATCAACACCGAGCTCGCGCTCGCCGATCTCGACACCGTCGATAAAGCGCTGACGCGCTGTGCGCGCGCCGCCAAGGGTGGCGACAAGGAGGCGGCGGCACTGAAGGCGCTGCTCGAAAAGATTCTCCCTGAACTGAACGCCGCGCGGCCGCTGCGCAGCCTGGACCTGCCGCCGGACGACTGCCGTCGGCTGCGCGAACTGGGCTTGCTCACCATCAAGCCGACGCTGTACATCGCCAATGTGCGCGAAAACGGCTTCAGCGACAACCCGCTGCTGGCCGCGGTCGAAGCCATTGCGAGCGCCGAGGGCGCGCAGGTGGTGCCCATCTGCAACAAGCTCGAAGCCGAGATCGCCGAGCTGGACGACGCCGACAAGCGGGAATTTCTCGCCGAGATGGGCATGGATGAACCCGGCCTAAACCGGGTAATTCGCGCCGGTTACCAGCTGCTTGGCCTCAGCACCTTCTTCACCGCCGGCGTCAAGGAAGTGCGTGCCTGGACCATTCCCGCGGGCGCCAGCGCACCCAAGGCAGCAGCCAGGATCCACACCGATTTCGAGAAGGGCTTCATCCGTGCCGAGGGGATCGCCTATGAGGATTTCATCGCGTACAAGGGAGAAGCTGGCGCGCGTGAGGCCGGCAAATGGCGGCTGGAGGGCAAGGAGTACAACGTTCGCGATGGCGATGTGATGCACTTTCGCTTCAATGTTTGACCGTTTCAAGAAGATCACTTTGGACTTCCATGGCCCTCCAAAGACTGAAAAAATATTTACTAATAAGCAGTTAGAGTAAGATCCGAGCGAGACTGGTGCTCCAGTGAACGCTCTCGCTGATCGTTGCGTTCCCGAAAAATTGGGGGTAGATTTAGGGGTATCTCGAACATCTAGTGGGGGTATTTTTGTACCCCCAACGTGGAGGCGCAGATGCCGAAGGATCTCCTGACGGACGCAAAGCTCAGAGCGGTCAAACCTACAGAGAAGCCCCACAAGCTCAGCGATGGGGGCGGGCTCTTCCTTCTCGTGCAGCCTTCCGGTGGCAAGCTCTGGCGCTGGAAGTACCGCATCGACGGCAAGGAGAATCTGTTCGCGATCGGCCCCTACCCCACCGTCGGATTGGCCGAGGCCAGGGCTGCGCGCGAAGCAGCGCGAGTGCTCGTCCAGCAGGGCATCCATCCCGCTCACGACCGCAAAGACATCAAGCGACGCAACGTCGAAGCGCTGGAAGAGCGCAAGCGAGCCAAAGAGAGTTCGTTCGCCAAAGTCTCGGCCGCGTACCTGGCCGAAGTGAAGTCGAGCTATATCCCTGGCTCCTACCGCTCCAAGGAGGGTCGCATTCGCAAGTACCTCGCGCCCAAGCTGGATGCACTGCCGATCAGCGAGATCGGAGTAAAGGAGATACGCCCGATCCTCGAAGCCTGCAAGGCGCACGGCGCATGGGCGGGAATTCACGTCAAGGGCGATCTGTCCGCGATATTCGAGTACGCCGTCGTGCGTGGCCTCGCCGAATCCAATCCCGTTCCCACGCTTCGTGGCTTGCTCAAGATTCCGGCAAGCCAGAGCAAGGCGGTCATGACGACCGAACAGATCCGTGCGTTCTATCGCGGGCTCCGCGCTTACCGCGGCTACCCCGAGACGGTGCTCTGCCTTCGGCTCATCGCGTTGACGGCTTGCCGCCCCGGAGAAGCCGCAGATGCCGAGTGGGGCGAGTTCGATTTCGAGGCCAAGCTCTGGCGCAGGCCCGCCGAGAAGATGAAGGCTCGACGCGATCACGTCTCTCCACTCTCGGAACAAGCGATCCAAGTGCTCGAGGACCTGCGCCCGATCACGGAGGGGGGACGCTACCTCTTCCCTCACCGCAGCGGCGAAGGCTTCACGACACCCAATCGGCTGACCTACGCCATGCGCGACATGAATCTCGGTCCGCGGACGACTCCGCATTGCTGGAGAACGACGTTTTCCACTTGGGCCAACGAGCAGGGATTTCGGCCGGACGCGATCGAACGTCAACTGGCTCATGTCGAAGGCAACAGGGTGCGTGCCACCTACAACAAGGCTTTGCTGCTGTCTCAACGTCGAGACATGATGCAGGCATGGGGGGACTATCTTGCGGCCACCGAGGCTTCCGCCGTCGGCGCCACCACTAATGTGGTCGAATCTTCCGCGTCTGTGGCTACGGCAGCACGAGGGCGCCGGCTCGACGTTGGCTGTGCCGCCCCTACGATGGAGCCGTTTCATCAACCGGACAGAGCATCATGCACACCCAGATTGACAAGGTAAGGAGAACTCCTTACCATCCGGGCATTGCCATCAGGAGTGCCACCATGCCCGAAATTCACGAAGTCGCGACGCTGACCTCCAAGGGTCAGATCACGCTGCCCAAGTCCATCCGGCAGGCGCTGGGCGTGGACACCGGCGGCAAGGTGG
>CBDDRG010000205.1:0-5977 GCA_965232975.1 uncultured bacterium
GCTCGGTTTGACAACGGCCGCCATTATACCGCCTGCGCCGGCGTGGATTATGCGAAGGGCGCGGGGTCGCCGACGCCACGCCGTATCACCACCGGCTGGGAGCCGCTGAGATCGATGACGGTGGTGGCGGCGGTGCCGCAGTAGCCGCCGTCGACAATCGCATCGACGCGCTTGTCGAGGCGCGCGCGCATGTCCTCGGTGTCCACCAGCGGGTAGGCTTCGCCCGGCATGATCAGCGTCACGCTCATCAGCGGCTCGCCGAGGGCGGCGAGCAGGGCCTGGGCGATCTTGCTTGCGGGCACCCGCAAACCGATGGTTTTGCGCTTGGGGTGGAGCAGGCGGCGGGGCACTTCCGAGGTCGCGGTGAGGATAAAGGTGTAGGGGCCGGGCGTGTGCGCCTTGAGGCGGCGGAACACCTGGTTGTCGAACTTGGCGTACAGCGACAGCTCGGACAGGTCGCGGCAGACCAGCGTGAAATTGTGGTTTTTGTCGAGCTCGCGCAGTTGGCGGATGCGCTCCATCGCGCCTTTATCTTCGAGATGGCAACCGAGCGCATAGGCCGAGTCGGTGGGGTAGACCACGATGCCGCCGGCGCGAATGATGGCCGCCACCTGTTCGATCAGGCGCTGCTGGGGGTTGTCGGGATGTATGTAAAAGATGTCCGCCGCCATGGCCATACCCGCTATCTGCTCGCCATCGAACTATACCAGAGGGTGATAGGCACTCCGCCGCCGCGTGGGCGACCCGGTCCCGTGCGCAATGCGGGCGAAACGGCTAGAATCCGGGCAGGTTCATCAACCAGGGACGTCCCGCCCATGGCGGCAGCCACACCGGAACCCGCAGCGCCCAAGCCGATAACCGCGCCCGCCTCGGTCGCGCCCGCGCGCGGCGACAATCTCCTCGTCAACCTGCTGTTCAACATCGTCGTCCCGACGCTGATCCTCACCCAGTTGAGCGGCGAGCACCGCTTAGGGCCGACCTGGGCGGTGGTGGCGGCGCTGGTGTTTCCGCTCGGCTACGGCCTGCGCGATGCGCTGGTGCGCAAAAAATTCAACCTGTTTTCGGCTCTTGGCGTGCTCAGCGTGGCGCTGACCGGCGGCATCAGCCTGCTCGGTCTCGACCCGCGCTACCTCGCCATCAAGGAAGCGGCGGTGCCCGGCATTATCGGCCTGATCACTTTGGCATCACTGCGCACCCGCTACCCGCTGGTGCGCAGCCTGCTGTTCAACCCGGCCGTGGTGGACGTGGACAGGGTGGAGGCGGCCTTGGCCGAGCGCGCCAGCGGGAGAGTTTTTGAGCGCTGCCTGGTCAACGCCTCCTGGATCATCGCCGGCTCCTTTTTTCTGTCCTCCTTGCTGAACTATGTGCTCGCCGTGGTGCTGGTGACCAGCCAGCCGGGCACCGAGGAATACAATCAACAGCTCGGCACGATGACGGCGCTGAGCTATCCGGTAATCGCGCTGCCGGCGACGCTGGTGATGATGGGCGGCCTGTTCTATCTGCTGCGCAGCATCACCCGGCTGACCGGGCTGCCCGTCGAAGCCATTCTCCGCCATTCTCGCCAGGACGCGCCCTGATGTGGTACAGCTTCGTTTGCACTGATGTTCCGGATAGCCTGGATCGCCGCCTGCAGGCGCGGCCCGCCCACCTCGCGCGCCTGCAGGCGTTGCGGTACCAGGGTCGCCTGCTGGTCGCCGGCCCCAATCCCGCGCTCGACACCGAGAGCCCCGGCGCCGCGGGCTTTACCGGCAGCATCATCATCGCCGAATTCGCGTCGCTGGCGGGGGGCCAGGCCTGGGCCGCCGCCGACCCCTATGTCGCGGCCGGGGTTTACGCCGGCATTGACATCAAGCCGTTTAAAAAGACACTGCCTTAAAGACCGGCGCTGAGCCGAACTGCGCGGCCCAGTGCGGTCAAACGCGCGACTGGCCTATCCACGCCGATTAATTCACCCGGAACTGGTATTGACCCTGTGAACACAAGAGCATTTCTGTACCGTCTGCTGCTGCCACCGGCGCTGGCCCTGACATGGTCAGCGCCGGTGGCGGCGGATACCCGGTATATCTCCGATCAGGTGATCGTGCGCGTGCGCGAGCAACCCTGCGATACCTGCAAGATCGTCCACCAGGGCCTGGTGACGGGCACCACGTTCACGTTCAAGGAAGAGGCCCGTGGCTGGAGCCACATCGTCACCCCAAACGGCATCGACGGCTGGATACCCAGCCGCTACGTCGCCGCCGAGGCGCCGCCCCGCGAACGCGTGCTGGAACAGGAGCGCCAGATCGAAGCCCTGCGCCAGCAGAACCAGGCGCTGACCGATCAGGTTGCGGCGCTCAACCAAACCAACACCAATATCCAGCTGCAGCTCGACCACTTCCACAAGATCGGCGAGGGCGTGGGCCTGGATCCGGCGGCGCTCGCCAACGCCGTGGCGCTGCAGCAGCAGAACGAAGAACTACTGAAGCGCAACCGGATGTTGCAAAGCGATGTCGATGTCCTCACCGCGACCAAGGATCAGCTCGAAGGCAACTACAACCAGCGCTGGTTTTTTTACGGCGGGCTGGCCGTGTTCATGGGCGCGTTGCTGGCGATCCTGTTGCCGCGCCTGAAGGGCAAACGGCGCGGTTACTCGGAGTGGGGGTGACGCGAGCCGCAGGCTCCGAGGCGGGAGCGCGCGCAATGACCAAGCTCAGCGTCAACCTCAACAAGATCGCGTTGCTCCGCAACTCGCGCGCCGGCGATTACCCCTCGGTCAGCGCCCACGCCCGGGTGTGCATCGCCGCCGGCGCCGATGGCATCACCGTGCATCCGCGCCCCGACCAGCGCCATATTCGTCCGGCGGACGTGCATGAGCTGGCGGCGCTGGTGAAGGCTAGTCCGCAAGTCGAATTCAACATTGAAGGCAACCCCTTTGCGGAACCCGAGGGCGACTATCCCGGCCTGTTGGAACTGGTGCGCGCGACCCGGCCCGACCAGTGCACCCTGGTGCCCGACAGCCGCCACCAACTGACCTCCGATAAAGGCTTTGATCTGCGCGCCACCGGTGCCGCGCTGCGGCCGATCGTTGCCGGCCTGAAGGCGCTGGGCGTGCGCGTCAGTCTGTTCATGGATCCCGATTGCGCCCAGATCGACCTGGCCGCGCAGCTCGGCGCCGAGCGCATCGAGCTCTACACCGGGCCGTTTGCCGCGGCCTGGCGCGATCCCGCAATTGCGGCGCCCCTGTTCGAGACCTATCGCGCGGCAGCTGTTCACGCGACCGCCGGCGGTCTCGGCGTCAACGCCGGGCACGATCTCAACCTCGCCAATCTCGGTAAATTCGCGACCATTCCAGGGCTGTTGGAGGTGTCCATCGGCCACGCGCTGATCGTCGATGCACTGGCCATGGGCCTCGCCAACGCCGTGGCCGCCTACCGGCGCGTGCTGGCGACCGCGTCGCCATGAACCCAGCCCCGCGCCATCCGCCACGCCTGAATCTGATCGGTTGCGGGCGCCTCGGTCGCAGTCTCTCGCGCCTGTGGCGCGCTGCCGGGTTAATCGAGATGGGCGGCCTGCACAGCCGCAGTGGCGCCAGCGCCGCCAGCGCCGGCGCCTTTATTGGCGCGGGCTACTGGTGCGCAACACCCGCCGCCCTGCCGCCCGCCGAATTGACCCTGGTGGCGGTGCCCGATAGCGCCATCGCTGGCGTTGCGGCCGCGCTTGCGCAACAACCGGGCGGCGCCCAGGGCGTGATTTTCCATTGCAGCGGTCTGCATTCGTCCGCCTTGCTGGCGCCGCTGCGAGGCGCCGGCGCCGCCATCGCCAGCGCCCATCCACTGCACAGCTTCGCCGACCCGGTCGCCTCACTCACCAGCTTTGCCGGCAGCCTGTGCACGCTGGAGGGCGACAGCCGCGCCCGCGCGGTGTTGGCGCCGTTGTTTGCCGGCATCGGCGCCGAGGTCGTGGCAATCGACCCGATCCACAAGCCGCTCTACCACGCTGCCGCCGCGATGGCGTCCAATCACCTGGTTGCACTGCTCGACAGCAGCCTCGCCATGCTCGCGCACGCAGGCATCCCGGCGCCGCTGGCCGCTGCCATGCTCGCGCCGCTGGTGCGCCAGACCGCCGCCAACGTCTTTGCCGAGGGCGCCACGGCGGCACTGACCGGCCCCATTGCGCGCGGTGACGATGCCACCGTCGCCGCGCATCTGGACGCCCTGGGGCAGACGCTGCCGCCACTGGTGCCGCTGTACCGTGCGCTGGGCCTGGCGACCCTCGCAATCGCCGAGCGCCGCAGCGTCTTCGACGCCGCAGGCGTGCGTCTGCGCGCGCTACTGGACGGGCAGGGTTGAGCCGCGGGGATCCCGCCGAGCCAAGGCCAAGCCTGTGCTATTCGCCGGGCTGGTGCCGGATTATGCTTTGGTGATAATTAGGGTGGTAATAGGGGACATGGTAGTAGGGGACAGACCACGGTTTTTCGTTGTACTCCAGGACTCGCTATTAGACCCGGTCGCTCTCCATGCCCAGCCGCGCCAGGCTCATGCTGGGAAGACGTGCGACCCCCGGGAAATCCGGACAGCCACGGCAAAGGCCAGAGCTGGACTCCGGAGTGTTGTTCGACGACCCGGATCCGTGAAACCGTGGTCGTTCCCTGTTTTACCTGTTTTATGCCCAGCTTACTATTGGGGCCTGACACCTATTCCGCGCATGATCAATCGAGTCTGACCCTATTGTTCTCTATTGTTCTGCTCTACGAAAAAGGAACAAGCTGACCCCCAAGCAACGCACCATACCCATACCTGACATGTGGCGACCTTCTACGCTCTGGTGGAATCTCCATGACTTGGATTGGCATTCCACCAAAGGACTTAACATTCCGAGCGCATAGAAAGACAATCATCAGCTCGACGATGCTTACAAGGTTCTGAAGAGCCTGCGAGAAGAACACCCCTAACGGAAACTTTTCGAGATGTGTCTTTGGGTGTATTACCTCAATCATTGGCGGGAGCAGCGCGTTCTTGGGGTCCAACGCGAAGTCCGTGACGGACAGTCGCTGTTCAGGCCTTGGATGTTCAACGCAGTTCCTGGCGTTCCGAATTAGCTGGAGAAACGGAAGCACGTCCGCCAGGAACTGCGGAAAGTTGTCGATGTCTTTAGGCTCGCCATCAATCTTTGCCTTGAGGCTTTCCCAACCCCCGGAACCAACGTCTGAGTAGAACATCCGCACGAGTCGAAATAATTCTCGTAGAGCATGGTCTCCGCGCTGCAAGAACTCGTTACACCTCGTTTCCACATTTCCAATGGCTGGAACCAAGATTGAACGGTCTGGCCGGATCTTTGGGTCGAGGTTGGCCGTGGCATCCGCTTCCGCTTTGGCATATGAATCGTGCAGCTGGCGAGCACCTGAAATGTCCTCTACGATCTCGAGGACGAGTGCGAAAGCATCGTCGCCATCAACCTTGTCCTGAGCGCTCGAGCCTTTCAGAAGACGGTATGCCGTCAAAAGCGTTGCGCCTATCCAAGCGTCACCGGCGCCGTAGGGAAGAATCCTTTGGACTATGTTCGGCGTGGCGATATTCGTCCGCTCAGGGTCAACTTGATCGGCTAGCTTTACTTCGTAAACGCCCTTTTCCTTCACGATCAGCAGTCTCTCGCCGGTTGAGATCATCTCCAAGATCGCGCTGTCGTCATCCGGCGTTCTGATTTCAATCGAACCGGCTCCGTCCCTAAGCTTGTCGATTGGCCGTGGCTTGTCTGGTCGATCGCTCACGCGTCGATCCCCTTCACGACTGTACGGCGCAGTCTTGGTGCGCCGAATGTATCCGTATGGCAATCGGCTGATCGTTGCTTAATGGGACACATAACGAGGCTGTAGAAAAACGCCAAAAATATCAATCCCCGCATCTTGCCCCAGCCCCCCGCCTGCATCAACATCGCGTCATTGAACACATGATGGCACCGACCGCATGGCGCGCTACAAACCCATCGACACCAGCCCACG
>CBDDRG010000206.1:0-16738 GCA_965232975.1 uncultured bacterium
GGGCACCGCGCGGAGTTGCGGGGCCTACTCGAAGTGCGGGCCAGAGCACTGGTCTCAGCGCACGGTCAGAGTGCCGGCCACAGCCCGCCAGACACCGGCAGCGTGACGCCGGTGACATAGCTGGATTCGTCGTTGCTGAAAAACAGCGCGGCATTGGCGATGTCGAGGGGCTCGCCCATGCGCTTCATCAGGTTCTTTTTCTCGAACTCGCGGGCGACGTCCTCGCCGACATCGCGCAGGGCCAGCGTGCGAATGATGCCGGGCGCGATGCAGTTGACGTTGATGTGGGGCGCCAGTTCCTCGGCCAGGCTGCGGGTCAGCGAGGTGACGCCGGCCTTGGCCGCGCCGTAGTCGGCGTGGCCGGCGGCGCCGGCGTATTCCACCGAGGACACGTTGACGATCTTGCCCCATTTGCGTTCGAGCATGCCCGGCGCGAGCTTGCGCACCAGATGGAAGATGCCTTTCAGGTTGACGCGGAAGCAGCCGTCCCAGCGCTCTTCCGACAGTTCCAGCACGGGCGTGTATTTGGCGTCGATGAACAGCCCGCCGACGACGTTGATAAGCACATCGACGCGGTCGAAATGCTCGCGGGCGGACGCCAGCAGCTCGTCCACCTCGGATTCGACCAATACGCTGGCGCGGTGGGCGTGCACCTTGGCGCCGCGCGCGAGCAGCGGGGTGATCTCCTCGACTGCGGCTTCCAGACGGCGGCCGGAGATATCGGTGATGATCAGGGACGCGCCCTCTTCGGCGAAGCGCTTGGCGACGCCCAGACCCATGGGGCCGGCGGCGCCGGTAACCAGGGCTACTTTATTTGCAAGTCTCATGTGTTTCCTCGGTGGTAGTGATGAATGGATGATGAAACGGGAACGGGGCCGCGGCCGCGAGCCCCGTCAAACGGACATGCCCCGCCTCACGGGCGGCGGGCGTGGAATTTCACTCAGGGCGGCGTCAACCCCCGGCCGCTTTGAGTTTGGCGCGATAGGCCTTGACCTGCTCCAGCGCGGGCAGCTCGATGAGCTCGATCATGATGCCGTCCGGATCTTCGAAGATCACCGCGCGGATCTCGCCGTAACCCTTGAGTTCCAGCGTGGTCGGCTCCTCGGCCCAGAACTGGATGCCGTGGCCACGCAACCGGGTACACACGGCGTCGAGCTCTTCGCCGCGCACCTCGAAGGACAGCAGGAATACGCCGGGATCGCCGGGGCGTTTGGGCGGCGTGGCGGCCGCCGGCGGCGAAAACTCGATCAGCTCGACCTCGCCGACCATGCTGCCGCCCTGTTGCAGAATCACCGAGCGCGCGCTGGTGCCGGGTTTGAGCTTGAGCAGCTTCTGCATCACGTTGCCGCCCAGCGGCATGTCGAGGGTCTTGTGAAAGCCGAGGATGTCCTCGTAGAAGCGGATGGATTTTTCGAGATCGCGCACGCTGAGCGCGACATGGTGGACTTCGCTGATGGCCATGGTGCCTCCGGTCTTATGCTGTGGGCTTCAAGATGGTTGCGGATCAGGCCGGAATATACTTCATAACCCTGCCCCGGACACCGACCACGACGGTCGTTAGGGGCCGCGCGCGGAGCAATTGCTGCTAGACTTTGCGGCCGGTTGCGCCCGCCAATCCACTCAAAAAACCCCGCTACAGGAGCCGCCATGTCCAGCACCGTCCAGTTCGTCGCCCAGGGGCCCATCGGTCTCATCAAAGTCGACAACCCACCCGTCAACGCGCTCTGCCAGGCGGTGCGCGCGGGCCTGAAGGACGCCGTCGAACAGGGCCTCGCCGATGACAATATCGAGGCGATGGTGCTGATCTGCGCGGGCAGTACCTTCATCGCCGGCGCCGATATTCGCGAGTTCGGCAAGCCGATGGAAGAGCCGGGCCTGGTGCCGGTGATCCAGCGCATGGAGGACTCCACCAAGCCCATCGTCGCCGCCATTCACGGCACGGCGCTCGGCGGCGGCCTCGAAGTCGCGCTCGGCGCCCACTACCGCGTCGCCACCGCGACCGCGCGCGTCGGCCTGCCCGAGGTGAATCTGGGCCTGCTACCGGGCGCCGGTGGCACCCAGCGGCTGCCGCGGCTGATCGGCGCCCAGGCCGCCCTCGACATGATGGTGCAAGGCAGCCATGTGCCGGCCCAGCAGGCGCTTGCGCTCGGCGTCATCGACAAGATTGTCGACGGCGATCTGGAAACCGCCGCCATCGCGTTCGCCAGGGAGGTGCTGGCCGCCGGCGCGCCGCTGCCGCGCATCAGCGCGATGGTGCCGCCCGCACCGGCACCCGACCTGTTCGCCGATTACGAGAAAAGCATCGCGCGCACCCAGCGCGGCTTTCTGGCGCCCTTTCACATCATCAAGTCGATTCGCGGCGCCTTCGAGCTGCCCTTTGCCGAGGGCATGAAACAGGAGAACAAGCTGTTTCTGGAACTGATGGCATCGTCGGAATCCAAAGCCCAGCGCCACATCTTTTTCGCCGAGCGCGAAGTCGGCAAGGTGCCCGGCCTGCCCAAGGACACCGCGCAGCGGCCGATCAGGACCGCGGCGATCATCGGCGCCGGCACCATGGGCGGCGGCATCGCGATGAACTTCGCCAACGCCGGCATTCCGGTGTTTCTGCTCGAAGCCGAGGACGCCGCGCTCCAGCGCGGGCTCGGCGTGATGCGCAGGAACTACGAGAACACTGCCAAAAAGGGCCGCATCACCCAGGCCGATGTGGAAGCGCGCATGGCGCTGATCAAACCCACGCTGTCGTATGACGACATCAAGGACGTCGATATCGTCATTGAGGCCGTGTTCGAAAACATGGCGGTGAAAAAGCAGGTGTTCGCGAAGCTGGACTCGGTGATTCGCCCCGGCGCCATTCTCGCGACCAACACCTCAACACTGGATGTGAATGAGATCGCGAGCGCCACTAAGCGCCCGCAGGATGTCATCGGCATGCACTTCTTCAGCCCGGCCAATGTGATGCGGCTGCTGGAAAACGTGCGTGGGTCGAAAACGGCCGACGATGTCATCGCGACGGTGATGAACCTGTCGCGGCGCATCGGCAAGATCGGCGCGCTGGTCGGCGTGTGCGACGGCTTCGTCGGCAACCGCATGCTGCAGCAGCGCACCCGCCAGTCGGCATTTCTGGTGGAGGAAGGTGCGGCGCCCGAGCGCATCGACAAGATCCTGTACGACTTCGGCTTCCCCATGGGGCCCTTTGCGATGGCCGACATGGCGGGGCTCGACGTCGGCTACAAGGTGCGCGAGGAGCGCCGCCGCGCCGGCGTCGTCGAGGCGCGGGATTCGGTGTGGATCGACCGCATCGTCGAGCTGGGCCGCCACGGCCAGAAGACCAACGCCGGCATCTACCGCTACGAGGACGGCCGCACGCCCATCCCCGATCCAGTCGTGGCCGACCTGATCAAGACCAGCGCGCGTGAACTCGGCATCGAGCAGCGCGACATCAGCGATCAGGAGATTCTGGAACGCTGCCTGTATTCCATGGTCAACGAGGGGGCGCTGATTCTCGAAGAGGGCATCGCCGCGCGGCCGCTCGATATCGACATCATCTGGATCAATGGCTACGGCTTTCCGGCCTACCGCGGCGGCCCGATGTTCTGGGCCGACCAGATCGGCCTCAAGGCGGTGTACGACTCGATCTGCAAGTACCGCGACGAATTCGGCCCTGCCTATTGGACGCCGGCGCCACTGCTGGAGCGGCTGGCGAAAGCGGGCAAGGGCTTTTACGACCGGTGAGCCCGCGGCCGTAAACCGGTGCGGCGAGACCGGACGCGAGGCGCCGGGGGAGAGCTTTGCCGCACTCCTCACGACGCAGCACCAGCGCTGCTTTACTTGCGTTCGCCGCTGCGCCTGGTGCAGGGAAAATCACTCGCCGAGCATCTTGCGCCGATGCTCGCACCAAACCGGAGCTTGGGCAAAACGCCGCCATGCAGCAGTTTCTGTTCTTATCCCCAGGCGCGGTTTTCGGTCATAATACTGCCGCCCGCGGCAACCCAGGCCGCTGCGTCAACGGACTCACCATTCAATTTGGCAATCTGGCAATTTGGCATCCTCGGCCGGCCCAATGCGATCGGATGAGGACGCGTTGGGCGACAGCGTCCGTGCAATGTCGCCGGACGCGATTGCCATCAGCGCGGGCCCGATATGATTTAAGAGCCTGCTCAAGTTCTCAATCAGGGTATGTAGGGCCAGGCAAAACTGACCGAGAAAGCGCAGCCTACCCGGCGTATGTGAGCATTTTGCGGCCAGTTTTAACGCCGCGATGCGCCCTTCAGCGAGATCGTGAACAGGCTCTAACAACGCCAATCAGACCCAACTCCCCGGAGCAGTCCCGAAAATTCGCGCTGTTGTAAGCAGGGCGCCGTTTCCGGTGTTTGGGGCCTGTTAACACTATCCGCACGGTGGCGTTGCTGCCCCAAAAGCCGCCAGGCAAGGCGCGAGGAGCGAGGTTTGGTGACCCAGAATAAACGACGAGCAACGCCGCCTGGCGGCTTTTGGGGCGCAACCCGAAGGGACGGGGCGCTGTCGCGGCCATCCGGCGTTGCGCCTCACTGCTGCACACCCGGCGCACTGCGCTCGGCGCGCCTTGGCTCGCCGCAACAGCGCCTCCGTCGCAACTGCGCGGATAGTGTTAACAGGCCCTAGTTCAAGCGGAGTCCATCACTGATGAAGAACCCCAGCTCCCGCGCTGCCAGCGCCGTCGGCGTTCGCCAAACCGCGTTGGTGTCAGCCATCGCCGGGACCGTGGCGGTAATCGCAGCGCATGCGGTGGCCGATTCCATACCCACCAATGTCGAAGTGGGCGGTGGCGTCAGCGACGACCACGCGGTGCTGATAACTCGGGTGCTGCGGCCCTTCAGCCAAACCGACCTGACGCTGTGGTATGGCGATGCGCGCTGGAACCAGGATTTCGATGCTTCCACCAACGAGACCAACCTCGGCGTCGGCTATCGCCGCCTGAGTGACGACTACGGCCGCATCTGGGGCGGATATCTGGCCTGGGACTACGTCAATTCCGACTTCAACGAAAACTACAGCCTGACCACGCTGGGCTTCGAAATGCTCAGCCTGACCTGGGATTTCCGCGCCAACGCCCATATCGCGCTCGACAACTCAAAAGTCGTCGACGTCGCGCCACTGATGCAGAACGGCCAGTTTGCGGGCACCCGGCTCGAAGTTGACAGCGCCGTGCTGCACGAAGAGGCGCTGACCGGGGTTGAGGCCGAAATCGGCCGCGCACTGCCGACCGGCGATTTCCCCGGCGAACTGCGCCTCTATGTCGGCGCGCACCGGTACCAGGGTGATATCGCGCCGTCCAACACCGGATATTTCGCGCGCACCGAGTATCACCCCACCCAGAATTTCACGCTCGGCCTGCGCCACGACGCCGAGAGCGGCGAATACCCGGATCAGACCCGCTTCGAAGTTCGCTACTCCTTCGGCTATACCTCCAGCAGCAAGCCGCGCACCCTGGACTACCGCATGTGGGAATTCCACGACCGCGGCACCGGTGCCAAGCTGAGTTCGGAGCTGCCGGCGGCGGAGATGACCGAGCGCGGCCGCCTGGTGATCGCCGACAATGTGGTGCATATCGACAATACCGCGGCCGCGGGTGGTGACGGCTCGTTCGAGCGCCCCTACAACTCCTTTGCCAGCTGTGCCGCCGGCCGCTGCAACGATGGCGACAGCGGCGCCAATGCGCGCGACCGCGCGACGGGCGAGCTGGTCTATGTCCACGCCGGCGATGGCAGCGCCAGCGGCTACAACACTCCAGTGGCACTCGAAGCGCGCCAGCGCCTGATCGGCCAGGGTTACAACCTTGCCGGCATTGGCGGCGACGCCGCGCCCAAGATCATGGTGGCCGGCAACGCCATCAAACTGGCGCAGGACAACGAAGTCGCCGGGTTCAATATCAACGCCAGCGGCGATGGCATCTATGGCCCGGGGCTGCCCGGCGCCTACAGCATCCACGACAACCAAATCGTCGCGGGCGGGCGCGGTATCGCCTTCACCTCGTTCGCGCTCGCGGACAACACCGCCAACGCGTTCTCCGCGGACATTCGCAACAACCAGATCAGAGCCGGCGATACGGCCATTTTCCTTGCCGATACCGGCGCCACCGGTAGCCGCGCACGGCTGACCCGCGGTATCACCATCGCCGATAATGAACTGACCGCCGGGGCGGCGGGGCAAGGCACGGGCATCGCCATCGGCGGTATCACGGCGACCGGTGGTGCCCAGGTCGACGACCGGATCGCGATCTCCGACAACGTCATTACCTCGTTCAAGGATGGCGTCGTCGTCGGCAATATCGGCGCCAGCGGCGCGGGCTCGACTCTCACCCGCGACCTGACCATCACGGCCAATACCCTCGATGTACCCGGGCGCGGCATCGCGCTCGGCAGCACCGCCGCGCAAGCCGGTGGCCAGGTCACCGACCGCGTCGGCATCGACCACAACCTGGCCGGCAGCCTCGGCGGCAATCTCAGCTACGGCGCCGCGCTCGCCGACGGTAAGAGTTCTACGGCCGACGACGCCGCAGGCTCAAGACTCTCTCGGCGTCTGACCATTGCCGACAACACCTTGCGATCGCCAACCGCGGCCAACGCCGGCCTGACCACCGGCACCGTCGCCAGCAGTGCCGGCGGGGCGATCGAAGACCAAATCGAGGTGCGGGGCAATACCATCGGAGCGGCCGGGGATGGCATCGTCATCGGCGCCAACAGCGCCAACAGCAGGGATTCGAGCACCGGGCAGACACTGAACATCGCCGACAACACCATAGCGGCTGGCGCGCGCGGGATAGCGCTGGGTGCAGATACCGCCAGCGCCGGCGGCACCCTGATTTCCACCGTCAATATCACCCACAACAACCGCGCCGCCGACATCCTGGGCACCAGCGTTCATATCGGCGCCTTGCGCGCCGATGGCGAGGCGGTGGACATAGACGTGATCGACCCCAATACCGGCGATGAGAAGGATTTCTACACCGGATCGCGGATTGTGCGCAACGTCACCCTGGACGACAACAGCCTTAAAGCAAACGCGGGCGCGGTCCTCCAGGCCGACACGGTCACCGCCAGCGGCGGGGGCAAGGTTAGCGATACGCTGACCGTTACCGACAACGATATCGCCGCCGGTGCTGGCGACGGCGTTGCGCTTGGCGCCCTGGCGGCGAGCCAGGCGCGCTCCGGCATAGTGCAGACCGTCGATATCAAGGATAACCAGATCACCGCGGGCAACCGCGGTGTGGCCGGCGCCGGCAGCTCCGCGGTCGGCGGCGGCGGCATCTCTACCCTCACCACGATCACCGGCAACACCCTGACCACCGGGGGTAGCGGTGTCCACTACGGCGTCGCCGCGGGAACGGGCGCCCCGCCACCCGATCCCAGGGCCATACCCGCGCCCGACGTCTCCTCGATGGTGCGCGGCGTCACGGTCGCCGACAACACCATCGTCACCAACAACGCCAGCGGGGCCGCGGTACAGATCGACGGCGCCAATATCAGTGCAGGCGCGGTGGGCACCGATTCGACAAACATAGCCCGCAACCAGATCACCACGGCCGGCGATGGCATCGCGATCGGCGCTAGCACGGCCAGCGGCAAGGATTCCGCGCTGACCCGCATCGATACCCTCTCCACCAATACGATCGATGCCGATCGGCGCGGCGTGGTCGTCGACCGGATAGCGGCCGAGGACGGCGCGGAGACGATCCATACCATCAGACTCGATGGCAACAACATCGATGCCCAGGGCGCCGGCATCGGCCTGCAGGGCGCTGCGGCCGCCGGCGCGGCCAACACCACCACCAGCGCCCGCTTGACGCGTACCGCCACCCTCACCAACAACACCGTCAACACTGCCAGCCCGGGTATCGCGGTGCTCGCCACCGATGCCGGCGACGGCGGCATCGTCACCGACACGCTGGTGATCACCGGCAACACCATCACCGTAGCCAACGGCGCAGCCGCCGTGGGCGTCGGCGGCAGCGCCACCGGGGTCGGGTCGGCGCAGACCATCACTTTCAACAACAATACCGTTGGCGGCGCCGCCAACGGCATCACGATTGTCAACGGCGGGGCGCTGGTGCAGCAATCGACGCTTTCGGGCAACCGCGTGTCGGCGACGAACACGGGCGTGGTGCTGAATGGCACTGCCACCCAGACCACCACGCTGACCACCAACACCATCACCGCCCCCACTGAGGTCGACAATGTCGGCGCCGGCACCTGCACCAAGGATGGGGGATCCTGCTGAGCGCGGGCAGCTCCGCTTGAGTCAGAGCTGCCCGCGGCGCGGGGATGCTCCACTCGATGTGTTCGGTGTTTCCGTTAGAGCCGCTGCAGGGAGTCGGCGCGGCCGATAGCGTAGTAGCTGAGGCCCGCCGCGCGCACGCGCTCGGGATCGTAGAGATTGCGACCGTCCACCAGCACCGGGTAGTTGAGCTGCCGTTTCAACCAGGCGAAGTCCAGGGTGCGGAATTGTTTCCACTCGGTGCAGATCACCAGGGCGTCGGCACCGGCGACCGCGGCTTCGCGGTTCGGCGCCAGTTCCAGATCGGCGCGCCCGCCATAGAGTCGGGCCGCCTCCGCCAGCGCCTGGGGATCGAAGGCGCGCACGCGGGCGCCGGCCGCCCATAGCGCTTCCATCAGCACCCGGCTCGGCGCTTCGCGCATGTCGTCGGTATCCGGTTTGAACGCGAGCCCCCACAGCGCGACGCACTTGCCGCGCAAATCGCCGGCGAAGGCGCGCGCGAGCTTGGCAAACAGGACGCCCTGCTGGCGCTGGTTGACCGCCTCCACCGCCTGCAACAGCTGCGCGTCGTAACCCACCGCAGCCGCGGTGCGGGCGAGCGCCCGGACATCCTTGGGAAAACAGGAGCCGCCGTAGCCGCAGCCGGGATAGATGAAGTGGAAGCCGATACGCGGATCCGAGCCCATGCCGAGGCGAACCTGCTCGATGTCTGCACCCAGGCGCTCGGCCAGATTCGCCATCTCGTTCATCAGCGTGATCTTGGTGGCGAGCATGGCGTTGGCGGCGTACTTGGTCAGCTCCGCCGAGCGCGCATCCATGAACATCAGCTTGTCGTGGTTGCGCGTGTAGGGCGCATAGCACTCGCGCATCAGCGCGCGCACGCGTTCGGCATCGGTACCGACGATGATGCGGGCGGCGCGGGTGAAATCCTCGATCGCGGCGCCCTCCTTCAGGAATTCCGGATTCGAGCACACATCGAATGCCAGTTCGCGACCGCGCGCCGCGAGGGCGGCGGCGACGCTCGCACCCACCCGGTCGGCAGTGCCCACCGGCACCGTCGATTTGTTGACCACCAGCCGATAGTCCTCCATCAAGCTGCCGATGGTGGCGGCAACCGCGAGCACCTGGCTGAGGTCGGCCGCGCCGTCGGCAGCCGGCGGGGTGCCGACGGCAATGAACTGGAGAGTGCCAAAAGCCACCGCCGCCGCCGGATCGGCAGTAAAGCCGAGCCGGCCGGCGCTGACATTGGCGGCGACCAGGCCCGCCAGCCCCGGCTCGTAGACCGGCACCTGACCGCGTCGGAGGGCGTCAATCCGGGCCTGATCCCGGTCCATGCAGAGGACATGGTGGCCGACGTCGGCGAGGCAGGCGCCGGTGACCAACCCCACATAACCGGTGCCGAAAATCGCAATATTCACAGCAACTCCATTGGGCCAGGCGCGAAAAGTCGCAGCGACTGTGGGCCGAACCGATCATCCGTTCAAACCCGACCGCAGTCGTCACTGCAACGGCCAGAATAGGCCGAGACTGATGACACCATAAAGACCGGCCTGGCGCGGGTGCTCCTCGGCGAGCGCGGCCAAGCGATAGAAAACGGCGCGCGCGAGCCTGCCCTCCATGCCTCCGCGCACGTGCAGGTAGGGCGCGGGTTCGCCGCTGACGGGGCCACTGGCGACGCGCAGCGGGTTTTCGGCGCCGGCGACCACCCGGTCGCCGGTGAGCGTGGTAAACACCAGCGCCTGCTGGTCGTGGCGCCGATACACGTCGACATCGATGACGAAAAAAGGCGCGTCTTCAACCTGGATACGCCATTTTTCTTCCGGGGTGACCAGATAGTAGTGATCCCCTTCGCGCTTGAGCAGGCCGGCAAACAGTTTGACGAGGGGCGCACGGCGAATGGGCTCGCCTAGGTGATACCAGGTGCCGTCGCGGGCGATGCGCATATCCATGTCTCCGCTCAGCCGCGGCTGCCACCGAGCCACCGGCGGCAGCGCCGCCACACCCGCCGCCTGTGCCTGCAACAGATCCGCAAACAGATCCCGGCAATCAGCCACGAGCGGACTCAGTCGCCACGCAACTGCCCGCGATTGCCCATGGTGACCCCGATGCGCGCAATGAAGCGCATGACATCGTCGCGGTCGTCGAATTGATCGGCAACGCTCTTGTTGAAACAGATATCGACCGCCCCTTGCGCCAACGCCCAGCAGGCCAGGTAATGGTAGTGGGGAGGCACATCTTCGAGCAGACCGCGCGCGATGAGCTTGGCGACCATGTCGTTGAGGGCAGCGATGGACGAACTGCGCAGGCGGTGCAGGTGCTCCATCTGCGCCGCCACCGCGGGGTCGGATTCGAGGCGCAGTTCGAGCCGCTGCACCAGGCGGTCGAGAGCCGGATCGGCCAGGCGGCTGTCGAAATAGGCTTTCGCCGCCGCCCCCCGATCACCCTGTTCGGTGGCGGCGATACCGGCCCTGACCTGGATGGCGATGCGCTGCTCATAGTCGAGGACGATGCGCAGCATGATTTCCGCCTTGCACTCGAAATGCTTGTATACGGTGCCCTTGCCGATCCCCGCCGCACTGGCGATCGCCGCGACCGTGACCTGATCGACACCCTGGCGGAGCAGCAGGTGCAGCGCGGTGTCCACGATGCGCTGCTCCCGAACCAGGAGGCGGCGCTTTTTCTCGCGGATTTTGTCGGTACTGCTGGCGGTGGCCACGGCGTCGCTGTCGGCCTCATTGGCGGATCCACAGGGGGCTTGCACTGGCACCAGCGCAGCCGGGGCATTGTCGCATCGGCGGGCGTTTGCCGGCAATCGCCAGCGGCCTCCGGCGTCCCACCCCGGCATCAGGCGGCCTCACCCCGGCCTGAGGCGCTGCGCTCGTCCCGCCGCGAGCGATATCAATCGGCGGGCAGCGTCCGCGCTACCCCAGCGCGCCACATTTGCGCTGCTGGGCAGCGACGGCGAGCTGCTTCTTCTCGTCGGCGGTCAACAGATGTTTATAGGTGGATAGCCGTTCGACCAGACTGCAGGCGTCCCGCCCGCGAGCGGGCAGTTCCGACAACAGCTCGAGGCGCTTTAACATGGATGATCGCCAGCGCGGTGAACCATCCGGTTCGCCACCACTGATCTTCGCCCAGCCCCGCTCGGCGTCGGCCGGCTGGCCGAGTTTCTCTGCGGTCTGGGCATAGGCCATCCAGGCATCCCCGGATTTGGGGAAGTCCCGAATCATTTTTTGCGCGAGCGCGAGGGCCTCGGCGCCCCGGTCGCCAGCGGCCAGCGCGCGAATCTGGATCAGCCGAATCTGGCGCTGATCCTGGGTCTGCCCGGCCAACGCCGGGTAGAAGGCCTCGCAGAGTGCCGCGACCCGGAGATAATCACCCATGCGCTCCTTGACGACCAGGAACTGATAGATCTCCTTCTGCTCGTACGGCGCCGCCTTGCGGCCGCCAAGCTGGCGGATAAAGCCATCCAGCGCGGCGGGCTGACTGGCATCGAGGGCGCGCAGCTTGGCCCACAGCAGCACGCCCTTGATGTTGTCGTCGGTGGTGGGCTCGGCCCAGAGCGCCTCGATCTCCTTCAGTACCTTCTGCTCGTCGCCACCGACGGCGGCGCGCATCTGCAACGCCAGCGCACGAAACCAGGGCTCCTTGCGCTGTTTGCGGGGTAGATCCGCAAGATTCTTGAGGATGCTCGCCGCGAGCGTGCGCGACCCGGCAATATCGGCGTCAAACGCCGCCTTGTTGAAGGCGGCGAGCTGGCGCTGCAGATCCGCAGCCCCGACACTGGCCGCGAGCCTGCGATCCCGCTTCGCGGCCTGCAGGTGGCGATTCGCCGCGGCGCTGTCATCGCTCACCTGGGCCAAGGCCAGATGGGCGCTGCCAATGTCGGGATCTTTCGGGCTCGCGGCCAGAAACGCGGTCGCGGAGGCGCGCAGGGCCTTGCGATTGACCGGGTTGTCGGCCTTCGCGAAGATCGCGCTGTCGATCAAAAACGCCAACTTGGGCAGGGCGGCGGCGACCCCCGCCGGCAGGCCCGAGGTCTTGCGCAACACCGCGACCTCGGCGCGCGCGTCCTGGGGCAGATTGGCTTTCAGCAGGGACACCACATAGTGGTAGTGGAAGATACCCGTGCTGATCGGCAGCTTCTGGCCGCCCTTGTCCTTGAACTCCCTGAACTTGAACACCGTGGTCGTGTACTGCTGATAGGCGTAGGCGTATTCAGCGTCGATCAGCAGCGACAGCACGCCCAGATCCTGGCCGGCGATCTCATCCCGGTAGGTCAGCAGGCGGGTCAGCAGTGCATCGTTGAGCCCCCCCGCCGCGATGATCCGGCGCAGGTTCTTGCCCGCGTCGATGGCGCCGGTTTTCTTCCGACGCTGTTGTTCGAGCAGCGTGAAGGCCTCCTCGGTCAGGGTATTGATCTCCGCCGACGCGGCGCCGGATTTGGCGGTACTCGCGGCCGCGATCTGCTTGCCCTTGCGGGCGGCGAGCGCGGTCAGCTCCTTCTGGGCGATCTCCCGCACCGGGTTGGTGCTGTCCTGACCCAGCGCCGTCACCAGGCGCTGGAAGCGCTGCTCGGCTACCTCGGGCTCACCCCGGGTCATCGCGACATAGCCCATGCCCAGCCAACTGCCGTACACGATGCCCGGATAGAGGATGCGCACCGACGACTGCTGAAACCCCTGCTCGGCCGGATTCAGCCACTTCACCTGTTCGCGGTGGCTCGGCGGATAGGTTTGCGCCACCGCCAGCAGCGCCCAGGCGCGCCAGTAGTTGAAGGCCGCGGCCGCGTAGTTGATGTTGTGCCAGGCGTCGGAGCGGTACAGCGACTCCAGCGCCGCCTCGTTGTCCCCGGTCTGCGCTTCCAGACCGCGGATCTTGGCCCGGCAACTGTCCTGCAATGAACCACCCAGTTTGGCGAACTGCTCGAAGATTCCCCGCTCCGTGGTTTTGTCGCGCGCCCGCGCCACCAGTTTGCCGAAGGTGTCCGCCGCCACCACGAACTGATCGACCGTCAGGCCGGCGCCGTCCTTGCCGATCTGCCGGGCGATCTCTTGGGCCAGCGCCAGAATCTGGCCGCCGTTGTCGGTTTTATCGACCTGCCTGGCGATTTCCGCCACATCCCGGCCTAGGGCGGGGGCCATCAGCCCCAGGCAACAACTCGCCACCAGTAGCCACTTGCGCAACTTCATAGCCCCTCCAGCAACAGTGCCATTTCGCTCGCGAACTGCCCGCCCATGATCAGGCTCACCAACTGGCGGGTGACGCGGACATCGCCGTCCATGGTGGCGGCCACTCCGTTCGACGCCTGCGCGACCTCTTGATAGGCGAGCATGGGCTTGGCGATGAACAGCCCGCGATCGACCTTGCGCCCGACGATGGCTTCGAGCAGCGCCGGATTGGCGTCATGGCTGATGTCGAGCGCGGAGATGTCCCCGCCCCCGGCGCCAAAGTCCTTGGCCAGCTTCATCATGCGCTGGCGCGCGTCGGGTCGCGGCGGCGCGTCGCCGATCAGGATGACCACTTTTTTGGCGCCCATGCGCCAGCCGCTTTGCCGCAGTGCCGTGTTCAGGCCTTCATCGATGGCCTCCGACACATCGCCGCCACCGACGGAGCGCAGCGTACCCAGAAACCCCTGGAGGCGGCGGAGACTGAAGGTCAAAGGCTGCACGCGGGTCACATAGTCGGGGCTGTCGAAATCCCGGTAGGCGACCACGCCGAAGCGGGAAATGGGCACCAGCAGACGCACGCCATCGACGATGTCGGAGATGCGCTCGTTGAGTTCGGCGATGATCCAGCCCATGGAACCCGTGGTGTCGACCACGAACACGACGTCGAGCCCGGTCGCGCGGAGCCCCTGGACATAGGCGGCAAAACGATTCGTCGAGTTGCTGAGACCGTTGCCGATACCGGTGCCGAAACCCGCCAGGCCCTGGCCGGCGGTGACGGTGTTGGCCAGCAGCGGAACCTCCAGGCCGGCGGCGCCCTGCCCGCCCGCACCCTGGCTACCCGCCGAACTCTGGCCACCGGCGGCCGCCTCCATCGCCAGGTTGACATCGGGCGGTGGCGGCTCGACCGCGGTGGTCGGCACCAGCACGGGGGGCGGTTCGAATTCGATCGGATCCTCGAACACCAGATCTTCCTTTTTCTCCGGTTCGGGGGGTTTTTCCTCCTCCGGCGGGGGCGCAACCGGATCCGCCACTACTTCGACGGCCTGCTCATCCTTGGCGACGCGCTCGCCGGACTTGCCGATGGTGCGCACCGCCTGCCACGAAAACAGCAGGTGGATGATCAGCGACACCAGCAACAGGCTCAGCCAAAAACTGGTCGATCTCAACCACTTCAATCGCTCCGGAATTATCGGCACCACAACGTCTCCAAACCACAGCCTGCCAATGGCCTCGACCCGTCGCCGCGGCGACCGGATCAACGCCGGTTGTTATCGATCAAGTTTAGGCGCGGACCCCGATTGAGGGTTCCTGTCGAACGCCGTGTCGGGCGCGGGATTATAGTTATCGCGGCCTGCAACGCCGTTTTGACATCGCCGGCAACACCGGCAGGCGCGCTGCGGCGAGCCGGTCACTCCGCACCCGTCAAAATCCAGATCGCCGCGAACAGCTTGTGGGCAACTGGTGGGCTTGCTCCGCGAGCGTCGCACCAAAGCATTCAGGCATCGCTCACTTTTTGGTGACGAAAACCGAATCGCGTCGGCGCTCGTCTGGTCATGAAAACGCGGGCGGTCGGTTATACAAGGTATGGTGCGCCCACGGCCACCAGTAAAGTAAGAGGGCGCGTGCTTGTCAAGGACGGGGTGGGTGAGGAGCGGTTGACCCGGTGCGCTCGGTGCCTTCCAGGTGGTGCTGGAAGCGCCGGGGTATCCCTGTTCCGGTGGCAGTTGCTCGTCGATCAGTTGCTGCTCCGTATTAGTGGTTGTCTCAGAAAACGGAAAAAATCGTACGCTAGGGGCCTGTCGGACTTGAGCGTCCGTAGCGAGGGAAAGTCCGATTTGAGGCAGATTTTGCGCAAATTTGCGGCGAATAGTTGGGGGTTATTCAACGAAAACTTGCGAAAAATATGGCCAAATTCGGCTTTTCCGCAGTAGGACAGTCTCAAGTCCGACAGGCTCCTAGGCCTGCGCTTTCGCCATTCACGGCGTTTGTTGCGCCCTGTGCTTCACTCTCAAAATCTCGACGGCGCGCGCCTCGTCCAGCACGCGATAAAAAATGATGTAGTTCCGCTGCGCGACCAGCTCGCGCAGGAAGGCCGGCAGACCCGGCCTGCCAGTGCGGCCAAGTTTCGGATGCTGCGCAAGCGGCAACACCTTGGCGCGCAGCTCCTGGCCGAATTCCTCGGCTCTGATCGGGTTGCCCTGGGCGATGTCGTCAACGATGTTGCCTAAGTCGGCCTCGGCAATCGGTCGCCAGACGATGCTGTAAGGGGTCTTGGGCTTGGTCATGGGTCAGTTGGCCTGCTGACTCATGCTCGCTTGGCTCCTGCGGCCTTGTGGCGCGCAATGCGCGCATCCATCCGGGCCATGACTTCATCGTGCGGGATGCTCGGCCGGGGGTCGTCAATGGATGCCTGAATCTCACCGGCCAGCCACTGGTTATAGGCGGCGGCTTCATGCGCTCCACGCATGGCCTCGGCTCGGCTCTGCCGGCTGCGGGTCATGTCCTTTTGTTCGGGGTTCCAGTTAGTGGCGTCGAGCTGCGCAACGGCAATGCCCAAGTCACGCAAGACGATCATCGCGGAAGTGGGGTTGCCAAAGCGGCGCGGCTCCGTGCTGCGGGCCTTCGCCAAAAAGGCGTCTTGGCCGCTGCGGGTTGCGATTTCAACGAAGAAGCCGCCGCCCTGCCCTTTCAGGGTTACACCCATCACGCCGCCGGCGCTGGCCGTGGCGCGTAGCTGCTCTAGTGTCATGCTGTGCATGGTGCGCTCCTTTATCAATCAAATGTTACTTGATAGTCTTAATTGTGCATGATTGATAGATATCATGAAAGCGGTTAGCGGTCCCTAAACGGTCGTTTTGTGGGAATTACAGGCCGCACTCCATCAACCGTTGAACACGACTTAATGATCGTAATACGTCTGGCGGCACCGGGTTTCAATCAAATCGGATACCGCTTTTTTCACTTTTGTCGCCATCGCCGGCGAGAAAATCCACATCGTCGGAGAATTGCGCAGGCAGCATCGCAAGGCAGGATGCGCGCCAGCGACGGCACTTTGAGAGGGGTCAAAGCACCCCGGGAAATGTTCGAGCATTTTCTGAACAGACTTCTCCTACAGTCTCGTTAGGCCCATTGAAAGGCTGTATGGTAGCCTGCTTCCCGAAACCTTGGAGGAGCTCGTGTCGAAACTGGATCTAGCCAAAGAGCAGATTGCTTACCTCAAGCTATGGCTAGTACTCCATTCCAATAATAGATTTACACATATATCCACTGGTGGCATGATGTTCTCCCGAGTCCCTTCAGGAGTCGGACATGGC
>CBDDRG010000207.1:0-3712 GCA_965232975.1 uncultured bacterium
ATGCTCAGCGCGAGGTCGTTGCCGGACTTCTCGCTGCGCACCAGTTCAAGCTCCTCGACGATCTGCCCGCGGCGGTTCTTCAGCACCCGCCGGCCGCCGGGGACGCCGGCCAGCCAGGCGTCGTAGGCGCGCTCGATGCCCTCCTGGCCACTGTCGTCGATATTGTTGAAGCCGACCAATTGGGCCGCCACTTCGCCCGCAGGATAGAAGCGCTTGTACTCCTGCTGGGCATAGACGCCGTCGATCCCCAACGCCAGTGCGGGCGCGGCCTCATCGGGCGTCAGCTGGCGCGCCAGATAGACGAATTCCTTGCCGGCGCGGCGCGCGATCCGCGCCTTGAGCGTCGCCAGGGGTATCTTCAAGCGCTGGGCCAGGGGTGCCAGCGTGCGCGCGTCGGTCGCCACTACCTGGGGGTTTGCCCACACCGACACCACCGGGGTGCTGACCGCCAACGGCTCGCCGCGGCGATCGGTGATCAAGCCGCGATAGGCGGGAATGGGTTCGACGCGCAGCGTGCGGGCGTCGCCCTGGCTCTGCAGAAACCGAAAGCCGCGACTGTTCTCCGGCAACACCTGGAGCCCGGCGATGTGCCACAGGGCGACGGCGGGCAGCACGCACAGCGCGGCTGCCACCAACAGCAGGCGCCAGCGCGAGATGGCCAGCGGCACGGCGGGCCGCCGGCGCCCGCGCCCGCTCACGGCCGCACCATGACGATGGCGCTGGTGTCGGGCACGCGCATGGCGAGCTGGTCGACGGCGATGCGCTCGATGCGACCCAGGGCCGCCAGGGCGCTCTGTTCCAGCAGAAATTGCCCCCATTCCACTTGCAGGCGATTTTCGTCGCTGCGCAGCGCCGCCAATTCGCTGTAGAGCTGGCGACATTGATGGCTGCTGTGGGTGACGCCGACCGCCGAAATCAGCACGGCCAGCCACAGGCCGGCCACTGCCCAGCCCAGTCCGCGTGCACTCGTCTGTTGGTCGGCCATCGCCTAGACCCTCTTTTCCGCGACGCGCAGCACCGCGCTGCGCGCGCGGGGGTTGGCCGCCACCTCGGCGGCGCTGGGTTTAAGCGCGCGCCCCAGCGTGCGCAGCGGCCGGTGCAGATCGCGTTCGAGCACCGGCAGCCCCTTGGGCACCGTCGGGCGCTCGCCATCGCGAAAAAACCGCTTTACCAGGCGATCCTCCAGCGAGTGGAAGCTAATCACGACCAGGCGGCCGCCGCCGATCAGCGCATCGAGGATACTGGCGAGCACCGCCTCCAGGTCGTCGAGCTCGCGGTTGATGAAGATGCGGAGCGCCTGAAACGCCCGCGTCGCCGGATGTTTGCCCGCCTCCCAGGCGGGATTCGCGGCGGCGACGATCGCCGCCAGTTGCGCGGTGCGGGTGATGGGCTGCTCGCGGCGGGCGGCGACGATGGCGCGCGCCATGCGCCGTGCGAACTTCTCTTCGCCGTAGTTGCGGAGCACGTCGGCGATGGCGGCCTCACTGGCGCTGGCCAGCCAGGCGGCGGCGCTGATGCCGGCGTCCGGGTTCATGCGCATGTCCAGCGGCCCGTCGCGCAGAAAGCTGAAGCCGCGGGCGGCATCGTCGAGTTGGGGCGAGGACACGCCGAGATCGAGCAGCACGCCCTGCACCCGTCCCTGGCGACTGCGCGCCGCCAGCAACTGGCTCAGCTCGGCGAAGGAGGCCTGCACGATCTCGAACCGCCGGTCGTCGCCAAAGAGGTCGCGGCCGGCGGCGCAGGCCGCCGGATCCTTGTCGATGGCGAGCAGGCCGCCGCGGGCCGACAGGCGCGCCAGCAGCGCGCGGCTGTGGCCGCCGCGACCGAAGGTGCCATCGACATAGAAGCCGTCGGGATCGGTCATCAGTGCCGCTACCGCCTCCTCGAGCAGTACCGTCTGATGCACACCTGATGCTTGAACCTGGGCCATCGCCGGATCCGTCCTACAGAGACAGGTGTTGCATTTCTTGCGGCAGGGCCGCGGCGGCGGCAGCCTCCGCCAGCCAGGCGCTGCGCTGCGTCAGCCAGTTGGCCTGGCTCCACAGTTCCAGCCGATGGCCCTGGCCGACCAGGGTCACCTCTTTCTCCAGTTCGGCGTAACTGCGCAACTCGGGGGGGATCAGGGCGCGCCCGCTGCCATCCAGCTCCAGTTCGCGGGCATGGCCGATCAACAGGCGCTGCAGGCGGCGGGTGTCCGGGTTGAAGGTGGGCAGTGCGGCGATCTGGCGTTCGATCTTTTCCCACTCCGGCTGGGGGTAGATGAACAGGCACTTGTCCTGAATGTCGATGGTCGCGACCAGGCAACCGTTGCAACCGGCCATCAGGGCGTCGCGATAGCGGGCCGGGATCGCAATCCTGCCCTTGGTATCCAGATTGATGTCGCTACTGCCGCGGAACATCCGTTCTCCCCGCTCCGGTCCCGGACTTCATCCACTTTCAACCACTTTTCGCCACAATGAAACACTATATTCTCCAAATCATTGAAGTCAACGGGAAAAAGTGCGTATTTGCCGTGAACGGGGGCCGCAGTTGGTGACAACGAGTGGGCGGCTGGTCTCCGTAAAATCCTGCAAAAAAGCGAAAACGTTGCAAAAACAGGCCGATGAACATGACAGCTTATCGACTACGTCAATGGCGGCCGCCGGGACGGATGGCTGCCCTTGACGGAACCGTCGCCATGTCGGGTTTGGGGCGCGGGTTGACGGTGCCGACCCCCACCCGACACACTGCAAACCAAAGTTCACCACCAGCAGGGGCGACGACCATGGCCAACCGCGCGGCACTGACCGAGGAATTTGTGCAGGTGCCGACCGCGGACGGCGATATGGAGTGCTTTGTCGCGCACCCGACCGGCGGCGGGCCGCGGCCGGCGGTGATTCTGTACATGGACGCCCCCGGCGTGCGCGAGGAGCTGTATGACTTCGTGCGTCGCATCGCCCGCGCCGGCTATTGCGCGGTGATGCCGAACCTGTATTACCGCTACGGCGTGCGCGCCGCCGGCGCGCGCATGATGGAGATGCTGTACGCCCACACCAACGGCATGATCATCGCGGACACCGGCGCCCTGATCCAATGGCTCGACCAGCACCCGGCCGCCGCCCCCGGCCCCATCGGCTGCATCGGCTACTGCATGAGCGGCAAGTTTGTGCTCGCCGTCACTGGCGCCTTTCCCGAGCGTTTCAAGGCCATGCTGTCGCTGTACGGCGTGTCCCACGTCACCAGCCAGGCGGATTCCGCCCACCTGCTGATCCCGCGCATCCTGCCCGATTGCAGCCTGTACTTCGGTTTCGCCGAGCACGATCCCTTCGTGCCCGCCGCCGAAATCGCGGCGCTGGCGGCCGCGCTGAAGGCGAACCACATCGACCATGTGCTGGAGATGATTCCCGGAACCCACCACGGTTTTGCGTTCCCCGAGCGCATGGGCTACGACCACGCGGCGGCGGAGCGCCACTGGGATATCGCCTTCGAACTGTTTGCGCGCAAGCTGACCTGACCCGCGCAGGCGCCTCGCTACAGATGATCGACCCGGTCGAGGAACTTGATCTCGAACTGCCGTAGACAGATCTCGGTGACCGAGGTGTTGTTGACCCGGTAGCTGGTCCAGCGCGTGCTGTCGCGATCGATCCAGTGCGACAGCGCAAACGCGATGGCGAGGCCGTGACTGACGACGACCAGGTTTTCGCCCGGGTGGTTGTCGCGAAATTCCTCGACC
>CBDDRG010000208.1:0-3033 GCA_965232975.1 uncultured bacterium
GGCGAGGGCTACGAGATCATTTTCCACCCGCCACTCGCCGGTTTCCCGAGCGGTGACGATGTGGCCGATGCCACGGCCATGAACGCCGCGATCGAGGCCGGCGTGCGTGAAATGCCGGAGCAATACATGTGGACCTACAAACGCTTCAAGCAGCGCCCGCCCGGCGAGCCACCGCTGTATGGCTGAGAACGGCCGCCTGCGCGATTTTCTCGGGCCGCGCTACTGGCCGACCTGGCTCGGTCTGTTGCTGTTGCGGTTGTTGGGTTTTCTGCCCCTGCCGGTACTCACCGCCCTTGGCGCGCTGCTCGGCGAATTGCTCTATCTCAGCATGCCGCAACGACGGCACATCACCAGCACGAATCTACGCGCCTGTTTTCCGGAGTTGTCGCGCGCGGCGCGGCGCCGGCTGGCGCGCGCGCATTTCCGCGCCATGGCCGCGGCGACCATGGCCGTACCGCTGGTATGGTGGGGTTCGGCGGCACGACTGGGGCGGCTGGTGCGCCTGCGTGGCGAGGAACACCTGAAGCAGGCACTGGCGCACGGTCGCCCGGTGCTGCTGTTGTCGGCGCATTTTGTCGGCATCGAGATGGGCGGGGTGACGCTGTCGCAGCACTACCCGGTGCTCGACATGTACAAGCGCCCCAAGAACGGCTTGATCCACTATTTCCTGCGCCGCTGCCGGGTGCGTTTTGGCGGACACCTGGTCGAGCGCCGCGAAGGCATCAAGCCGGTGATCCGTGCCATCAAGCAGGGCGTTCTGTTTCTCTACCTCACCGACCAGGATCAGGGCATGGAGGGTGCGGTGTTTGCGCCGTTCTTCGGCATCGCGACCGCAACGATTTCGGGCCTGAGCCGGCTCGCCGCTTCGCTCGATGCCCGGGTGGTGCCGTGTTTCATGCGCGCGCTGCCCTGGGGCCGGGGCTACGAGGTGATTTTTCAGGCGCCGCTGGAGAACTTTCCGACCCAGGACGCCGTGGCCGATACCACGCGCATGAACCAGATCATCGAAAACGCGGTGCGCGAAATGCCGGAGCAGTATTTCTGGTCGCACCGGCGGTTTAAGACTCGGCCGGAGGGTGAGGCGCCGTTTTACTGAGTTGGTTTTCTAATGGAATCATCGGACATGACAGGCAGCGTCCCCTGACCAAGATCGCCTACCCGGGACGGTTTCCGCCCGTGTCTTTCGTCCTCCCGAGGGAATTCCCCATTCAGCATCCGACCACCGACGTATTTTGTCACCGGTGTCACGAGCGCTGACGGAAAAATTGCTCAATATCTGGAATTGCGCGGTGTATTCACGCCAGGCGCAAGCAGCGCAATTCGCCCGGTGTAACCGTGTTGTCGCCGGCTTTTTCGAAAGCAATCGTCATCACGTCTGTTCACAACCGATCTCTGTGTCCGGTATAAACGGCAATCCCGCCATCCGGGCGTTCTCCCGGGTTTGCTGACGGGCTACACCAACAATTCAATCCAGCGGGCGCGAATAGAGTCGTCTTGGCACAGCCGGGAAATGTTTTCTATGGCGTTCAGGACCGCTTGGACGGTTGGCATCATTCTTGCTAATGCACCTTCACTATGAAGGTCAATCCGACAGAGATTCGGGGTATGTGCAGTGCTGTGTTGCGGGGTGGTTTGAGTTTTCTCGCCCGAACGACACTCACTCTGCACTAAATCGCAAATAACAACATGATCCCGGCTGCACAGAATCGCATTGCCATCAGATTGGCTTCTTTCAGGTACTGGCTTAAAGCCTGCTTGATGGGGCGCGTCTCGCGAACACCAAAGCCCCGCTGCTCGGGGCGTATGTTCCTGGCGGGCATCGTACTATTTGGCGCAAGCGCCCCCGCCTTCGCTGCACTGGGTGCGGCGGTGACGCTGGTCAGCGGCGACCCGACCAACATCTACCCGGGCCAGAGCACGCGGCTCGAGATTACGTTCTCCAACAGCAACACCGGTGCGACGGTTGACAACCTCGCCTTCAGCAACAGCCTGCCCGGCACGCTGCCAAACGGCCTCAAGATCGCCGGTGCCGCCACCTATATATGTACCGATCCGGCGACCGCGACGACCGCGCCCGGCGTCGGCACCCTGACGGCGACCGTCGGCACCCAGTCGATCACGCTTGCGGGCGGCACGATCGCGGCACGCGCCAGCAATACCGATGGCACCTGCACCATCCGCATCCCGGTCACGGCCGGCACGTCCAGCGGCGGCGCGACCGCCTACGCGTACACGATCGCCAGCGGCGCGGTGACGGGTACCGACAACAACGGCGCGGTGGCCAACTCCGGCGCCGTCAGCCAGTCGATCAACGTGCTGGCCCTGTCACGGCCGACCATCAGCAAGAGCTTCAGCAACTCCACCGTGATTCTCGGCGGGGTGGCACGCACGCTGACCATCACGGTGACCAACCCCAACGCGGCGGTCGGCATCGCCAACTTCAGCGTCACCGACAACTTCCCGACTGCGGGCGCGGGCGGAGCGATCATCGAGGTGGCGAATCCGCCGTCGGGCACGGCCAGCTGCACTGGCGGCGGCACGCCCCCGAGTTTCACGCCGCCCGCCGGCGACACCAGCGTCACCGCCAGCGGCGGCACGCTGGCCGCGAGCAGCAGCTGCACCGTCACCGTCCAGGTGCGGGCGCGCCACACCAATGGCGCCTATACGCTGAACAACCAGACCAACACCATCAATGCCAGCAGCAACTTCTCCAACGACGTCGGCATCACGGCCGCGGCCAATGCCACCGCCAACGTCACCGTGCGTTCGCCGCTGCAGATCGGCAAGACGGTCAACTCCGGCGCGCTCGCCACCGGCCAGAGCGGATTTTTCACCATCACGCTCACCAACAACGGCAGCAGCCCGCTTGCGGTCACGAGCTTTACCGACAACCCGATCGACGGGGTTGGCGCCGCCGCCTATGGCCTGACGGTCGACAGCGCCAGCACCACCTGCGCCGGCGGCAGCGTGACGCCGATCGACCCGGGCAGCGTCGGCCGCGACACCGGCATCACGCTCACCGGTGGCACCATT
>CBDDRG010000209.1:0-4891 GCA_965232975.1 uncultured bacterium
CAACAAAAATTTGCGCAAAATATGACCAAATTCGGCTTTTCCGCAGTAGGACAGTCTCAAGTCCGACAGGCTCCTAGCTGCCGGCGACCACGCGCTCGGCGCCGGTATACAGCATGTGGCGGCCGGGGCGGGCGAAGCCGACCAGCGTCAGGCCCGCCCGCGTGGCGAATTCGATGGCGAGCGTGGTCGGCGCGGACACCGCGACCAGCACCTCGATGCCCATGCGCGCCGCTTTCGCCACCATCTCGTAGCTGGCGCGGCTGGAGATCAGCGCAAAACCGGCGGCTGGCGACCATTGCTCCTCGCGGCCGACACCCTGGCGACTGAGGGCGCCGATCAGCTTGTCGAGGGCGTTGTGGCGGCCGACATCCTCGCGCAGCAGCAGAATGTCGCCGTCCCGGCTACACCAGGCGGCGCCATGCACGGCACCGGTGAGCGTTTGCAGCGGCTGGTGATCGCCGAGCCTCGCCACCGCACGCTGAATCGCCTGCTGGGTAATCTCCACCGAGTGCGCAACCGGAGTCGGCGGACGCACCGCCTGCGCCAGGGATTCGGCGCCGCACAGGCCGCAGCCGGTGCGCCCGGTGAGATTGCGGCGTTGATCCTTGAGCAGCGCAAAGCGCTCGCCGCTGATAGTCAGCGCCACTTCAATGCCATTGTCCTGCTGGGTGCAGTCGAGGTCGTAGAGTTGGCTGGCGCTGTCAAGAATACCCTCGGACAGGCTGAAACCGAGCGCAAAGTCTTCGAGGTCACCGGGGCTCACCATCATCACGACATGGGAGATGCCGTTGTAGAGCAGCGCCACCGCGGTCTCCCGCGCGACCTGGTCAGTGAGTGCGACGGCATCGCCGCGCCCCTGTTGCCAGTGCAGCGCGGCGACGGTGCTGGCGCGCTCGGGGGCCTCGCGCTCCAGGAGCGGCGGCCTAGCTGGTGGCGCCGGCAGGTTGCTCACGGCGTTTGGCCCGCTTGAGCAGACCGAGCTGCTGGTCGTTGAACTCGCGCTGTCGGGTCTGCCACTGGGAGGGCGCGGTCACCTTGCTGACCTGCACCGCGGTGACCTTGTACTCGGGGCAGTTGGTGGCCCAGTCGGAGTTGTCGGTGGTGATGACGTTGGCGCCCGACACCGGGTGGTGGAAGGTGGTGTAGACCACCCCCGGTTGCACCCGGTCGGTGATGCGCGCGCGCAGCACGGTATCGCCGACGCGACTCTGGATGCCGACCCAGTCGTTTTCCTGAATGCCCCGCTCCTCGGCGTCGTGGGGGTGGATCTCGAACACGTCCTCGGGGTGCCAGGACGTGTTCGCGGTGCGCCGGGTCTGGGCGCCGACGTTGTACTGGGACAGGATGCGCCCGGTGGTCAACAGCAGCGGGAATTTGCGGGTCGCGCGCTCCTCGGTGGGCACGAATTCGGTCAGCGCGAAGTGGCCGAGGCCGCGAACGAATTCGGCCTCGTGCATGGTCGGCGTGCCCTCCGGGGCCGCGTCGTTGCAGGGCCACTGGATGCTGCCCAGCGCGTCGAGGCGCTCGTAGCTGACGCCGGTGAACGTCGGCGTCAGGCGCGCGATCTCGGCCATGATCTCGCCCGGATGGCTGTAGCTCATGTCCAGCCCGAGCGCCTTGGCGAGGCCGAGGGTGGCCTCCCAGTCGGCGAGCCCGGCTTTCGGCGGCATCGCGCGGCGCACGCGGGAGATGCGCCGCTCGGCGTTGGTGAAGGTGCCGTCCTTTTCGAGGAAAGACGACCCCGGCAGGAACACATGGGCGAACTTCGCCGTTTCGTTGAGGAACAGGTCCTGCACGATCAGGCACTCCAGCGAGGAGAGTGCCGATTCGACGTGATGGGTGTTGGGGTCGGACTGGGCGATGTCCTCGCCCTGGCAGTACAGCCCCTTGAAGTCGCCGTCGATGGCGGCGTCGAACATGTTGGGAATGCGCAGGCCGGGCTCGGCGTCGAGGGTGACATGCCAGTCGTTCTCGAACAGCGCGCGGGTGGCGGGGTCGGAGATGTGGCGGTAGCCCGGCAGTTCGTGGGGGAAGGAGCCCATGTCGCAGGAGCCCTGCACATTGTTCTGGCCGCGCAGGGGATTCACGCCGACGCCCTCGCGGCCGATGTTGCCGGTGGCCATGGCCAGATTGGCGATACCCATCACCGTGGTCGAGCCCTGGCTGTGCTCGGTGACACCGAGGCCGTAGTAGATCGCCGCATTGCCGCCGGTCGCGAACAGTCGCGCCGCGCCGCGCACGTCGGCGGCGGGAATGCCGGTGATGCTCTCGGTCGCTTCCGGCGAGTTGCGCGCCTCGCTGACCAGCGCGCGCCACTGCGCATAGGCCGGCTGCTCGCAGCGCTCGGCGATAAAGTCGTGCGCTTCCAGGCCTTCTGTCACGACGACATGGGCCATGGCATTAATGAAGGCGACGTTGGTGCCCGGCCGCACGGGCAGGTGATAGCTGGCCTCGACATGGGGGCCCTTGACCAGATCGATGCGGCGGGGATCGACGACGATCAGCTTGGCGCCCTCGCGCAGGCGCCGTTTCAGCCGCGACGCGAAGACGGGGTGGGCATCGGTCGGGTTGGCGCCCATGACCATGATGACGTCGGCCTTGGCGACGGATGCAAAGGACTGGGTGCCCGCTGATTCGCCCAAGGTCGTCTTCAGGCCATACCCGGTCGGCGAGTGGCACACCCGCGCGCAGGTATCGACATTGTTGTTGCCAAAGCCGGCCCGCACCAGCTTTTGCACCAGGTAGGTCTCCTCGTTAGTGCAGCGTGACGAGGTGATGCCGCCGATGCTGTTGCGGCCGTATTTCTGCTGGATCGCGCGCAGGCGCGTGGCGGCGAACTGGAACGCCTCGTCCCAGGACACCACCTGCCAGGGCTGGTCGATGCGCTCGCGAATCATCGGCGTGGTGATGCGGTCGGGGTGGGTGGCGTAGCCGAACGCGAAGCGGCCTTTCACACAGGAGTGGCCGTCGTTGGCCTTGCCGTCCTTCCAGGGCGTCATGTTGACCACGGTGTTGCCGCGCATCTCGGCCTTGAACGCGCAGCCGACGCCGCAGTAGGCGCAGGTGGTGAGGACGCTGTGCTCGGGCTGGCCGTGCTCGATGATGCTGTTTTCCATGAGGGTGGCGGTCGGGCAGGCCTGCACGCAGGCGCCGCAGGACACGCACTCGGAGTCCATGAACGGCTGGGCCTGACCGGGGCTGACCTTGGAGTCGAAACCGCGACCGTCGATGGTCAGCGCGAAGGTGCCCTGCACCTCGTTGCAGGCGCGCACGCAGCGCGAGCAGACGATGCACTTGGACGGGTCGAAGGTGAAATAGGGGTTCGATGTGTCCTTCTCGGCGTCGAGGTGGTTCGCACCGCTGTAGCCGTAGCGGACTTCGCGCAGGCCGACTTCGCCGGCGGTGTCCTGCAACTCGCAATTGCCGTTGGCGGCGCAGGTCAGGCAGTCGAGGGGGTGGTCGGAGATGTACAGCTCCATCACGTTGCGGCGCAGGCGGGCGACCGGGTCGGTCTGGGTGCGCACCACCATGCCGGCCTCGGCCGGCGTGGTGCAGGACGCCGGGTAGCCCTTGCGGCCCTGAATTTCGACCATGCACATGCGGCAGGAGCCGAAGGCGTCGAGGGAGTCGGTCGCGCACAGCTTGGGAATGCGGATGCCGAGCCCGGCCGCCGCGCGCATCACCGAGGTCCCGGCCGGCACCGTGACCGCGACGCCGTCGATTTCGAGGGTGACCTGCTGCTGCGACAGCACCGCCGGGGTGCCGTAATCGACATCGGGGGTGGATTCGTAGCTTTTTGGTTCAAAGAACTGCAGCATCTGGATTTCTCCTTCCGAACCTGTGGGTTCGGACTGGCTAGCCTGGGTTGGGCGCGGCAACGGGTATCGTTCCGTCACGCGCCCTGGTGAAAATCCTCACCGAAATGTTGCACCGCGCTGCGCACCGGGAAGGGCGTGAGTCCGCCCATTGCGCACAACGAACCGAATTCCATGGTGTCGCACAGCTCATTGAGCAGAATCAGGTTGTCGGCGCGCTTGTCACCGGCGCGGATGCGGTCGATGACCTCGACGCCGCGCACGGCGCCGATGCGGCAGGGCGTGCACTTGCCGCAGGATTCGACCGCGCAGAACTCCATCGCGAAGCGCGCCTGCGCGGCCATGTCCACGGTGTCGTCGAACACCACCACGCCGCCGTGGCCGAGCATGGCCTTGATGGCGGCGAAGGCTTCATAGTCGAGCGGAATGTCCCACTGCGACGCCGGCAGATAGGCGCCCAGCGGGCCGCCGACTTGGATCGCGCGCATGGGCCGGCCGCTGCGGGTGCCGCCGCCAAAATCCTCGACCAGTTCGCGCAGCGTCGCGCCAAAGGCGAGTTCGACGATGCCGCCGCGCTTGATGTTGCCGGCGAGCTGCATCGGCAGCGTGCCCAACGAGCGGCCGGTGCCCAGGCTTTTGTAGGCGTCGGCGCCATCGGCCAGCACGGCCGCTGCGGTCGCCAGCGTCAGCACGTTGTTGATGACGGTGGGCTGACCGAACAGGCCCTTGATGGCCGGCAGCGGCGGCTTGGCGCGCACCAGCGCGCGTTTACCTTCGAGGCTTTCGAGCAGCGAGGTCTCCTCGCCGCAGATGTAGGCGCCGGCGCCGACCCGCACTTCAAGCTCAAAGGTCCGGCCGCTGCCGAGCAGATTCGCGCCCAGAAAGCCGTGCTCGCGCGCCGTCGCGATGGCGCTGTCGAGGACGCGGCGCGCGCGCGGGTACTCCGAGCGCAGATAGATGTAGCCCTGGGTCGCGCCCACCGCGACCCCGGCGATGGTCATGCCCTCGATCAGCTGAAACGGATCGGCCTCCATCAGCAGGCGATCGGCGAAAGTGCCGGAATCGCCCTCGTCGGC
>CBDDRG010000210.1:0-2645 GCA_965232975.1 uncultured bacterium
CGGACCAGGTCCTCTCCGGCCGCGAGACGCCGCTTCCCGGGCCCGAGCGCCACGACGTGCTCGGCACCCCGATGAAGCCGCCGTTCCCCGAGGGCCTGGAGACCGCCGTGTTCGGGCTCGGCTGCTTCTGGGGCGCCGAGCGCCGCTTCTGGCAACAGGAGGGCGTGTTCAGCACGGCGGCGGGCTACGCCGGGGGGCATACCAAAAACCCGTCCTACGAAGAGGTCTGCAGCGGCCGGACCGGCCATAGCGAAGTGGTGCTGGTGGTGTTCGACCCCGCCAAAATCAGCTACGACCAGCTGCTGACGCTGTTCTGGGAGAGCCACGACCCCACCCAGGGCATGCGCCAGGGCAACGACATCGGCACCCAGTACCGGTCGGTTATCTACTGCTATGGCGCCGAGCAGCTACGCCTGGCCAAGGCGAGCGCGGCGGCTTACCAAGCGGCTCTCGACCGGGCCAAATACCCGGCGATAACCACCGAAATACGCGAGGCCCCGACGTTCTATTACGCCGAGCACTACCACCAGCAATACCTCGACAAAAATCCGGGGGGTTACTGTGGCCTGCGGGGAACCGGCGTGGCGTGCAGCTGAGAGACGCCGCGAGGCCCGGCGCGCCGCTCGAGTAGGGCGACCTATAAATAGACCTATAAATAAAGGGAGCGTCATGCCCGCAAAGGCGGGCATCCAGTTTTTGCCCGGAGATCGGAGCTGGTGTTGAGGCGCCTGGGCTGGATTCCCGCATGCGCGGGAATGACGACGGCTGGTAAATGTGTCGAAAGTTACGTGTCGTGGTACTAATCGCCGACGCGCCAGCCGTTGGTGATGGGATAGCGGCGGTCGCGGCCAAACCCGCGCTGGGAGATGCGCAGACCCACCGCCGCCTGGCGGCGCTTGTACTCATTGACGTCGATCATGCGCAGTACGCGCTGCACCTCGGCGGCGTCGAAGCCGCGCGCGATGATGTCGTGGGCACTCACATCCTGGTCGATATACAGCTCGATGATCTGATCCAGCACCGCGTAGGGCGGCAGCGAATCCTGATCCTTCTGGTCGGGCGCCAGCTCCGCCGACGGCGGCCGCTCGATCACCGACTCGGGAATCACCGGCGCGATGCTGTTGCGGTACCTGGCCAGCGCGAACACCATGGTCTTGGGCACATCCTTGAGCACGTCCAGGCCCCCGGCCATATCGCCGTAGAGCGTGGCGTAACCGACCGCCATCTCGCTCTTGTTGCCGGTGGTCAACACCAGGCTGCCCTTTTTGTTCGACACCGCCATCAGCAGCACGCCGCGGGCGCGCGCCTGCAGGTTCTCTTCGGTCTTGTCGCGGGCGAGGCCGGCGAACTCGCCGGCCAGCGCATCCATAAAGCTGTCATAGATGCGTTCGATATCGATACAGCGATAGTGGACGCCGAGCATCTCGGCTTCCGCCTGGGCGTCGTCCAGGCTCAGTTGGGAGGTGTAGCGGAACGGCATCATGATGGCTTCGACGCGCTCGGCGCCGAGCGCATCGACGGCGATCGCCAGCGTCAACGCCGAGTCGATCCCGCCCGACAAACCCAGCACCGTGCCCCTGAAGCCGTTCTTGTCGACGTAGTCGCGCACGCCCAGCACCAGTGCCTGATACACCGACGCCAGGGGCTCCGGGGCCGGCACCACCGCTTGTGCCGGCACGCTGAGGCGACCCTCGTCGATGTCGATAACCACCGGATAGACGCCCGCGGCAAACAGCGGTGCCTGGCGGCGCACCACGCCCTGCGCATCGACCGCCAGCGAGCCGCCGTCAAAAATCAGCTCGTCCTGACCGCCCACCTGATTGACATAGACGATCGGCATGCCGCCCTCGCGGGCGCGCACCGCGAGCAGCTCCTGGCGGGTCTGCTGTTTATTGCGATGGAAGGGCGATGCATTGATGTTGAGCATGAGGCGCGCGCCGGCGGCGGCGGCGGCGCGCATGGGCTGCGGTTGCCAGATGTCCTCGCAGATGCTGACCGCCACCGGAATACCGCGAATGGCGACGACACAGGCCCCGCCGCCCGGCTCGAAATAGCGCTTCTCGTCAAACACCTGATAGTTGGGCAGACAGGTCTTGGCGTACTCCCCGATAAGCTCGCCGTCGCGAATGATCCCCGCCATGTTGTACAGCAGACCGTCGCGCCGCCAGGGATAGCCGACCACCGCAATGATGCCGGTAGCCGCGGCACACACCCGTTTCAGGGCAGCCTCGACACGGCGCTGGAGGCTGGGCCGCAGTAACAGATCTTCCGGGGGATAACCGCACAGGGCGAGCTCGGGGAACACGACGACGTCCGCGCGCAAGCTGTCGCGCGCGCGTTCGAGCGTGTCGATGATCAACTGGGCATTGCCCGGAATGTCGCCCACCAGCGGGTTGATCTGGGCCATCGCGACAGTGAGTGAGGGCATTGGGCGCAGGGGCAAAAATGGGATCAGGCATTTTCAGCTAAAATCGAGGCAATAGCAAAATGACGGCGGGCCGCATGCGGGACACACGGGTTCCCTCCGAGGCCGCTGCCGCCGGGCACGGGGCCGCCGCGGCGCGCAATTCGCTGTGGCTGGTCAAGGTCTACAGCGGTTACCGGTTCCTGCTCGCCGTCCTGCTGCTGGTTCTGTTTTCGTCTCA
>CBDDRG010000211.1:0-5927 GCA_965232975.1 uncultured bacterium
TCGTCGGTCAGCGGGCTCACCACATGGGCGTCGCCGGCGTAGGCGACGATGGCGGTCGTGCCCTCGCTGCGCCACTTGAGCAGGTCGATCAATTTGAGGCGAGTGCGGCTGATGCGGTCGGGTTTGATGTCCTGCGCCAGCTGCGAGGCCGACAGGTCGAGCAGAATCACCAGCGCGCTCTGCTGTTGATAAACCGGCTGTGGCAGCTTGTGCCAGGCCGGCCCCGCCAGCGCCACGCACAGCAGTGCCCAACCCATGAACGCCCACCGCGGCACCCACCGCGACGCGGTCGCCGGCGTGGCGTCGAGCAGGAAGGGCGCGAGTTCGGGCGCGATCACCCGTCGCCAGCTGCCGCCCCGCAATTGGCGGCGGTACAGCGCCATCGCCGCGAGCAGCGCGGGGGCGAGGGCGAGCAGCCACAGCGGCCGCAGCAGGTGGAAATCCCGCAGCGCGGCGGCGATATCAGCCATGGCCGCCATCCCGACCACCGGTGACAGCGAGCCCCAAAGAAGCCACCAGTGCGATCGCCAGCGGCCAGTGGAACAGCGCCTTGGTCGGCCGAAACGTCTCCGCGGCCTGGGCGACCGGTTCCAGCCGGTCGAGTTCGGTGTAGATGCGGGCGAGGTCCTCGGGGTCGCGGGCGCGGAAGTATTTGCCGCCGGTCTGCGCCGCGATGTCCTTGAGCGCGCCCTCGTCCAGATCGGCGGAAGGGTTGACGCGCTGGACGCCGAACAGCGTGCGGCGATAGATCTCGTCGGCGCCGACGCCGACGGTGTAGATCTTGACCTGGTGGGCGGCGGCCAGTTGCGCCGCCTGCAGCGGCATGACCTCGCCGGAAGTGTTGGCGCCGTCGGTCAGCAGGATCACGACGCGACTGGTGGCGGGCCGCTCCGCCAGCCGCTTGACGGCGAGGCCGATGGCGTCGCCGATCGCGGTGTCCTTGCCGGCGAAGCCGATGCGCGCCTCCTGCAGCAGCGTGTTGAGCGTGCGGCGGTCGAAGGTCAGCGGAGTTTGCAAGTAGGCATTGCTGCCGAACAGGATCAGCCCCAGGCGATCGCCGCGGCGGCGCTCGACGAAATCGCCGACCACGGTCTTGACCGCGCTGAGCCGGTCGATCAGGCCATCGGCGGTGTCCATATCCTCGATTTGCATGCTGCCGGAGATATCGACGGCGAGCAGCAGATCGCGCCCACTCGCCGGCCGCGCGACCGGCTCGCCGGTCCACTGCGGACGGCTGGCGGCGGCGAGCGCGACGAGCCAGGCGATGGTCAGCAGCGCCAGTGCCCAGCCGTTGCGGCTATTGCCGGCCGGGCCGCTCGCACTCGGGCCGAGCAGTTGCGCGTAGGCGGGGGCATAGAGCGCCGGCGACGCATCGGCGGCCGGCCGGCGCCAGCGGCGATACAGCCAGGGCAGTGGCAACAGCGCCAGCATCCAGGGCCAGCTCAGCGTCAGCACGGCGCAGTGCCACCGCGCTTCAGCCAGTGGCTGGCGGCCTCGTAGAGTTGGCGGGCCTGCGTCTCGGTGAGTTGCCCCGCCTGGGGTTGATAGGGCGCGAGCGCCAGGGTGGCAAGGGGAATGGCGCGCGCCAGCTCGCCGCCGCTGTGGGCGTCCAGATGGGCGAGCAGCGCGCTGGTCGGCAGCGCTTCCGCAGCCGCTGAACCGGCACGCCGGGTGGTGGCGTGCAGCGTGCGCCGCATCAGCAGCAGCACATCGCCCACCCAGCGGCTGCCGTCGCCCTGCGCGCCGTAGTTCTGCCAGCAGGCCGCGAGCAGCTGCTGTGCCCGGCGGCACTGCCACCGCCGCCGATACCGGCGCAGCGCCCAGTACAGCGCGGCGCCCGCGATCAGCGCGACGACGAGCAGCGCCCACCAGCCCGGCGCCGGTGGCCACCAGCCGACGGGCGGCGGCAGATGGATGTCTTTTAACTGCGCGAGCGTGGCGGCGTCCATCAGCGCGGTCGGCACCGGCGGCCTTTGCCGTACACCTGCTGAAGTGTGGCCAGCACGGGCGCGTCGCTGGCGAAGTCGAGGAGACCGAGGCCGAGGCGGGCGGCAAGCTGTTGCAGGTGCTGGCGGCGGGCGCGGAAATCCGCCGCGAACTGCGCGCGCTGGCCGGTCGGCGCCGTATTCAGCGCGATGCGCCCGCCGGCGCCGCGAATGGCGTACCAGCCGGCCGGCGGCAGCTCGCGCTCGAGGTCGTCGTAGATTTGGTACAGCGTCACGTCACAGTGGCGGGCGAGTTCGAACAGGTGGCGTTCGCACGCGGCGTCGAGGTCGTGAAAATCGCTGATCACGGCCACCGTCGAGCCCGGGTGCGCCACCCGGCGGCCGTCGTCCAGGATGGTGCTCAGCGGGCGACTGCCGCTCGGTCGCGCGCACAGCGCGATGCTCGCCGCGCTGAGATAGTGGAGCAATAGCAGCACGCTGCGGCGGTCGCGGCGGGCGCGCACATCGCGGTGCTCGCCGGGGCCGAACACCAGACCGCCGACGCGGTCGCCGGTGTTGAGCCCGGCCCAGGCGAGGGTCGCGGCCACTTCGCAGGCGGTCACCGATTTCAGTTTGCGACTGCCGAAAAACATGTTCGGGCGCAGATCGACCAGCAATACCAGCGGGCGTTCGCGCTCCTCGCGAAACACCTTGGTGTGTGGCGTAAGGGTGCGCGCGGTGACCCGCCAGTCGATGCTGCGGATGTCGTCGCCGGGCTGATAGGGACGCACCTCCTCGAAATCCATGCCCCGCCCGCGCACCGACGAGCGGCGGTTGCCGGCGAGCCCGGCGCCGGCGGTCATGCGCGGCAACAGCGTCAGCTCGCGCGCGCCGTGGCGCAGGCGCACCAGGTGTTCGATAGCGGCGGCGACTGCCGGCGGCGGGGCGGGTGCGGCCATCAGGCGGAGGGCACCCGGGCCACCAGGTGATCGATGACCGTATCCGCGGTCACGCCATCGGCCTCGGCGGCGAAGGTCAGAATCAGGCGGTGGCGCAGCACATCGGCAACCGTGGCGCGCACGTCGTCCGGGGTCACGAAGTCGCGGTCGTCGAGCCAGGCCAGCGCGCGGCTGCAACGATCCAGCGCGATGGTGGCGCGCGGGCTGGCGCCGTACTCGAGCCACTGGCGCAGTTCACTGCCGTAGGGCTCCGGGCGCCGGGTGGCGAGCACCAGTTGCACCAGATACTCCTCGACCTGGGGCGCCATGTGCACGGCGAGCACTTCTGCGCGCGCGGCGAGAATATCGGCGGCGGGCACCCGCGGCGGCGCGGAGGGCTTGCCGCCGCCGGCCTCGGCGCGGGCGAGGCGCAGAATCTCGTGTTCGACGGCGGGTTCCGGGTAGCCGACCTTGACGTGCAGCAGGAAGCGCTCGAGCTGGGCTTCGGGGAGCGGGTAGGTGCCCTCCTGTTCGATCGGGTTCTGGGTTGCCATGACCAGGAACAGGCCCGGCAGCGGATAGGTGCGGCGGCCGATGCTGACCTGGCGCTCGGCCATGGCTTCGAGCAGTGCCGATTGCACCTTGGCGGGCGCCCAGTTGATCTCGTCGGCGAGCACCAGGTTGTGGAAGATCGGCCCGGCCTGAAATTCGAAGCTGCCGTGTTCGGGCCGGTAGATGTCGCTGCCGGTGATGTCCGCCGGCAGTAGATCGGGCGTGAACTGGATGCGGTGAAAGTCGCCCTCGATGCCCTCGGCGAGGGTGCTGATGGCCTTGGTCTTGGCCAGGCCGGGCGCGCCCTCGACCAGGATATGGCCGTCGGCGAGCAGCGCGGTGACCAGGCGGCGCGTCAGTTGCTGCTGGCCGACGATGCGCTGGCCGAGGAACCCGAGCAGTGTTTGCAATTGATTTCGACGACTCATGGGCGACCTTGATGAGGTGGCGGAAGAAATAGTGCTAATGCGCCGGGGCGGCGAATTGTACGGACTGGCGAGCGCAGTCTCAAAGTTGGAGCGTCGCGCCGCGACGGGGCGTCGAGAAGGGTTCGCGAGTGATGTTCGGGGGTCAATGGAGATGGCGCCAAGGAACTCCAGGATTGCGCGCTAGGAGGATAAACCGATAGGAAAGTTCCGCCGCTGCGGTCGTTGCACCCGGCGGCGTGTGCTGAGCGATCTACTCGCGTGCGGGCGGTTGACCCCGAATGCGCCGCTACCGCAACATCGGCGGCGAACTTTATGCGTTCGAGCACATGCTTTATGCGTTCGATCACATGGAGGACCACAATGGCATTGGGCGTAGACCGGGGGTTGGGGCGCGTGAAGGGCGACAGTCAAAACAGCGTGGAACCACTGCGGCGCGTGCGCGATCCGCACCAGCGGCGGGTCATGCATGTGCCGCTGTCGCCGGCGCTGTCGGCGGAAATCACCAGCGCCATTGCCGCCGTGCTCCAGCAGGATCGGCGCGCCACGGGGGCGCCGGCCCTGGCCAAGGTTCTGGAGCACCTGACGGAGGAGACCATCGCCTTCTTTTTTGTCGATATCGTCGATCGCCTGAACCTGGGGATGGTCGGGCGCAAAACCGTGGAACTGGGCACCGGTATGGCCACCAAGGCCGTCGGGATGATCATCAATCGCCTGATTGATACGCTGTCTACCGAGCAATTGGTGATCGTTGCCGAGTACCTCGATGACACCGCCGCGCTCGAAGTCGATGCCTGAGAGCCTGTTCAAGATCTCGCTGAAGGGCGCATCGCGGCGTTAAAACTGGCCTCAAAATGCTCACATACTGCGTGTATGCAGCGCTTTTTCGGTCAGTTTTGCCTTGCGCTGCATCCCCTGATCGACATCTTGAACAGGCTCTGAGCGCCGCCGCCAGGTAGTGGGGCGTCAGTAATTGGCCTTGTCGTCCACCGCATGGCCGGTTTTGGGAATCAGCATGGTGCGCTCGAAATCGCACACCACGGTGCCGTGCTGGTTCTTGCCGAGGGTGCGGATCACCACCAGGCCGGCATTGGGGCGACTTTTTGACGCGCGGATATCGAGCACTTCGGATTCGGCATACAGCGTGTCGCCGACGAACACCGGCGCCGGCAGGCGGATCTCGCGCCAGCCCAGGTTGGCGATGGCCTTCTGGCTGACGTCGCCGACGCTCATGCCGGCGATCACCGCCACGGTAAAGGGGCTGACCACCAGACGCTGGCCGAACTCGCTGTGCTTGGCGTATTCGGCGTCGAAGTGCAGCGGATGCCCGTTCATCGTCAGCAGCGTGAACCAGGTGTTGTCGGTCTCGCTGATGGTGCGGCCGGGGCGGTGTTCATAGACGTCGCCCACCTTGAAGTCTTCCAGGTAGCGGCCGTGGGACGCGCGGTAGCGGTTGGGGGCGATCTCGATGGATTTAGGCATGGGGTCATCCGCGGGCTAGAGGTTGGACAGGGCGGGGGGCGGTGCCGGGAGGCGCCGGACAGTAGCAATTTCAGCCCGGCCGATCAAGCAACTGCCAGCGCTCGTAGGCGGCTTCCAGCTTGCTTTCGACGGTCGCCATCTCGGCGAGCATGGCCGCCACCAATGCCTTGTCGCCCTGATAAAAGGGCGGGTCGGCGATGCGTTGGGCGAGATCCTGCTGGCGGGCTTCGAGCTCCTCGATATGGCCGGGCAGGGCATCCAGCTCCGCCTGTTCGCGATAGCCGCGTTTGGGCTTTTTGACCGGTGCCGGTGCCGGCGCGGCAAGTTTTGGCGGCTGTGCCGCGGGTTCCGCAGAGGCTGGCGCCGCGCTCTGGCCGCTGGCGCGCGGCGCCAGTTGGCCGCCCTTCGCGGCCCAGTCGGCGTAGCCGCCGACGTGCTCGCTGATGCGGCCATCGCCCTCGAACACCATAAGCCGCGTCACCACCTGATCCATGAACGCGCGGTCGTGGCTGACCAGCAGCAGGGTGCCCTTGAATTCGAGCAGCAGTTCTTCGAGCAGCTCCAGCGTCTCGATGTCGAGGTCGTTGGTGGGCTCGTCGAGCACC